>JAJXWU010000035.1 GCA_021781425.1 Pseudomonadota bacterium
TGGTGGCGCTGGTCGACGGCCAGCCGCAACTGCTTACGCTCAAGCGGATCCTCGAAGCCTTCGTGCGCCATCGCCGCGAAGTGGTGACGCGACGCACCTTGTTCGAACTGCGCGAGGCGCGCAAGCGCGCGCACGTGCTCGAGGGCCTCACCGTCGCGCTCGCCAACATCGACGCGATGATCGAACTGATCAAGACTTCCGAATCCGGCGAGGTCGCCAGGCAGCGCATGCTCGCGCGGCACTGGGAGGCGGGGCTGGTGCGCGGCCTGCTCGCCGCGGCGGGCGCGGATGCGTCGAAACCAGAAGACCTGCCGCCGGGCGTTGGCCTGTCCGCGGCGGGCTATCAGCTTTCGGAAGTGCAGGCGCAGCAGATTCTGGAAATGCGCCTGGCCAAACTCACTGGCCTGGAACAGGAAAAGCTCACCGACGAATACAAGGAGTTGCTGACCACGATTCAGGGTCTGCTCGCGATCCTGATGGACGCGGACAAGCTGCTCACGGTGATCCGCGAGGAACTCGCGCAGATCAAGGCGCAGTACGGCGACGCGCGCCGCACCGTGATCCAGGCGAGTCAGGAAGATCTCGACGTGCTCGATCTGATCGCGGCCGAAGACGTGGTCGTGACGCTCTCACACGCCGGCTACGCCAAGCGCCAGCCGGTGACGACCTACCGCGCGCAGCGCCGCGGTGGCAGGGGCCGTTCGGCGACCAACATGAAGGAAGAAGATTTCGTCGAGCGCCTGTGGATCGCGAATACCCACGATACCCTGCTCGCCTTCACCAGCGCCGGACGCGTGCTGTGGCTGAAGGTGCACCAGATTCCCGATGCCAGCCCCGGCGCCCGCGGCAAGCCCATCGTCAACCTACTGCCGCTGGAAGAGGGCGAGAGGGTGCAGGCGGTGCTTCCGGTACGCGAATTCCCCGACGACCGCTACGTGTTTTTTGCCACGCGCAAGGGTACGGTCAAGAAGACGCCGTTGTCGGATTATTCGCGGCCGCGCTCAAGCGGCATCCGCGCGATCGATCTCGACGAAGGCGACGGCTTGGTCGACGTATCCATCACGGACGGCAAGCGCGACGTATTCCTGTTCGCCAGCAATGGCAAGGCAGTGCGTTTCGCCGAGGGCGAGGTGCGCCCGATGGGCCGCACCGCGCACGGCGTGCGCGGCATCCGCCTCACCGACGATGCCCAGGTGGTGTCGATGATCGTCGCCGAGGGCGAGGGCGATGATGCTGGAGGAGATATTCTCACTGCGACCCAACGCGGTTACGGCAAGCGCACGGAACTGGCCGAGTACCCGCGCAAGGGCCGCGGCACGCAGGGCGTGATCGCGATCCAGTGTTCCGAGCGCAACGGCACCCTGGTCGGCGCTGTGCAGCTCGACGACGCGCACGAACTGATGCTGATTTCGAATCAGGGCACACTCGTGCGCACGCGCGCCGCTGAAGTTGCGCGCGTGGGCCGCAACACGCAGGGGGTGACTCTGATCCGCCTGCCGGACGAGGAAGCGCTGGTCGGTGTGGTGCGCGTCGAAGCGCTCAACGGCGAAGACGAAGGCGACACGGCCGCAGAAGAAGCTCCGCGGCCGCCGGCGTGAATCACATCCGCCTCCCGCAGGTCGGGAGGCGTAACGCTCAATCCAGCGCGGCCAGCATTGCGTCGGCGCTGGATACCTTGAATTCACCCGGCGCCTCGACGTTGAGTTTCTTCACCACGCCGTCTTCGGCGTAGAGGGCGAAGCGCTTGCCGCGCATGCCGAGACCGAAGGCGGTGCCGTCCATCTCCAGGCCAAGCACTTTCGCGAACGTGCCATTGCCGTCGGCGAGCATGCGCAGGTTCTCGGGTACATTCTGGTTCTTCGCCCAGGCATCCATCACGAACGCGTCGTTGACGGCCAGGCACGCCACATCGATGCCCTTGTTCGTGAACTTCGCGAGATTCTCGACATAGCCGGGCAGATGCTTGGCCGAGCAGGTCGGCGTGAATGCGCCGGGCACCGAAAACAGCACCACGTTTTTGCCCTTGAAGATTTCGTCAGTGTTGATCGCCTGCACGCCGTCCTTGAGATAATTGAGCGTGACGTTGGGGATGCGGTCGCCGACCTTGATGGTCATGGGCTGTGCCTTCTGCGGTTGCGGGGCGCCCATGATAGCGGCGGCGCGGTGCCGGCGACACCCTTGAAAGCGGTGGCGGCGCCCGCACTTTGCGAACATCCGGGCCGGCAGTGCCCGATCCACCGTAACGGAGGCAATCATGGCAATCGTGCGTTATGAGCCCTGGGGCCAGTTCGACCGCTTCCAGGAAGAAATGAAACAGGTTTTCGGCCAGTTCTTCGGCGAAAACGGCGATCAGTCCAACGTCGTGACCAGCCAGTGGGCGCCGCGAGTGGACATCCGCGAGGACGACAAGCGTTTCGTCATCCTGGCCGACATTCCCGGTGTCGACCCCAAGGATATCGAGGTGAGCATGGATAAAGGCATTCTCTCGATCAAGGGCGAGCGCAATGCCGAGAACAAGGAGCACAACGGCAAATTCACGCGCGTGGAGCGTTCGTGGGGGTCGTTCTATCGGCGTTTCGCGCTGCCCGACAGCGCCGATGCCGATGGCATCAGCGCAAGCGGCAGGCACGGTGTGCTGGAAATTTCCATCCCGAAGAAACCGGAAACCACGCCGCGCAAGATCGAAATCAGACATTGAGCGAGCAGAGGGCGAAACGGACCCGCGGTTGCGTCTCGCGGCCGCGGGTCTTGCTTTTCTGCGCATGGCGTCCCTACAGTGAGGCGCAGATGGGAAGGCAAGCATGCAGTTCAAGGATTACTACGACATTCTCGGCGTGAAGCCCGCTGCGAGCGAGGCGGAGATCAAGTCCGCCTACCGCAAGCTCGCGCGCAAGTACCATCCGGATGTGAGCAAGGAAAAAGGCGCCGAGGAAAAATTCAAGGGCGTCAACGAAGCCTATGAGGCGCTCAAGGATCCGGCCAGGCGCCGTGCCTACGACCAGTTGCGCGCGCAGGGTTACCGGCCGGGCGAGGAATTCCATCCGCCGCCGAACTTCGGCGACGGACAGGGCTTCGATTTTTCCGATCCTGGCGAAGGCGGATTCTCGGACTTCTTCGAGTCGCTGTTCGGGCAGGCGCGCGGACGCGGCGGCGCGCCGCGGCCGCGGCGCGGCCGCGACGTGCAGGCGCGTGTCGAGATTCCGCTGGCCACGGCCTATAGCGGCGGCCGCGAGCGCATCAGCCTGCGCGACGGCGGCGGCGAGCGCACGCTGGAAGTGAAGATTCCGATCGGGATTCTGCCAGGCCAGCAGATCCGCCTGAGCGGGCAGGGTTCGCCCGGATCGCACGGCGCGCCGGCGGGCGATTTGCTGCTCGAAGTGGCGGTGCGCGAAGATTCCCGCTTCCGTCTCGAAGGCCGCGATGTGCACTACACGCTCGCGCTGCCACCATGGCAGGCTGCGCTCGGCGCAACCGTCACCGTGCCGACGCTGGGCGGCGAGGTGGAGCTGAAGATTCCGGCCGGTTCCGACAGCGGCAAGCGCATGCGCCTGCGCGGACGCGGCATGCCGGGCACGACGCCGGGCGATCAGTACGTGACCGTGCAAATCCATGCGCCGCCGGCGCACACGGACGCCCAGCGCAAACTGTACGAGCAGATGGCGAAAGCTTTCGAATGAAACCCGGGCTTCAGGCGGCGGGGAGTAGCTTCTGGATCGTCTCCACCAACTCGCCTTCGTTGATGGGCTTGGTGACGTACGCCTTGGCGCCCTGGCGCATGCCCCAGACGCGGTCGGTTTCCTGATCCTTGGTGGTGACCAGCACAATCGGTATATGGCTGGTCTTGGCGTCCTTGGAGATGTTGCGCGTGGCCTGGAAGCCGTTGAGATTAGGCATTACCACATCCATCAGGATGAGATCAGGAACCTCGCGCTTGGCCACTTCCACGCCGGCGGCGCCATCCTCGGCCGTGAACGTCTGGTGGCCGAGTTTTTCCACGATGCGTTTGAGCCCGACCAACTGCGACGGCGAATCGTCCACGATGAGAATGCGCGCCATGATTTTCCCGTTCCTGCCACCCCGCTCGTGCGGGCACCGCATTCTAAGGCGGCATGCGCCGACATTTCCAGCGCGATACTAGCCACAAAAAAATCTTCTTGCGTTCCAGGTTGTTGACGCGTTTACTTGATCGAAAATCGAGATCGATTTCTGCTTAAAGCTTGACCACGGTGCGCCCGAACGAGCCGCCGGCGAGCATGATGTCGAACACCCCCGGCAGGCCGTCGAGGCCGACTTCACGAGTGGCGATGCGATCCAGATGCACCGGTTTCCAGTCCGATCCCAGGTGTGCCCAGATTTCGTCGCGGATCGCACGCGCGGTGCCGGCCGAGGCGATGCCGAGCAGGCTGACGCCGCGGATGATGAAGGGCATCACCGTGGTCTGCAGTTCCGGCGCGGCGGCAAGGCCGCAACTGGCGATGTTGCCGTAGGACTTGATCACACGGGTCAGACCCGAGAGCATGTCGCCACCGACGTTGTCGATGGCGCCGGCCCAATGCGCGGTTTCCAGCGGCCGCCGGCCCCAGTAAAGATCCTTGCGCGATAGGCATTGTTTCGCGCCGAGCGCGATCAGATCGTCGAAACGATCGAGCTTGCCACTGATCGCATGCGCCTCGAAACCGGCGCGGGTGAGGATGTCGATGGCGAGCGAACCAACGCCGCCGGTCGCACCGGTAACGACGATCGGGCCCATCTGCGGCGTCTGCCCGTTGCGCTGCATCTGATACAGCGAAAGCGCGGCCGTGAAACCGGCAGTGCCAACGGCCATCGACTCGCGCATAGTCAGTCCGGTCGGCAGCGGAATCGTCCATTTCGATTGCAGGCGCGCGTATTGCGCATAACCGCCGTCGCGCGTCTCAGACAGACCGCAACCGGTGCACAACACCTGATCGCCTTCGCGGAATTTCGGATCGCTCGACGCAGCAACGTATCCGGCCACATCGATGCCGCCGTTGAGAACCGGCTCGCGCAAAATCTTGCCGCGACCGGTTCCGGCCAGCGCATCCTTGTAGTTGACGCTGGAGTAGGCGACCTTGACCAGCACCTCGCCGGAGGAAAGATCGTCCGCACGCATCGTCTCGATGCCGGCACGGTAGGGTTTTTCTTCGGCGTGGATGCGGAAGGCGGAGAACATGTCTGATGTGATCATCGAAGCTCGGCTGGCGAAGGTCGGTTGCTGGGAAGGTGGCACGGCGCGCGGCCGTTCAGCAGCGTTTGCGGGCAGTTATTTCCATGCAGGAGTAGTAGCGCGCACTTACGCCGTAATGCACGACGCCGAAGCCGTGGCGATCGAGCAGGGCGAGCAGGCTGCTGCGCGAGAAATTGTGATAGTGCTCGAGTTCGCCCCAGTAGGGATTCGTGCCGGCGGCTTCCCACAGGCGCCAGGTCGACGTCTCGCTGTTCGGACAGGAGATGTACAGCAGGCCTTCGCCATACAACAGCGCACGCGACTTTTCGAGGGCAGCGTGCGGATCAGGCATGTGCTCGAGCGCATCGGCCATCGACAGCACGTCCACCGAGCCGTCCAGTTCGACTTTGTCGAAGCGCGCGCAAATCCCGGCGTAGCCGAGCGCTTGCATGCGCTCGACCGGCTCGCTGCGCACATCGATGCCGGTTGCGTCGAAACCGAACTCGTCGGCCGCCATAACCAGAGCGCCGTTGCCGAAGCCGACATCGAGCCAGCGTGGTCGTTTGTCGCCGATCGTTCCGAAGACGTTCTCGCGACCGCGTGTCGCGCACAGGCGTTCGGCAACGGCGGTCACCGTCGGTGCCCACAGGTTGCGCAGACGTTCGGACTGCGTCGTATCCGGCGTCTGCCACGGCAATGCCGAGGCGAACAGCACGCGCTCGCCGGCATCGCTCCAATAGCTTTCGGTGAAGATGTGCCCGCATTCACCGCAGCGCTGCCAGCGCAGCGTCGCCGGCAGTGCCGGGTTGTACAGTGGGTGCGCCGTGCAGGTGGCAACCTTGTATGGCTCGCCTTGTTCCACCGGCGCCGCGCAAAGCGGGCATCTTTCGAAGCGCTTGGCCAGCGGCGCGGTCACGGCATCAATTCGCCTTGTGGATCGCGCGCTTGTCGACCGCTAGCGCCGCCTCGTGCACGGCTTCGGATAGTGTCGGGTGGGCGTGCACGATGCGCGCAAGGTCTTCCGCTGCGCCGTGGAATTCCATCGCCACCACCGCCTCGGCGATCAGTTCGGATACGCTTGGGCCGACCATGTGCACGCCGAGGATGCGGTCGGTTTCGGCGTGAGCAAGAATCTTCACTTGCCCCGCGGTTTCGTTCATCGCCACGGCGCGGCCGATGGCGGCGAATGGAAACGATCCGGATTTGTACGGCACGTTGTCCTTTTTCAATTCTTCTTCGGTCTTGCCGGCCCAGGCGATTTCCGGTTCGGTGTAGATGACCCAGGGAATCGTGTCGTAATTGACGTGGCCGGCCTTGCCGGCGATGAGTTCGGCCACGGCCACGCCTTCCTCCGAACCCTTGTGCGCAAGCATCGGACCGCGCACGCAGTCGCCCACGGCCCACACGCCTTCCACACCCGTCCAGCAATGTTCGTCCACGACGATGCGGCCGCGCTCGTCGAGTTTCACGCCCGTGCCATCGGCAAGAACGCCTTGCGTCGCCGCGCGCCGACCGACGGCGACGAGCAGCTTGTCGACGACGATTTTCGCCTCGCCCTTGGTGTCGGCATAGGTGACTTCGACGGCATTGCCGACGACCTTGGCGGCGCTCACTTTCGCGCCGAGTTTGATGTCGAGACCCTGCTTGACGAATTCGCGCGCGGCGATCTTGGCGACATCGCGGTCCGCCGTGCCGAGGAAATCCGGCAGGGCTTCCAGAATCGTGACTTCGGCGCCGAGGCGGCGCCAGACACTGCCGAGTTCAAGTCCGATCACGCCGGCGCCGATCACGCCCAGGCGTTTTGGCACGGCGTCGAAGTCCAGCGCGCCGGCATTGTCGACGATGAATTTGCCATCAAACTTCGCGAACGGCAGTTCGATCGACGTGGAACCCGGCGCGAGGATAACGTTGGTCGCGGCGATATCTACGCTCGCGCCGTCGTGGCCTTTCACCGACACCGTGCGGCCGGGCTTGAGCATGGCCTTGCCGAAATACGGCGTGACCTTGCTGCCCTTGAACAGCATGGCGATGCCACCGGTGAACTGTTTGACGATCTTGTCCTTGCGGCCGACCATGGTTTTCACGTCGATCGCAGGATTCGCGGCGCTGATGCCGTGGTCCTTGAACGAGTGCGTCAGGTTGAAGAATTGGCGCGAGGAATCCAGCAGCGCCTTGGACGGAATGCAGCCGACGTTAAGGCAGGTGCCGCCGAGCGCTGGCTTGCCTTCCTTGCCGATGAAGGCGTCGACGCAGGCGGTTTTCAGGCCCAGTTGCGCGGCGCGGATCGCGGCCACGTACCCGGCCGGGCCGGCACCGATGACGACGACGTCGAATTGGTCTGCCATGAGGTTTCCTTGCGTGGCGGGCGATTACATGCCCAGCAGCATGCGCTGCGGATTCTCGAGCTGGTTCTTGATGTCGACCAGGAACAGCACCGCGTCCTTGCCGTCGATGATGCGGTGGTCGTAGCTGATCGCGACGTACATCATCGGCGCGGCGATAACCTGTCCGTTTTCGACGATCGCGCGTTCCTTGATCGTGTGCATGCCGAGGATCGCGCTTTGCGGCGGGTTGACGATCGGCGTGGAGAACAGTGAGCCGAAAGTGCCGCCATTGGTGATCGTGAACGTGCCGCCCTGCAGATCCTCGAGCTTGAGTCCGCCTTCGCGCGCGGCTTTCGCGTATGCCGCGATGGCTTTTTCGATCTCGGCGAAACTCATGCCCTGCGCATCGCGCAGCACCGGCGTGACAAGGCCCTTGTCGGTGGAAACGGCGACGGAGATGTCCTGATAGCCGTGATAGATGACGTCGTTGCCGTCGACCGATGCATTCACGATGGAATGGCGCTTGAGCGCTTCGCTCGCGGCCTTGACGAAAAAGCTCATGTAGCCGAGCTTGATGCCGTTGGTCTTCTCGAACGCTTCGCCCAGTTCCTTGCGCATCGCCGCGACCTTGGCCAGGTTGATCTCGTTGAACGAAGTCAGCATGGCGATGGAGTTTTTCGACTGCATCAGGCGCTCGGCGATCTTGGCGCGCATGCGCGTCATAGGTACGCGTTCCTCCGGACGCGAACCCGGCGTCGGTGCGATGGCAGGCGTGGCTTTTGCGGCAGGCGCAGGAGTGGATCCGCCGCGCATGAAATTGACGAGATCTTCCTTGGTGACCTGACCGCGCACCCCGGTGCCGGCGACCTGCGCCGGGTCGATCTTGTTCTCGGCGGCCACGCGCTGGCCGGCCGGCGAGAGGTTCGTCGCGGCAGAACTCGGCGCGGGTGCCGCAGGGGCAGCCGGAGCCGGCGCGGCTTTCGTCGCTGCCGCAGCGGCAGGCGCCGCGGCGGCTACCGCGCCTTCCTCGATCACCGCGAGCAATTGGCCACTCGTCACCGTCGCGCCGGTCTGCTGCCTGATTTCCCTGAGCACGCCGTCGGCCGGCGCCGGCACTTCCAGCACTACCTTGTCGGTTTCCAGATCGACCAGGTTTTCGTCGCGGCGGATCGTATCGCCCGGCTTCTTGTGCCAGCTCGCGATGGTCGCGTCGGCGACGGACTCGGGCAGTACCGGGACTTTGACTTCGAGGGTCATGGAGTATGTCCTTTGTAAATTCGTATACTTTGTCAATCGGCGGCGTAATTGGTGCCGGGTGCGGCGACCAAGGCCTGCTCGACCAGCGCCGCCTGTTCGACGAGATGCGTGGCGAAGTGTCCGGCTGCCGGCGCCGGTGATCGCGTGCGTCCGGCGTAATGCAGCGAGCGTCCCTCACCGAGCACGTTGATCAGGTGATGTTCGATCTGGTACCACGCGCCCTGGTTCATCGGTTCTTCCTGGCACCAGAAAATTTCCTTGGTAGCGGGATATTTGGCCAGTTCCGCGGTGACCTCTTTGCGCGGGAACGGATACAACTGTTCCACTCGGATAATCGCCACATCGTTGACGCCGCGCTTGACCGCGTCCTCGACCAGATCGTAATAGACCTTGCCCGAACACAGCACCACGCGCCGCGTCTTCTGTCCCGGCTTGGCGGTCGTATCCGGAATGACAAGCTGAAAGTTGCCGTTGGACAGATCCTCCAGCGTGGATACCGCGAGCTTGTGGCGCAATAGAGACTTCGGTGTGAGCACGATCAGCGGTTTGCGGCAGTCGCGCCGCATCTGCCGGCGCAGTAGATGGAACATCTGCGCCGGCGTGGTCGGCACGCAGACCTGCATGTTCTGCAAGGCGCACAATTGCAGATAGCGTTCCAGTCGCGCCGAGGAATGTTCCGGGCCTTGGCCTTCGTAGCCGTGCGGCAGGAACAGCGCGAGTCCGCACAGGCGGTCCCACTTGGCTTCGCCGGCGGCGATGAACTGGTCGATCACGACTTGCGCGCCGTTGGCAAAATCGCCGAACTGGCCTTCCCAGATCGTCAGCGTGTGCGGATCGGCGGTGGAATAGCCGTACTCGAACGCCATCACCGCTTCTTCGGACAGCAGCGAATCGATCACGTGCACGTTCGCGTCCGCACGCACTGTGGAAAGCGGCACGTAAATCTCGCCGGTCTTCTGATCGTGCAATTCGGCATGGCGATGGAAAAACGTACCGCGCCCGGTATCCTGGCCAACCAGGCGCAAGTCGTAGCCATCGGCGACCAGCGTCGCGTAGGCGAGGTTCTCGGCGAAACCCCAGTCCAGCGCATGCTTGCCCGCAGCCATCGCCACGCGGTCCTGGTAAATCTTGGCCACGCGCGGATGCAGCACCAGATCCGGCGGCAGGGTCAGGATTTTCTCGTTGAGCGCTCCGAGTTTGTCTTTCGCTACGCCGGTCTTGATGGCCTGGTCCAGACGGGCGCCGATGTGCTTCGTCCAATCGACCGCGAACGCATCCTTGAAGGCAGTATCAATGTTCGCGATGGGTTGACCGGCTTCGAGTTTGGCGCGATAGGCATCCACGAGTTTTTGATCTTCGCCGCTGGCGAGGACGCCATCGGCGACGAGGTTCTTTGCGTAGAGCTCGCGCGCCGTTGGCCGCGTGCGGATGATCTGGTACATCAGCGGTTGCGTCGCCGCCGGCTCGTCGGCTTCGTTGTGACCGTGGCGGCGATAGCAGACGAGGTCGATCACCACGTCGCGCTTGAATTTGGCGCGGAAGTCGAAGGCGAGGCGCGCGCAGAACACCACCGCTTCCGGGTCGTCGCCATTCACGTGCAGCACCGGCGCGTTGACCATCTTGGCAACATCGGTGCAATACAGCGTCGAGCGCGCGTCGTGCGGATCGGAGGTGGTGAAGCCGATCTGGTTGTTGATCACCACATGGATGGAACCGCCGACGCCGAAACCGCGCGCCTGCGACATGTTGAACACTTCCATGTTGACGCCTTGTCCGGCCAGCGCGGCGTCGCCGTGGATCATCACCGGCAGCACTTGGGTCTGGCTCGCGTCTTTGCGTCGCGTCTGGCGCGCGCGCACCGAACCGGCCACGACAGGATTCACGATTTCCAGATGCGAAGGATTGAACGCGAGCGCGAGATGTACGGTGTGGCCGGCGGTTTTCACGTCGGCGGAAAAGCCCATGTGGTATTTCACGTCGCCGGAATGCGCGGGATCCTCATTGTGCTCGAACCTGCCCTCGAATTCGGCGAAGAGTTTCTGCGGCGCCTTGCCGAGCGTATTGACCAGCACGTTGAGGCGGCCACGGTGCGCCATGCCGATGACCATGTCGCGCACGCCGTCTTCGCCGCCGCGGCGCACGAATTCGTCGAGCAGCGGGATGAGACTATCGCCGCCCTCGAGCGAAAAGCGTTTCTGGCCGACGTACTTGGTGTGCAGGTAGCGCTCCAACCCCTCCGCCTGCGTGAGCAATTCCAGCGTGCGTTTGCGTTCGTCCGCGGTCAAGCCGAAGCGACCGGCGGCGGCTTCCAGGCGCTCGTGCACCCAGCGCCGCTGCTCGGTGTGGCTGATATGCATGAACTCCGCGCCGATGGTCGCTGCATACGTCGCCTTGAGCAGGGCGACGAGATCTTTCAGCTTCAGGCGTTGCGGCCCGGCCAGCGAGCCGGTGGAAAATTCGGTTTCCATGTCCGCGGCGGTCAGGCCATGGAACGCAGGGTCAAGGTCCGGCGCGGGAAGTTTTTGCGCCATGCCGAGCGGGTCGAGGTTCGCCGCAAGGTGCCCGCGCGAGCGATACGCCGTGACGAGCTTGAGCACGGCCGCCTGCTTCTGCGCCTGCGCGTCGGAAACGGGCGCGGCGGACGCGGCGCGCGCACCGCCATTGAGTTTTTGCGCTGCATCGATGCGCGCGATTGCATCCGCATGCGGCACGTCGCCGGCCTCGCGGCCCTTGAAGGTATCGAAGTATTTGCGCCATTCCGGCGTCGCGGTATTCGGATCGCGCAGCCAGGTTTCGTACAGCGCTTCGATGAAGCCGGCGTTGCTGCCGGCAAGCTGGGACGATGCCGCGAACTGCTGGAGAAGACTCTGACTCACGCTGGCCTGCCGGGATCGGAAACCGCATCCGCACAGGCGCGGACGCACGAACCGGCAATTATACCGATAACGTGCTGCGATGCGACATGGCTACAGCGCCAGCTGCCGCAAATCCTCGCTGATCTCGGAACGCTCCCAGACCTGATTGAAGTATTCGAGCAATTGCGCATGACGGCCCGGCGCATAGTTCACCGCCTCGCCCTCGAAGCGGTTGCCGAGCACGCGGAAGTAATAGCCGCGCACGTCGTTGATCAGAAACGCGGATGGATACTGCAGGTCGTCGTCCTGCGCCGGCGTGCGCAGCGCGAACACGGAGGTCAAGCGCTGCGCCAGCGGCAGCAGGCGGTGTCCGTGCGCGGTCACGGCGCGCGGATCCTGCACCAGGATGCGGATGCTCGCGCCGCGTCCGGAGATCGCCACGCGCTTGAGCGCTTCCAGCGCGGCTTCGGATTCGAACAAGTCCGGATCGAGCGCACGGGTGTAAATGCACAATTCGCGCTTGGCTTCGCCGATCAGGCGCAGCGATTCGGCCAGCGCCTGTTCGCGCGATTCCACCGCCACGTTGCGCACTTCGGGGCGCGGCGGCAGCGGCGCGCGTTCCGGCGCAGCCGCGGGTTCCAGTTCGCGGCGCATGTGGAAGTGCCTGATCGCGCATTCCTCGAATTCGTCGCCGAATTTCTCGAAGCCGAACTTCTCGTAAAACGGCAGCGCGTGGGTTTGCGCGTGCATTCCCAGTTCGCGGTAGCCCAGCGCGCGCGCCTGTTCGATCAGCAGATGCATGATTGCCTCGCCCACATGCCGGCCGCGCCAGTCGCGCAGCACGGCCATGCGGCCGATCATGGCCAATGTCCAAGCCGGGCCATCCTGTCCGTCTTCGACTCGGCGAGTCCGGCGCAGGTCCGGACTCGCCTGCGCCGAATCGAACCCGGACGCGTCCGATTCGTTTGCGGCCCCTGCATGGGCTGCGATGCGCGGCGGGACCAAGCGTCCGGTGCCGACGGGATTGCCCGCGAGATCGCGCGCAAGAACATGGCGCGAGGTAGCGTCGAGATCGTCCCATTCGTCCTCGCGCGGGACGTTCTGCTCGACGATAAACACCTGCTCGCGCACCGCGCGGCAGGCCTCGCGTTCGGCGTCGTTGTTCCAGTCGACGGTGGCGATGGTGAAGTCGGTGGGGATCATGGGCGAATTCTACATATTCCCGTGTATTGGGCGTAGCTCGCGTGGCGAGCGAAGTCGAAATACGGCCCTTCGACTCCGGCGCTTTCGCGCCTACGCTCAGGGCGAACGGATCAATTGCAAATGCCCATCATTGACGAGTGTCGCCAGCGTCTCGTATGCGCCCTGCCGCGTCAGTGCCGCGCCGTCGAGTTCGCGCTGCGCACACAGCGCGCGCGCCAGCGCAACGGAACAGGGATGGCTTTCGCCGGCGACGAACAGCAGCGCGCCGCGTCCGATACGCGCCCAGGCGAAGCGGCTGAAGGGATTGCGCAGCACGCGCACCGTCGGCAATTGGGTCGCGAGTCGCGTCGGTGTGATCACCCGTGCCCGCGGCGTGGCCATATGCGCGGCGCGGTAGCGAGTGATGAAGCAGCCGAACCAGCGCGCGAATGTCGTGTTGTCCACATTGGAAAAATGCGGCATCGCGGCGCGTGCGCGCGCCAGCGCGGCGGCGTCGATCTCACCGGCGTGGCGGATGGGACGCATGCCGGGATCGGCGTAGCGTGCGCCGTCGCCCAGCGGCTCGGCCAGAAACTCGGAAAAATCCAGCAGCAGTTCCGCTTGCGACGGCGCGCGCATGCCGACGGAAAACGTCATGCATTCGCCAATGGCCGTGCCTTCGTGCGGAACGTTCGGTGGTAGATACAGCGCATCGCCGGGTTCGAGTATCCAGTCGTGTGTGGATGAAAATTCACGCAGGAGTTTCAGCTCGGCATCGTCGCGGAAATCCCTTCGAGCATGCGGATCCATGCTGATGCGCCAGCGCCGCTGGCCCGTGCCCTGCACGAGAAACACGTCGTACTGATCCACGTGCGCGCCAACACCGCCGCCAGCGGCGGCATAGCTCACCATCACATCGTCCACGCGCCAGCTTGGGATGAAGGCGAACGCGTCGAGCAGGGCGGCCACATCCAGGTCCCACTTGTCGACGTCCTGCACCAGCAACGTCCAATGGGTGCTTGGCAATTTTGCGAAATCGGATTCGGCGAACGGGCCGTTGCGCAGCGCCCAGCGGTCCCGTTTCGGCTCGTGGATCACGATGCGCGCGAGTGCCGCTTCCTCGCAGGCCAGGCCCGCCAGGTCTTGCGGAGAGATCGCATCGTGGAAATGTGGAAACGCGCCGCGGATCAGCAACGGATGCTTTTGCCAGTAATCGCGCAGGAAGCGCGCCGGCGTCATGCCGAGCGGCCGCTGCGGCGTTCCGCGGACCTCGATGACGGGTGCGCGACTCACGCGGCGAGGCGACGCTTCGGCGCGGCATCGTGCTTGAGTTTCGTGCCGACCTTGACGATGGCATCGAGCGCCGGCAACAGCTCGTGACCGAGTTCGGTGAGTTCGTACTCGGCCGACGGCGGCGATGTGTCGAGCAGGCGGCGCATAATCATGCCGCGCGCTTCCAGCTCGCGCAGCCGCTGCGAGAGCACACGCGCGGAGATGCGCGGAATGTCGTGGCGCAGTTCGCCGAAGCGGCGCGCGCCGCCGCGCAGGTACCAGATCACGTTCGGCGCCCAAGCGCCGCGCAGCAGGTCCATGCACATGCTCAGCGGACATTGCGGCGGCGGCAGGACTTTGCTTTTACGCAGGGGCAATCCCATGGTCGTTCCCGGTTATCGCGGAGTGAGCGGGTAACCGCCCGGTTACCACATTCTATCAGTAATTGGCAGATATATGGTATCAATAAGTAACTAGATAGGTGTAGGATACCAACCGTCGCCGGATCGTCCGGCGCGTTGAAAAAGTGCAGGACGGCACTTTTTAAAAAAATCAGCCAATCCCCTCCCCCACTGGAAAAGGATGCAAGCCATGAAACTCTATTATTCCCCCGGCGCCTGCTCGCTGTCTCCGCATATCGTCGCCCACGAGCTGGGCCTGGCGTTGACGCCGGAAAAGGTCGACACCAAGGCCAAGCGCACCGAATCCGGCCGCGATTTCCTCGCGATCAATCCGAAAGGCTATGTGCCTGCGCTGGAGCTGGACACCGGCGAAGTGCTGACCGAAGGCCCGGCCATCGTCCAGTATCTCGCCGACCAGAAGGGCAATACTTCGCTTATTCCGGCGAACGGCACGCTGGCGCGCGCACGAGCGCAGGAGATGCTCAACTACGTCACCAGCGAAATCCACAAGAGCTACAGCCCGCTGTTCAAGGACGACACGCCCGAAGCCACGCGGGAGGAGCGCAAGGCTTATTTGCTCAAGCGCTACGGCTTCATCGAGAAGATTCTGGCCAAGCAACCGTGGCTCCTCGGCGAACACTTCACTGTGGCCGACGCCTATCTGTTCACGGTCACGCGTTGGGCGGATTTTGTGAAGCTGGATCTGTCCGTATTCCCGGCGCTGCAGGCGTTCCAGAAGCGCGTCGCCGCGCGCCCGGCGGTGCAGGCGGCGATGGCAGCGGAAGGGTTGATCAAGGCGGCGAAAGCAGCCTGAGTGGCAAGACTGCCGGGCGGAGCGATCCGCCCGGCAGTCAATCCGGGCGGCTGTGCTCCAGGTGAAACCGGTGCAGGAATCGATGCACGATGGGGGCGAAGATGATGCCGGCGATCGCGATCACCATGAAGCCGCAGTACAGCGCATAGAAGCCAGCGAACAGTTTGCCACTCGCCGTGTGCAGTGGGTCGACGGGGCCCATGCCGCCGAGCAGCATGGATGCGTTCACGAACGCATCCAGCCACGATAGGCCTTCGAGCATATGGTAGCCGAGCATGCCGATGAGCAAGGAAAACGCGATCAATGCTGCGCCAACGGCGCCACAACGTGCGAGGCGCCCGAGAAATTGGCGGTGTGGAAGCAGCGAATCGGTGCGGTGTTCGAACACGGTCGACTTCCGGTAAGCGGCGCCTCAGATGAGTGCGCCTGAGGCTGCGCTTGCGAGCGCTCAGATTTTTCCAGCCAGATCGGCGGCCATTCCGGTGTACGTCGCTGGAGTGAGCGTCAACAGGCGCTGTTTCGCATCGATCGGCAGCGCCAAGCCTTCGATGAACGCGCGCATCGATTCGTGTGTGATGCCCTGACCGCGCGTCAGCGCCTTGAGCTGCTCGTAAGGTTCGGGCAGTCCGTAGCGACGCATCACCGTCTGCACGGCTTCGGCGAGCACTTCCCAGCTTGCATCGAGGTCCGTGGCGATGCGCTCGGGATTCGCGCTGAGCTTGGCCAGCCCGCGCAGGAGCGATTCCAGTGCGATCTGGCTGTGGCCGAATGCAGTGCCGACGGCGCGTAACACAGTGGAGTCGGTGAGATCCCGCTGCCAGCGGCTGATCGGCAGTTTTTCGGCAAAGTGCGCGAACAGCGCGTCGGCGATGCCGAGATTACCCTCGGCGTTTTCGAAGTCGATCGGATTGATCTTGTGCGGCATGGTCGAGGAGCCGACCTCGCCTGGTTTCAGGGCCTGCTTGAAGTAGCCGAGCGAGACGTAACCCCAGACGTCGCGGCAGAAGTCGATCAGGATGGTATTGGCGCGGCGCAGCGCGTCGCACAGTTCCGCCACGCAGTCATGCGGCTCGATCTGCGTGGTGTACGCATTCCACGCAAGTCCGAGCGCTTCGACGAAGCGCCGGCTCAATGCCGGCCAATCGACTTCCGGATAGGCCACGACGTGCGCGTTGTAGTTGCCGACCGCACCGTTGATCTTGCCGGTCAGTTCCACCGCCGCGATCTGCTTGCGTTGGCGTTCCAGGCGCGCGACGACGTTCGCTATTTCCTTGCCGAGCGTGGTCGGCGAGGCGGTCTGTCCATGCGTGCGCGACAGCATGGATTGACCCGCCAGTGCGTGCGCCATCTGGCGCAACGTGTGGATCAGCTTGTCGAGGATCGGCAACAGCACGTCATCGCGTGCGTCGCGCAGCATCAGTGCGTAGGCGAGATTGTTGATGTCCTCGGAGGTGCAGGCGAAATGGACGAATTCCCTGGCCTTGGCGAGGCCGGCATGATCGCCGAGTTTTTCCTTGCTGATCTTATCCTTGATGAAGTATTCGACCGCCTTGACGTCGTGGTTTGTGGTCGCCTCGATCGCCTTGATGCGCTCGGCGTCCTGCAACGAAAAGCCATCGGCCAGCGTCAGCAGATATTGCCGTGTGCTCGCGGAGACGCCGGCCACTTCCGCGATGGATTTCTCCTCTGCCAGCGCCAGCAGCCAGCGCACTTCGACGAGCACACGGCGCCGCATCAAGCCCGCTTCGCTGAAAATCGGCCGCAGCGCTTCCACCTTGGCGGCGTAGCGGCCATCCAGCGGCGACAGGGCGGTGAGTGGCGACAGCGGCATGGGAGGTCCGGCGACAGGCAAACGCGGATGATACACCGAGAGGTTATAATCCCAGGGCCGATCCAGACCTTGTTTCACGGAGTTTTTCGATGGCCGATTTCCGCATCGAGCGCGACAGCATGGGCGAACTGAAAGTCCCGGCCGTCGCGCTGTGGGGCGCGCAGACGCAGCGCGCGGTGGATAATTTCCCGATTTCCGGGCTTACCATGCCGCGTGAGTTCATCCGCGCGCTGGGCTTGATCAAGTCCGCCGCCGCCCAGGCCAACACGGATCTCGGGCATTTGGCGAAAACCAAGGCGAAGGCGATCCGCAAGCAGGCCGAGCGTGTGGCCGCCGGTGCGTTCGACGCACAATTTCCGATCGACGTGTTCCAGACCGGTTCCGGCACATCCAGCAACATGAACGCGAACGAGGTCATCGCGCATTTGTGTGCGGCAGCCGGCACCAAGGTACATCCCAACGACGACGTCAACAACGGCCAATCCTCGAACGATGTGATTCCGACCGCGGTGCATGTCAGCGCCGCGCTCACGGTGTCCGAACAATTGCTGCCGGCGCTGGCGCATCTGAAGAAAACCATCGACAAGCGCGCGAAGGAATTGGCCAAGGTCGCCAAGACCGGCCGCACGCATCTGATGGATGCGATGCCCGTCACCTTCGGTCAGGAGCTTTCCGGCTGGTCGGCACAGATCGGTTCGGGCATCGAGCGCCTCGACGATGCGCTCAGGCGCGTGAGCAAGTTGCCGCAGGGCGGCACTGCCGTCGGCACCGGCATCAATGCGGATGCGCGACTCGGTCCGGCGATTTGCAAGGAACTCACGCGGATGACCCGGGTGAAGTTCGAGTCTGCCGGCAATTTCTTCGAGGGTTTGTCTTCGCAGGATGCCGCGGTCGAACTGTCCGGTCAGTTGAAGACGCTGGCATGCTCGCTGATGAAAATCGCCAACGATCTGCGCTGGATGAATTCGGGTCCACTGGCTGGGCTGGGAGAGATCGAATTGCCCGCGTTGCAGCCGGGCTCGTCGATCATGCCGGGCAAGGTCAATCCGGTGATTCCCGAGGCGCTGGCAATGGTTTGCGCGCAAGTCATCGGCAACGACGCAACGATCACGATCGCCGGTCAGTCCGGCAACTTCCAGCTCAACGTGATGCTGCCGGTAGTGGCATTGAACTTGCTGCAAAGCATCGGGATACTGGCTAATGCCTCGCGTCTGCTCGCGGACAAGGCCATTGCCGGTTTCAAGGTTCGTCAGGACAAAATCCGCGAGGCGCTGGACAAGAATCCGATTCTGGTCACCGCGCTCAACGCCGTGATCGGTTACGACAAGGGTGCGGCCACCGCCAAACAAGCGTACAAGCAGGGCCGACCGATTCTCGACGTGGCGCTGGAGACAACGGGTTTGCCCAAGGCGAAATTGAAGGAACTGCTCGATCCCATGGCCTTGACCAAGGGCGGCATTCATGGCGGCAGTGCCGGGGGTTGATTCCTGTGTGTGCCGAACGGCACATGCGCGCACGTTCGCCGCTGGCAGACTCGCAGACCGTTTTTCAACAGGGTGGTGGAGATTGAACATGTACAAATTTATACCTTTGGCCGCATTGTTCCTCGCCAGCGCGGCGCTGGCGCAACAGGTCGACGTCAACGGCAAGGACTTTCTATCTGGCGCCGGCGACGCAAAGCTCGCGGCGATCGCCCAGCAAGCCGCGGCGGCTGGCAAGGCGCTGGAAGTCACGGCGCCGGACTACTGGCAGGCCAAGGTGGCGGCCAAGCTGCATGCGGGCGCCACGGGCGTGGCGATCAAGGCCAGCGACGGCTTTTTCGAGAACGTGCTGGTGAAGGTCGTCGACGCCGCGCCGGCCAAGCCGACGGCGTCGAACACCGACGCTCAAGCGGCCAAGGCCGTGGCCGAGAAGGCCGCAGCGCAGAAGACAGCCGAAGAGAAAGCGACGCAGGAAAGGGCCGCCGCCGAGAAGGCCGCGGCGGAACGCGCTGCGGCACAGGCTGCTGCCGCAAAGGCAGCAGCGGAGAAGGCGGCAACGGAGAAGGCGGCAGCGGCAAAAGCCGCCGCCGAGAAGGCCGCAGCGGACAAAGCCGCAGCGGAGAAGGCTGCCGCCGAAAAAGCCGCCGCGGACAAGGCCGCGGCGGAGAAGGCTGCTGCCGACCGGCGCGCCGCGATGCGTAACGGCATGTTGAAGAATCTCAACGACGGACGTCCCGCCGATGGCGACTTGCAGGCTGGACAGCTGCTGGCCGGGGATGTGGTCTACGTCAACGGCGATCTGCGTGGCGTCGTGCGGCGTGGCAGTTCGCGCTTGCAGTTTTACTGGCTACGGGGCGATCTGAATCTGGATCGCATCGAACTTTCGCCGAATGGCGAAGGCCGTTACAAGGTAGTGCGGCCGATCGATACGGGCGCCACGCCGGTTTTGCGCACGCACGGCGGCGGTACGCTCACCGCCGCGGTTCCGTCGGCCGGTTCGGCGGCGCGCAAATCGTTGCAGGATGCCTACGCCGATGGCCGCGACATTGCCGATACGCTGGCGCC
>JAJXWU010000019.1 GCA_021781425.1 Pseudomonadota bacterium
GGCCTCGTCTTCGAGCACCGTGAAACTGCCCCAGGGTCGGTGCACGGTCTGGTGGAAGCGCGCCGCGGCGTGGTCGCTCGCGCGCAGTTGTTCGACGACCTGCTTGACCTGCTGCGCGCGTTCGCGATCGGCGACGAGCACGGCGTCGGCGGTGTCGACGATGACGAGATTCTTCACGCCGACGGCGGCGACCAGGCGTTTGCCGCCCTGGATGTAGCAGTTCTCGGCGTCGATCGTCACCGCCATGCCCTGTACGCGATTGCCGGCGGCGTCCGGCGCGTTGCCGGATTCGATCTCGCTGACCGCCTTCCACGAGCCGATGTCGCTCCAGTCGAAAGTGGCCGGCACCACGGCGCGGCGCGCGGCTCGCTCCATCACCGCGTAGTCGATGGAAATGTCGGGCAGCGCGGCGAACGCCTCCTTGCCGTATTCCACCGGGCTTGCGCGACCGCGCACGCCGGCATGGCAGGCGCGCACGGTATCCAGCACGTCGGGACAGGTCGCTTGCATCGCTTCAAGCAAGGCGTCGGCACGAAAACAGAACATGCCGGAATTCCATGCGTAGTCACCCGAAGCGAGGTAGTTTTCCGCGGTGGCACGGTCGGGTTTTTCGACGAAGGCGTCGATGGCGCGCCCGCCTTGAGCCAACGGGACGCCCATGCGGATATAGCCGAAGCCGGTTTCGGCAGACGCTGGTTTGATGCCAAACGTGACGAGGAATCCGTCCTGCGCGAGCGTCTGTGCGCGGCGCGCATCGGCGGCGAAGGCGTCCGCGTCGCGGATCAGGTGATCGGCCGGCAACACCAGTAACGCCGCGTCCGCGCCGAGATGTTCCATTGTATACATTGCGGCAAGGCCGATGGCCGGCGCGGTGTTGCGCCCGACGGGTTCGAGCAGGAACGGCAGGCGTTGCGAGTCGCTGGCCGGATGGCGCGCATATTCGTCACGGGTCAAAAAGTAGTAGTCGCGGCCGGTCACGGTCAGCACCGGTCCATCTCCGGCCACGCGCAGCGCGCGATCCAGGGTCTTGTACAGCAGCGACTGCCCGTCGGCCATGCGCATGAACGGTTTCGGATAGGCGCTGCGCGATACCGGCCACAGTCGGGTGCCGGCGCCGCCGGAGAGAATCACGGGAACGAGGAGGCTCATGCTTTCATTTTACCCGGCAAGTTCGCCGATCACGGCATCGAGGCCATTTCGCCAGTCCGGCAGATGCAGACCGAACGCATCGCGGATCTTGCTGCAATCGAGCGCGGAATACGCCGGCCGGCGCGCGCGAGTCGGATATTCGGTGGTGGAAATCGGCACCAGTCGCGGCGCGCGCGCGATGAGTCCCGCCGCCAGCGCGCGTGCGAAAATCGCGCCGGCGAAGTCGAACCAGGTGCATTGGCCGGCCGCGCACAGATGATAGGTACCCAGCAGTTTTTCGCGTTCGCCCGCGCGCCGCGCGAGCAGGCGTCCGAGCGCCAGCGTGGTTGCCGCGGCGACGAGGCGAGCCGTCGTTGGCGCCCCGCGCTGGTCGCCGACGACGCGCAGGTCGTCGCGTTCGCGTGCGAGGCGCAACATGGTGTGCAGGAAATTGTGACCGCGCGCGGCATAGACCCAGGCCGTGCGCAGGATCAGGTGATCGCAGCCGGAGGCGCGCAACGCGTTCTCGCCGTCGCGCTTGCTTCGGCCGTAAACGCCTAGCGGCGCCGTCGCATCGTTCTCGCGGTACGGCCGTGAACCCGCGCCGTCGAAAACGTAATCCGTGGAATAGTGCACGGCCAGCGCATTGTGCGAAGCCGCGTGCGCGCCGATTTCCGCCAACGCCTGCGCATTGATACGCTGGGCGAGCACGGATTCGTCCTCGGCGCGATCGACGGCGGTATACGCCGCGGCATTCACGATCACGTCGGCTCGCGTGGAATCCAGCGCGGAGGCCAGCGAAGCCGACTCCGCAAGATCGGCAGTCAGGCAGGGTGCACCGCCTGCCAGCGTCCCGGAACGCGTCGCGCAGACGAGCTCGCCAAGCGGCGCCAGCGACCGCGCCAGCTCGAATCCGACCTGTCCGTTCGCGCCGAGCAGCAGGATTTTCATTTTGTATACTTCGGCAATTTGGCGCGAGCCACCTCGCGCAGGAATGGCGCCGTCGCGTCCTTGTCCGACAACAGTGGCGTCGACAGCGGCCAGTCAATGGCGATGTCGGCGTCGTTCCAGCGGATTGCGGCGTCGGCGACGCGATCATACAGCGCCGTGCACTGATAGCAGAACAAGGCGTTGTCCGAAACCACCGCAAAGCCGTGGGCGAAGCCTTCCGGTATCCAGAACTGGCGCTTGTTGTCCGCCGTGAGCATCGCCGCGGCCCAGCGCCCAAAGGTCGGCGAGCCGGCGCGGATATCCACCGCAACGTCGTAGACTTCGCCGTCGAGCACGCTCACCAGCTTGCCCTGCGGATTCGGCCACTGGTAATGCAGGCCGCGCAGCACGCCGTGCGCCGAGCGCGACACGTTGCTTTGAACGAAACGCAGATCGAATCCCGCGTTTTTATACTTTTCCGAATGGAAGCTTTCGTAGAAGAAGCCGCGCGCATCGCCATGCACCTGCGGCTCGATCACCACGCAGCCTGGCAAATTGGTTTCGATGACTTTCACGCGACCGGGCCCTGCTTGACAAGCTGCTGCAGGTATTGCCCGTAACCGTTCTTGGAAAGCGGCTTGGCCAGACGCAACACCTGCTCGGCGCCGATCCAACCGTTGACAAACGCGATCTCCTCCGGGCAACACACTTTCAGGCCCTGCCGGTTCTCGATGGTCTCGATGTAGTTGGACGCCTCGACCAGCGACTCGTGCGTGCCGGTGTCTAGCCAGGCGAAGCCGCGCCCGAGTTTTTCCAGCATCAGCGAGGCATCGTGGAGATAACAGCGATTGAGATCGGTGATTTCCAGTTCGCCGCGCGCAGAAGGCCGCAAATCCGCCGCGAAATCGCAGACACGCTGATCGTAGAAATACAGACCGGTCACGGCGTAGTTCGACTTCGGCTGCGCGGGTTTTTCCTCCAGCCCGATCACCTTGCCTGAAATATCGAATTCGGCCACGCCGTAACGTTCCGGATCGCGCACCCAGTAGCCGAACACGGTGGCGCCGTGCGTGCGCTGCGCCGCGCGGCGCAGCACATCGGTCAGGCCATGACCGTAGAAAATGTTGTCGCCGAGGATCAGACAGCTCGGCTGGCCGGCGATGAAGTCGCGGCCGATGACGAAGGCCTGTGCCAGGCCGTCCGGCGAAGCTTGCACGGCGTACTCGATCGAAATGCCCCACTGCGAACCGTCGCCGAGCAGTTGCCGGAACAGCGCCTGCTCGTGCGGCGTGTTGATCACCAGTACCTCGCGGATGCCGGCAAGCATCAGCGCCGACAGCGGGTAATAGATCATCGGCTTGTCGTAGACCGGCAACAACTGCTTGCTGATCACCTGCGTGAGCGGATACAGGCGCGTGCCGGAGCCGCCGGCGAGGATGATGCCTTTTGAAATTTGCGACATTTTATACGTTTCCAATAAATCCAACGCCACCCTCACCCGGCGCACGTGGTGCGCCGGCCTCTCCCGCCGGCGGGAGAGGCGATTTAGGCCACGCCCAATCTTTCGCCGCGATAACTGCCATCGAGCACACGCTGGCACCATGCCTGATTGTCGAGATACCAGTCCACGGTCTTGGCGATGCCGCTCTCGAAGCTCTCGGTCTGGCGCCAGCCGAGCTGGGATTTCAACTTGCCGGCGTCGATCGCGTAACGACGATCGTGACCGGGGCGATCCTTGACGTAGGTGATCAGCGATTCGCGTTTTGCGCCGTTCGCCTGCGGGCGGCGCTCGTCCAAGAGCCTGCAAATGGTCTTGACGACATGAATATTCTCGCGCTCGGCGTCGCCACCGACGTTGTAGACCTCGCCGGTGCGGCCGATCTCGAGCACGCGCCGGATCGCTCGGCAGTGGTCGCCAACGAACAGCCAGTCGCGGATGTTGCGACCGTCGCCGTAGACCGGCAACTTTTCGCCGACCAGCGCTTTATGGATCATCAGCGGAATGAGCTTTTCCGGAAACTGGAACGGTCCGTAGTTGTTCGAGCAATTCGTGGTCAGCGTCGGCAGGCCATAGGTGTGATGGAACGCGCGCACGAGGTGATCCGACGCTGCCTTCGACGCCGAATACGGGGAATTGGGCTGATAAGGCGATTCCTCACGGAAGCGACCGACGGGGCCGAGCGAACCGTAAACCTCGTCGGTGGACACGTGCAGGAAACGGAACCCGTCCTGCGCCTCCAGCGGCGCCGCGCGCCAGTAGGCGAGCGCGCACTCGAGCAGGGCCAGCGTGCCCACGACGTTGGTGTTGACGAATTCCGCCGGGCCGTCGATGGAGCGATCCACGTGCGATTCGGCGGCAAAATTCACGATTGCCGCAGGCTTGTGCTCGGCGAGCAACGTCGTCACCAGCGTGCGATCGCCGATGTCGCCCTGCACGAAGATGTGGTTCGGATTTCCACGCAGGCTCGCCAGCGTGTCGAGGTTTCCGGCGTAGGTAAGCTTGTCCAGGTTCACCACGCGCCAGCCGCCCTCGGCCACGAGGCCGAGCGCGAAATTGCCGCCGATGAAACCGGCGCCGCCGGTGACAAGAAGGGTCTTCATGAGTCGCCGCCGCTCCGCGCGGAAAATGCAACCGCGCCGTACTAGTGCAAAGCGGCGATTTTACCGGTTTTGCAGAGCGACGGGCCGGATTTCAGGCCCTCAGAACGGAATCTCATCCTCATCGAAATTGTCGCCGCCTGCCGCCGGTGCGGCCGGGGCGCCGCGCGCGGGTGCTGGTTGCGGGCCGCG
>JAJXWU010000143.1 GCA_021781425.1 Pseudomonadota bacterium
CAGGCCACCGCCGCCGCCGCGCAACAAGCCGCTGGTCAGGCCACGCAGGCCGCCGCACAGGCCAAGGCCGGCGACATGAGCGGCGCCGCCGCATCCGCACAGGGTGCTGCCGCTTCCGGCCAGGCCGCTGCCGCCAGTGCGCAGGACACCGCCGCGACCGCCAAGCAGGGCGCCGCAGACGTGAAGGCCGCGGCGCAGGGTGCGCAGCCGGCGCCTGCCGAAGCACCGAAGAAGGACGACAACGGCGGCCACTGATCGGCGCTCGAACAGCTGCAAACGAATCGGCCGCGCAAGCGGCCGATTTCGTTTTTGCCTATCATTCGGGCTTTGCCATTGGCGACGCATCAATGTCCGTCATCGAATCGCAGATTGACACCCGCTCGCCGGAATTCACCGCCAACGCGGCAAGCCTGCGCGCCGTGGTCGACGATCTGAGAAAACAATTGGCGCGCGCTGCACTCGGCGGCGGCGAAAAAGCCCGCGAAAAACACACGGCGCGTGGCAAGCTGCTACCGCGCGAGCGTGTCCGCGCCCTGCTCGATCCGGGCTCACCCTTTCTCGAACTCTCGCCGCTGGCCGCGCACGGCATGTACGACGACGCGGCGCCTGCAGCCGGTCTCGTCACCGGCATCGGCCGCGTCAGCGGCATCGAAGTGGCGGTGGTCGCCAACGACGCCACGGTGAAAGGCGGCACGTATTTCCCGATCACGGTGAAGAAACATCTGCGCGCGCAGGAAGTGGCGCTGGAGAATCGCTTGCCCTGCATCTACCTCGTCGATTCCGGCGGCGCCTTCCTGCCGCTGCAGGACGAGGTGTTTCCCGACAAGGAACACTTTGGTCGCATCTTCTACAACCAGGCGCGCATGAGCGCACTCGGCATCCCGCAGATCGCCGTGGTGATGGGCTCGTGCACGGCTGGCGGTGCCTACGTGCCGGCGATGAGCGACGAGACCATCATCGTCAAGGAACAGGGCACGATCTTCCTCGGCGGTCCGCCGCTGGTGAAGGCCGCGACCGGCGAAGTGGTCGATGCGGAAACGCTCGGCGGCGCCGATGTGCATACCTCGATTTCCGGCGTGGCCGATCATTTCGCCGAGAACGATGCGCACGCGCTGTCCATCGCACGCGACATCGTGGCCTCGCTGAACCGAAAAAAAACCATGCCGCTGGCACTGCGCGAACCAGCCGAACCGAACTATCCCGCCGAGGAAATCTACGGCATCGTACCGGCCGATACGCGCCGTCCGTTCGATGTCCGCAAGATCATCGCGCGCATCGTCGATGCTTCGCAGTTCCACGAATTCAAGACGCGCTACGGCAAGACACTCGTGACCGGCTTCGCACACATCCACGGCTACCCGGTCGGCATTGTTGCCAACAACGGCATCCTGTTTTCGGAAAGCGCGCTCAAGGGCGCACACTTCATCGAGCTGTGCAATCAGCGCAACGTGCCGTTGGTGTTTCTGCAGAACATTACCGGTTTCATGGTCGGCAAGAAGTACGAGCAGGCCGGGATTGCCAGGGACGGTGCGAAAATGGTCACCGCGGTCGCGTGCTCGCACGTGCCCAAGTTCACGGTCGTGATCGGCGGCAGTTTCGGCGCCGGCAATTACGCGATGTGCGGCCGCGCCTATGGCGCGAGATTTCTGTGGATGTGGCCGAACGCGCGCATCAGCGTGATGGGCGGCGAACAGGCGGCCAGCGTGCTCGCCACGGTAAAGCGCGACGGCTTCGAAACGGTCGGCAAGGCCTGGGCGAAGGACGAAGAGGAATCTTTCAAGGCGCCAATCCGCGCGCAATACGAGCGTCAGGGGCATCCCTACTACGCCAGCGCACGCCTGTGGGACGACGGCATTATCGATCCCGCCGATACCCGCCGGGTGCTCGGGCTGGCGATCTCGGCGTCGCTGAACGCACCGATCGAAACGGGACGCTACGGCGTGTTCCGGATGTAAGCGATCAGGTTGCCGCCGGCTGCGTCGTCGCGGACCGCTGTCGAGAATGCCCTCGCGTCATCCAGCGCATGCCGCACACGAGCAAACTGGCAGTGACCAGCCAGAACGCGATCTGCATGCCGGCCGGACGCGCGTCGTAGCCGACCAGAATGTGCAGCGCCTGGCCGACCACCGAACCGTTGTCCAGCAGCGCCGAGGTATTCCAGAACTGATTGTGCCAAGCCGGCAGCCAGTTGGCCTGGATCAGGAACCGCGCCGCGCTGGAGGCCAATCCAGCCGCAAGCAGTACCAGCATCCAGTTCGTCGCCGTGAAGAAATGCCGCAGCGGGATGCGCAGCAGGCCGAAATACAACGCATAGCCGACCGCGACGCCGCCGGCGATTCCGAAGGGCACGCCGAGCAGCAGATCGGCCCGGCCGGCACCACCGGCGGCCATGCCGTAAAGAAACAGGACGATTTCGGAACCTTCGCGCAACACGGCCAGAGCCACGACTGCCAGCAGCATCGCCAGCGAACTGGAACCGGCTTTCACCGCGTGCCCAACCGACTGCATCTCATGCACAAGCTGCCTGCCGTGACTGGACATCCAGATTACGTGCCAGCCGATCATCAACACCGCCGCGAGCAGCACGCAGGCGTTGAACAGCTCCTGGCCGGAGCCGCCTACGGCTGCTTCGATGACTCCCGCGCAGAGCGCCACGATGATTGCGCCGACGACGCCCAATCCGATGCCGCCGCCGATGAACCTGGCCCTGCCGACGACTCCGCGCGTCGCCGCCGCGACGACGGTGACGATCAGTGCGGCTTCCAGGACTTCCCTAAATACGAGCAATGCGACTGCAAGCATGGTCCTACTCCACGATCAGGACACCCTTGCCGGTGTCCTGATGGAAATCGTCGAAGAACTTGTAGCTGCCCTTGTCCAGCGGACCGATGAACACGGTGATGGTGCTGTTGGGCAGCACGATCTTTTCGCGGTTGAACTCGTTACTCTCGAATTCCGATGGCGTGGCATCGGCGTTCGTGACGTGCAGCTTGAACTGGGTATTGGCGGGTACGGTCAATTGCGCCGGCTCGAATTTCTGATCCTTGATGGTCAAGCGGAATTCAGGCAAGTCGGCTGCCCACGTTACCGTGGAAACAGCAAGCAGCAGGCACAAGCAAATCCGATTCAACATGGCGGCACCGTTGCGAAGCATGACGTAAATGATAATGGTTCGCATTTGAGATCGCAAGCGCCGGATTGTCGGCGTTCAGCCCACGGCAAGCAAGGCGGCGCGTCGGTTCAGCACTGCCGCGCAACCGGCTATCATCCACGCTTCGCCGCAGCAGGAACCCGGCATGTCATCGTCGCTCGATATCGTCATCGTGCAGCGCGTAGCGCGCGTGGCGCTGAACCGCCCGCAAGTACACAACGCCTTCGACGATGCACTGGTGGCGGAGCTGACCGAGGCGCTCGGCGCGCTCGACCGCGATTCCGGCGTGCGTTTCATCGTTTTGACCGGCCAGGGCAGCACGTTTTCAGCCGGCGCCGACCTCAACTGGATGCGCGGCATGGCGCGCGCGAACGAGGCAGAGAACCGCAACGATTCCGAACGCCTCGCCGCACTGATGCGCACCCTCAACACGCTTGCCAAGCCGGCAATTGCACGCGTCAACGGTTCGGCCTACGGCGGCGGTGTCGGCCTGGTCGCCTGTTGCGACATCGCCATCGCCGCGGACACGGCCAAGTTCGGACTGACCGAAGTCAAACTCGGGCTCGTTCCCGCGGTGATCTCGCCGTACGTGGTTGCCGCCATCGGCGCACGCCAGGCCCGTCGTCTGTTCGTCACCGGCGAGATCTTCGACGCCGTCTGCGCGCAGCGCATCGGCCTGGTGCATGAAACCGTGCCAATCGCCACGCTGGACGAAGCCATCGACCGCGTGCTGCACTGGCTGGCCAAGGGCGGACCGCACGCCCAGCGCGAAGCCAAGCATCTGGCGCTCGGACTCGGTGGCGTGCTGGACATCAACAGCGGCCGCACCGACATGAAGAATGCGGCGCTGATCGCACGCCTGCGCGTGTCGCCGGAGGGTCAGGAAGGCCTGTCCGCGTTTCTCGACAAACGCCCGCCGGCCTGGGCGAGGGATTGAACGTGTTCGACAAGATTCTCATTGCCAATCGCGGCGAAATCGCCTGCCGCGTCATCCGCACCTGCAGGCATCTTGGCATCCAGACCGTCGCCGTGTATTCGGAAGTCGACGCCGGCGCGCAGCATGTGCGGCAGGCGGACTGCGCGTATCCGATCGGCGGACCGCGTCCGCAGGACAGTTATCTGCGCGGCGACGCCATCATCGAGGCGGCGCAGAAATCCGGCGCACAGGCAATTCATCCCGGTTACGGATTCCTGTCCGAAAACGCCGACTTCGCGGAACGCTGCGCAAAGGCCGGCATTGTCTTCATAGGTCCATCGGCCGAGTCGATGCGCAAGATGGGCAGCAAGGCCGGCGCCAAGGAGCTGATGGCTGCGCACGGCGTACCGGTGGTGCCGGGTTACACCGGCGAGAATCAGGACGCCGCTCTGCTCGCCCGCGAGGCGCGGCGCATCGGCTATCCGCTGATGATCAAGGCCGCCCACGGCGGCGGCGGCAAGGGCATGCGCATCGTGCGCGAGGCGGGCGAATTCGCGGCGAACCTGGAATCCTGCCAACGCGAGGCGAAGAACGCCTTCGGCCGCGAGCGTGTGCTGCTCGAACGCTACATCGAAACGCCGCGCCACATCGAGTTCCAGATTTTCGGCGACGCACACGGCAACATCGTGCACCTGAACGAACGCGAATGTTCGGCGCAGCGCCGTTACCAGAAAGTGCTGGAAGAAACGCCCTCGCCATTCCTCACGCCCGAGTTGCGCACGAAGATGGGCGAAGCGGCGGTCGCCGCGGGCCGCGCGCTGGGCTATGCAAACGCCGGCACGGTGGAATTCATCGTCGGACCCAACGCCGAGAGGAGCGGCGGCGATTTTTATTTCATGGAGATCAACACGCGCCTGCAGGTCGAACATCCCGTGACCGAGATGACCTTGCATCTGGATCTGGTCGAACTGCAACTGCGCGTCGCGGCCGGCGAGGCCTTGCCAGGCTCGCTGCTCCGCAACAAGTCCGTGCCGCAGGATGGTCACGCCATCGAGTTGCGCCTGTACGCGGAGGATCCGCAGGCGGGGTTCCTGCCTGGCTCCGGGAAATTGCAGCGCCTGCGCCTGCCCGCGCCGAGTCCACATGTTCGCGTCGACGCTGGCGTGGTCGAGGGCGATACGGTGACGATCTTCTACGATCCGATGATCGCCAAGCTGATCGTCTGGGATCGCACGCGTGCCGACGCGCTGCTGCGCATGCGCGAGGCACTGGCGCAATGCGATGTGATCGGGCCGAAGTCCAATATCGACTTCCTCGAACGCCTGGTGCGTCATCCGGCCGTGGTCGAAGGCCGCATCGACACCAGTTATCTGGATCGCTGCCTGGATGAATTCCTCCCGGGAGAAGGTAAAAACGCCGATCCGGCAATGCTGTTCGCAGCCGCAACTGCTTGGCTGTTGCACGACGAAACACAGGTGCGTGACGCGGCCATGGCCTCGTCCGACCCGCATTCGCCGTGGGCACGCGCCGACGCGTTCCGGCCGGGTCACACGGGCAAGCGCATTGTGGTGCTCGATCACACCGCCATCCACGCTTTCGGCAACGCCGGCAATTACGCACTGAATTGCGGCGAACTGACCTACCAGATCGAAGGTGCCGTGCTGCACGACGGCATCTTGAGCGCGCGCTTTGATGGCATCTCACAGCGCTTCGGCGTGACGGTGGGCGAAGATCGCATCGTCGTCCATACCAACGCGGGCCGTCGCGAATTCGCGCATACGCCACCGTTCGCGTACGCACGAGTGAACAGCGAGTCGAGCGACGTCGTGCGCGCGCCGATGCCGGGACGCATCGTGGTGGTCAAGGTCAAGGTCGGCGATACAGTCGCGGCGGGGCAGGAATTGCTGGTGATGGAAGCGATGAAAATGGAGCTGAGCCTGAAGGCGCCGCAAGCCACGACCGTCGCCTCATTGCACGCGCAAGCGGGCGAGTTCGTCGAAGCGGATGCGGTGCTGGCGAGATTTTCCAGCGATCATCCATGATTGCGAAAATCACGAAGCAGCCATTCTTGGCAGCACGTCTGAACACGAGCCTCGCATGAACACCCTGCCCGCCCACGTCCGCATCGTCGAAGTCGGCCCGCGCGACGGCCTGCAGAACGAAAAAACCATCGTGCCGACGGCAATCAAGGTCGCGCTGATCGACCGGCTGACGGATAGCGGACTGCAAACCATCGAAGCGACCAGCTTCGTCAGTCCCAAGTGGGTTCCGCAACTGGCCGATGCTGCGGACGTCTATACGTCCATCCGCAAGAAACCCGGCGTGCGCTATCCCGTGCTGGTGCCAAATGCGCAAGGTTACGCGCGCGCGCGCGCCGCCGGTGTGGCCGAAATCGCCGTATTCACCGCCGCCAGCGAGGCGTTCAACCGCAAGAACGTCAATGCCTCGATCGACGAATCCCTCGAGCGTTTCGTGCCAGTGATGCAACACGCGAAAGCCGACGGCGTCGCCGTGCGCGGTTACGTCTCCACCGCCCTGGGTTGTCCATACCAGGGCGAGGTGCCTGTCCGCGATGTCGTGTATGTGGTCAAGCGCCTGCACGCTCTTGGCTGCTACGAGATCTCGCTCGGCGACACCATCGGCATCGGCACGCCCGGCAAGGCGCGCGCGCTGCTGACCGCAGCGGCGAGCGAAGTGCCCATGCCTGCGCTCGCCGTGCACTTTCACGACACGCGCGGGCAGGCGCTGGCGAACATCCTTGCATGTCTGGAACTCGGCGTGACTGTGGTCGATTCCTCCGTCTCCGGTGCCGGCGGCTGTCCCTACGCGCACGGCGCAACCGGAAACGTCGCGACCGAAGACGTTGTCTACATGCTGCACGGCATGGGCATTGTCACCGGCATCGATTTGCCGAAATTGATCGAAACCGGCCGCTGGCTGAGTACGCAGCTCGGTCGTGACAACGGCAGCAAAGTTGGGCGAGCGGGTATTTGACGCGTGCTGCGTTGAAGCGCATCGCGCGCCCGTGAGCGCCACGCCAAGGACGGCGGGGCTGGTGTGTTTACCTATGGATGGTTTCTACAATTCCTTTTCTTGAAGCCAATCGTCCTCCATGCCCGCACGCCTCGCCCCAGACCAATCCCGCGGCTACCTCGTACCGCTCGGCGCCAGCGTGCGCGGTGCGGGCCAGACCGGCATCTTCCGGCGTCTGTTCGCGATTCTCGGCCAGCGTCCGCGCGTGACGATCGTCGTCGCCTCCGCCGACGAAACACTGGCGGACGATCTGGACGCGCGCCTGGTCGCCGATGGCGCAGCAGGCCACGTGCAGCGTATCGTGCTGACGCAGCGCGCCGACAGTGAAGCGCAGGCCGCGCTCGCGGCGATCGAGCACAGCCATCTGGCCGTGCTCTGCGCCGAGCAGCCGCTGCGCCTTTCGACGCTGCTGGGCGGGACCGCATTGGCGCGCCTGCTACGCCGGCGCAATGCGGACGGCATGGCCGTTGGCGGCATCGGTGCCGGCGCGTCGGTGTTGCCCGAGCACATGCTGGGCGGCGGCGCGCAGGGGTCCTCGCCACGCATGGGCAACGTCAGCCTGGCGCCGGGATTGGGATTGACCAACCGCTTGCTGATTGATCAGGGCGGCGCGGGCGCGGATCGGCTCGGTCGCCTGCTCGGCGCGCTCGCGCTCAACCCCTTCGTGCTTGGCATCGGCCTCGACGCCGACACCGCAGCGTTCATCGGCCCCGACAACGTTTTGGAAGTCGTCGGCGTTGGCAGCGTCACCGTGGTCGACCCTACCGATGTCGGCCATTCCAACGCCGCCGATGCAGGCCCGAGCGACCCGATCAGCATCACCAACCTGCGCGTGCACGTACTGGTGCATGGCTCGCGTTATGACCTCGACTTTCGCAGGCCTTTGTGAGTTTCACGATCCGACCCATCGAGAACCGCGACGACGAGGCCATGGCCGCGATCATTCGCGCGGTGATGCCGGAATTCGGCGCCGACGGTCCGGGCTTCGCCATCCACGATGCGGAAGTCGACACCATGCACGCGGCCTACGCGCGTCCCGGTCGCGCGTACTTCGTGGTCGAAACCGACGGTACGGTGCGCGGCGGTGGCGGCATCGCGCCGCTGCACGGCGAAGCGGGCATGTGCGAATTGCGCAAGATGTATTTCCTGCCCGAACTGCGCGGACAAGGCGCCGGTTCCGCCTTGATGCGCCGTTGCCTGGATGTGGCGCGCGCGCTCGGTTACCGTCGTTGTTACCTGGAAACGCTCACCGGCATGGACGCCGCCCAGCGTCTCTACGAAAAGCATGGGTTCGCGCGTATTCCCACCGCCCTCGGCAATACCGGACATTTCAGTTGCAATAGGTTTTATCTGATCGAACTGTAAAACCGCCCCATCTTGTAGAATGCACGCCCCCGCAAAGAGGGTAAGGCGCAATGCAACTCGATCACGTCAAGGCCGTCGTCACTGGCGGTGTATCCGGACTCGGCCTCGCTGTGGCCAGGCATCTCGTGGGGCACGGAGCCAGCGTCGCCTTGCTCGACATCAACGACGAAAAAGGTGCGGCGGCGGTGGCCGAACTCGGCGCCAAGACCAGCTATCACCGTGTAGATGTGACCAGCGAGGACGGCGTCGCTGCGGCACTTGCGCAAGCCGCCGAGCGCATGGGCGGATTGAACGTGGCCATGAACTGCGCCGGCATCCTCGGCGCGGGTCGCGTGCTCGGTAAGGACGGACCGATGCCGCTCAAGACCTTCCAGACCACGGTCATGGTCAATCTGATCGGCAGTTTCAACGTCGCCAAGTCCGCCGCGGCGATCATGCAGCACAATGCGCCGGGCGAAGACGGCGAACGTGGCGTGATCGTGAATACCGCCTCCATCGCAGCCTACGAAGGTCAGATCGGTCAGGCCGCGTATTCGGCATCCAAAGGCGGCGTGATCGGCATGACCTTGCCGATGGCGCGCGAGTTCGCGCGCATCGGCGTGCGCGTGATGACCGTTGCGCCGGGCGTATTCCACACGCCGATGGTCGATGGCATGCCGCAAAATGTATATGCTTCCCTTTGTGCACAAGTGCCTTATCCGTCGCGCCTCGGCACGGCGGAAGAATTCGCCGACACGGTCGCGTTCATCCTGCAAAACCGCTACATGAACGGCAGCGTGATCCGTGTCGATGGCGCGATCCGGCTGGCACCGAAATGAAAGCCGCCGAAATCAAGAAAGGCAACGTCGTCGAACATAACGGCCGGGTCTGGCAGGTGCGTGACATCGAACGCAGTTCGCCGCAGGGCCGCGGCGGCAATGTCACCTTTCGCTTCACCATGTACAGCGTTCCCGGCGCGCAAAAACTCGACCTGTCCCTGCGCGCCGAGGACGATCTGAAGGAAACCGAGCTGGAACGGCGTGCGGCGAATTATTCCTACAAGGACGGCGACCACTTCGTGTTCATGGACGCCGAAAACTACACCCAGTACACGCTCGGCGCGGATGCGATCGGCGATGTCGCCGGTTTCATTGCCGATGGCCTGGAAGGCTGCTACGTGCAATTGATCGAAGGCGCGCCGGTCGCGCTGCAACTGCCGCCGGCGGTGACGCTGGAAGTGGTCGACACCGCGCCCGAATTGAAGGGCGCGACGGCAACCAAAAGACCCAAACCCGCCACGCTCAATACCGGCATCGAGATCCAGGTCCCCGAATACATCACCACTGGCGAGAAGATCCTGGTGAGCACGCTGACCGGAGAGTTTAGCGGACGAGCCTAGCCACTCATTCGCGCTGCGCGTCATGCGCGCGGCGAACGAAGTCGAAGCGCCGGGGAACACCGACCGTACGACGTCGCCCGCGGGCTACGCTCAAGGCGAACGGCAGAACTCGCAGCAGTTGCCCGTTTTCCGCCCCTCGCGTATGGTAACGGCGTTTTGCGCCGGCTGACCGGCTAACCGCAGCAATCAAAAGTCCGGGGAGGACAGCATGATTTTCTGGCGCATCAAGCCGCTCGACAAGATTCTCGAAACCGCCGAAAAGAAGTCGCTGAAGCGCCAGCTTGGTCCAATCCAGCTCACCCTGCTCGGCATCGGCGCGGTGATCGGCACCGGCATTTTCGTGCTTACCGCCGAGGCCGCGCAGAAAGCCGGCCCCGGCATGATCCTCGCGTTCGTCATCGCCGCCATCGTGTGCGGATTGGCTGCACTCGCCTACGCCGAACTTGCGGCGATGATTCCGGTATCCGGTTCGGCCTACACCTACAGCTACGGCGTGTTCGGCGAATTCATCGCCTGGATCGTCGGCTGGGCGCTGGTGCTCGAATACGCGATCGGCGCCACCGCAGTGTGCGTGGGCTGGTCGGGCTACATGAATGGCTTGCTCGCCCATTCGGATCTGTTCGGTCTGGTCCAACCCGGCGCGCTCGCGCTACCGGCCTATCTTCGCAGCGGCCTGTATTCCGGTGGCGGCTTCAACCTGCTGGCCTTTTTGATCGGCGCGGCGGTCACCTGGTTGCTGGTGATCGGCACGTCCAAGAGCGCGCGCGTCAATTCGGTACTGGTGGCAATCAAGATCGTTGCATTGACCGTCTTCGTTCTGATTGCGGTACCCGCGGCCAAGACCGCCAATCTCGTACCGTTCCTGCCCGGCAGCTGGGGTAATCCGTTTGGCGGTGGCGTTGGCGTACTTGGAGCGGCGGCTTCGATCTTCTTCGCCTACGTCGGCTTTGATGCGGTGTCCACCGCGGCGGAGGAAACCAAGAATCCAAATCGCAATATACCGATCGGACTGATCGCCTCGCTCGGCATCTGCACGATTTTTTATCTGCTGGTCGGCTACGGTGCAGCCGGCTCCATCGGCGCACAACCGATGCTCGGCGCCAACGGCATGCCGCTGGATCCCGGCACGCCGGAAATGATGGCCGCCTGCGCCGGCCATGCGCAGGCGCTGGTATGCAGCAACGAACCGCTGGCGCATGTCATGCGCGTCATGGGGTTCCCGGAGATCGGCAACTGGATCGGCATTGCGGCAATTATCGCGCTGCCGTCGGTGATCCTGATGATGATGTTCGGCCAGACCCGCATCTTCTTCACCATGTCGCGCGACGGTTTGCTGCCGGACAAACTGTCCAACGTGCATCCGCGCTTCCACACGCCCTACGTGATCACGTATCTCACCGGCATCGTCGTGTCGATCTGCGCGGCGCTGTTCCCGGTGGGCAAGCTTGCTGACACATCCAATGCCGGCACCCTGCTCGCCTTCGCGATGGTATCGATCGGCGTGATGGTCCTGCGCAAGCGTCAGCCCGACCGGCCGCGTCCGTTCCGCACGCCGCTGGTGTGGGTCGTCTGCCCGTTGGCGGTGGCTGGATGTCTGTTGCTGTTCTGGAATCTGAGCAACGTGGCAAAAAGTGTGTTCGTCGTGTGGGCGCTGATCGGCCTGGTCATCTACCGCTCCTACGGCTACCGCCGCAGCCAGCTCGCGAACGGCAACGCAGGCTGATCATGCTCAGTCAACTGCTTGCGAAGAAAACGGATTTCTCCAGCGTCGAATCCACCGACGGGCCAAGCCTGAAGCGCACGCTAGGGCCGTGGGGTCTGACTGCGCTCGGCATCGGTGCGGTGATCGGAGGCGGCATCTTCGTCATTACCGGGCAAGCCGCGGCAGAACACGCCGGCCCGGCCATCGTGCTCGCCTTCATCATCGCCGCGGTGTGCTGCAGCTTCACTGCGTTGTGCTATGCCGAGTTCGCTACGCTGATCCCGATGTCGGGCAGTTCGTATTCCTACGCCTACGCGACGCTCGGTGAGCTTGCGGCGTGGTTCATCGGCTGGAACATGGTGCTCGAATACGGCGTGTCAGCCTCGGCCGTGGCGGTGAGCTGGACCGGTTATTTCACCAGCCTGCTCGATCACTTCGGCTTGCATCTACCCGCTGCGCTGACCAATGCGCCGCTCGCCTTCAGCAACGATCACCTCGTCACCACCGGCGCGCTGTTCAATCTGCCCGCAGTGGCGATCGTGCTGTTGCTCACCTGGCTGTGCTACATCGGCATCCGCGAATCCTCCGGCGCCAACACCGCCATGGTTGCGCTGAAAGTGGCGCTGATCGTCATCGTCATCGTCGCCGGCTGGCACTACGTCGATCCCAAACTCTGGCATCCGTTCATCCCTACAGCGCAGGGTCCGGAAAAATACGGTTGGGGCGGGATCATGCGTGCCGCCACGCTGGTGTTCTTCGCCTACATCGGCTTCGAGGCCACCTCCACCGCGGCGCAGGAAGCGAAAAATCCGCAGCGCGACCTGCCCATCGGCACGCTTGCCTCGCTCGCGATTTGCACCGTTTTATACATCGGCATGGCCGCGGTGCTCACCGGCCTGCTGCCGTTCGATCAGCTCGGCACCGCAGAACCTGTCGTCACCGCGGTCAAGGCGCATCCGCAACTGAACTGGCTGCGCTGGCTGGTCGAGATCGGTGCACTGATCGGCTTGTCGAGCGTGATTCTCGTCATGATCATCGCGCAACCGCGCATCTTCATGATCATGGGCCGCGACGGCCTGCTGCCGCCGGTATTCGCGAAACTCCATCCGCGCTACTGCACGCCGCACATCAACACCCTGATCACCGGCTTTGGCATCGCCCTGCTCGCGGCCGTGTTCCCGCTCGACATCCTCGGCGACCTGGTCTCGATGGGTACGCTGATCGCGTTCGTGGCGGTATGCCTGGGAGTGATGATCCTGCGCCGCACGCAGCCCGATCTGCCACGCACTTTCCGCGTGCCGGCGGCGACGCTTACCTGCACGCTCGGCGTGATTTCCTGCCTCGTCCTGCTGTATTGGGAAAACTGGTACAACTGGACCCTGATGGGACTGTGGACCCTGCTCGGCTTCGGCATCTACTTCGGCTACAGCTTCCGCCACAGCAAGCTGCGCACGCGCTAATCCGCGTCAATCGTCGCCAATCCGCGGCGCATCTTCCGACGATCGCTCGCGCGCCTCGGCGGGCAGTGACTTGCTCGCCTTCGCGCCGAGTTCGCGCAGCATCTCGACCTGACGCAACAAATTGCCCGAGCCGGTGCTGAGCTTGGCGCCAGCGGCGTCCAGCGCTTTGGCTGCGTCCTCCACACGCTTCCGCGCCTGCGTGACATCGCCGACAAAATCCGCGAACTTGTCGTACAGTTTGCCGGCCCGATCGGCGATCTCCAGCGCGTTGCGATTGCGATCATCGAAGCGCCACAGGCTCGACACCGTGCGCAGCGTGGCGAGCAAAGTCGATGTGGTGACGATCACTACATTTTTTTCCAACGCAAACGCATGCAGCGTGTCATCATGCCGCGCAGCCTCGATGTACGCGGCCTCCACCGGCACGAACATCAGCACGAATTCCAGCGAATTGACGCCGGGCAGATCGGCGTAACGCTTGTCGGCCAACTCCTTGACGTGGCGCTGCAACGAAGACTTGTGCGCCGTCAGTTGCGCTGCGCGCTCGTTTGCATCGACTGCACTGCAATAGCGTTCCCACGCGGTCAGCGAGGCCTTGGCATCGACGATGATGTCGCGGCCTTCCGGCAGGTGCACGATGACATCCGGGCGCGGCCGACCACCGGCATCATTTTCCAGCACGACCTGGGCATCGTAATGCCGGCCCTTCTGCAGCCCGGAGAGTTCCAGCAGTTTTTCCAGCGCCATCTCGCCCCACGCGCCTTGGGTCTGCGAATCGCCAGTCAGCGCGCGGGTGAGATTGATCGCGTCCTGGCTGATCTTCTGATTCAGATTCTGCAGCGCGTCGATCTGGGTCTTGAGTCCGGCGCGTTCGCGGTTTTCCTGATCGTAGACCTCATCCACGCGCTTGCGAAATTCGCCAAGCTGCTCGCGCAATGGAGTGAGCAGCACGCCAAGATTCGCTTGATTCTGTTCCGTGAGTTTCTTGCTTTGCTGGTCCAGCAGCTGGCGCGAGAGCAAGTCGAATTTCTCGGCAAGGAACTTCTCGCGTTCCTGCGCCGCCTGCGTCTGTTCCTGCAAACGGGTCGATTTCTCGGTGAGCAACTGCTCGGCACGCTGGCGCGCATCGACCAGACGCTGCGCCTCGTTGCGCGCTTGGTCGAGTTCGCGTTCGAGTGCAGGCAGTCGTTCCAGCCGACCAACCTGACCCGCGTTGTCGCGCGACAACGCCAGCACCTGCTCGCGCTGCGCATCCAATTCGCGTAGCGCCGTATCGCGCTCGGCGCGCGCGCGGCGCAGCGGCAGCCACATCGCGACGACGCACAGCACCATTCCGGTCAGCGCGGTCACGCTCCACAACAGCAAGTCATTGGCCTGTATCGGCATGCGCTCCCCGCATACGGTGCGACGAGTGCATTGTGACAGGCTTGCGTCTCGGATGGCGAGACAGCGCATCGCCCTGCACCTGCCGCATCCGGTAAGATGACGCCATGACTGCGCCAGACACGCTTGCCCGCACGCCCGACCCCACGCGCCTGGCCGCCTGTGCGCGTGAAATCGCCGCGGCCGGACGCAAGCTCGGCGCACAGGGCCTGACGCCCGCGACCAGCAGCAATTTCTCGATGCGTCTGGACGAAGCGCACATCGCCATCACCGTTTCCGGTCGCGACAAGGGCGCGCTGACGACGGACGATGTCATGGTCACGGATATGTGCGGCAATCCCGTCGCCGCGTCTGCGCGGCCATCGGCGGAAACCCTGTTGCATACCCAGATCTACGCGCGTTTCGCTCATGCCAACGCCGTGCTGCACACGCATTCGCGCACACAGACCGTGGCCTCGCGCCTGTACGCGGCTGCCGGTGTGGTGCGTTTCGACGGCTATGAATTGCAAAAGGCCATAGCCGGCCACACCTCGCACGAGCACGCGATCGAGCTTCCGGTGTTTCCAAATACCCAGGACATGCTCAAATTGGTCGCACGAGTTGACGCATGGATAAAGACGGATAAACCACTATACGGTTATTTAATCGAAGGTCACGGCATCTACACCTGGGGCCACGACATGGCCGAGGCCGAGCGCCATATCGAGGCGTTCGAGTTTCTGTTGGGTTGCGAACTGGATTTGCGGAGATTGCGATGAGCCGATTGCGCGTATTCCACGACACCGATGGCGGCGAACCGATCAAGACGCTATCGCAGCATTTCGAGATCGCGCGCGAGCTCGGCACCGCCGGCGTGCGTTTCGAGCAATGGGAAGCCTGCAAACCGGTCGCGCCGGGCGCTAGCCAGGACGAAGTGATCGCCGCGTATCGCGGCGACATCGAGCGGTTGATGCGCGAGGAAGGCTACAAGGCAGTGGATGTGGTGAGTCTGAACCCCGACCATCCCGACCGCGCTGCGTTCCGCGCCAAGTTCCTCGACGAGCATACGCATGCCGAGGACGAAGTGCGCTTCTTTGTCGCCGGCCGCGGCCTGTTCACCTTGCACATCGGAGGGAAAGTATACGAGGTGCTATGCGAACGCGGCGACCTGATCGGCGTACCCGACGGCACGCGCCATTGGTTCGACATGAGCGAGGAACCCTACTTCGTCGCCATCCGCCTGTTCACCAATCCGGCCGGCTGGGTTGCGCAGTTCACCGGCAGCGACATCGCCACGCGTTTCCCGCGCCTGGAAGCGTCCACGCCCGAGGCGCAAGTCGCCCTGTGATCCGCGCCATTCTCACCGACATCGAAGGCACCACCAGTTCCATTTCCTTCGTCAAGGACGTGCTGTTTCCGTTCGCGCGCAAGCGCCTGCCCGCCTTTATCGAAACGCATGCGGACCGGCCCGACGTGCAACACTGGCTGCACGAGACGGCGAAGGAAGCCGGCATTATCTACGCCGACCGGAATGAAATCGTCGCACTGCTGCAACGCTGGGTCGACGAGGATCGCAAGGCCACACCGCTCAAGGCCCTGCAGGGCATGATCTGGGAGGAAGGCTACCGCAGCGGTGAATTCCGCGCGCACGTGTATGCCGATGTCGCACCGAATCTGCAAACGTGGAAAAAGCAAGGAATGGATTTGTACGTGTATTCGTCCGGTTCCGTCGCCGCGCAGAAGCTTTACTTCGCGCACAGCGAAGCCGGCGATCTGATGCCGCTGTTCTCCGGTTATTTCGACACGGAAACCGGACCCAAGCGCGAATCCGAATCCTATCGCCGGATCGCGGCCGTCATCGGCAAGCCGGCTGGCGAAATCCTGTTCCTGTCCGATGTTGTCGAGGAACTCGATGCCGCACGTGCGGCCGGGATGCGCACCACGCAACTCGCGCGCGCGCCCGCATCGTGCCCCCAACACGGCGCACATCCGTGCGTGCGCGACTTTGAAGCCATCGCCGTGGATTGAATCATGCGTCGTCTCGTCGTCGCGGTTTTCGTGCTCACCTTCGCCTGCGGCGCGCTGACCACCGCCCTGCTCGTCCGCCGTTCGCGACCGCCCCCGACACCGGCGCCCGTCGCCACGCAAGCGCAATCCGCGAGCGACGATGCGGCCAACGGCGACGATTCGGGCGATGACTGGCCCGACAACGCCGATACGCCCGAGCAAGTGATTTACGCGCAGCCCGGCATGCTGCGCGATGCGGTGGCCAGGCTCGCGCCGCGCTCGGCGGGCAAACCGAATCTGTACTTCATCGGCTTTGCCGGCGATGCCGAAGAAGACGTCTTCTTCAACGAAGCCGAATACGCACGCACCCTGTTCGCGAAACGCTTCGCTGCCGCCGGACACGAACTGCTGCTCGTCAACAATCCCGCGACCCTGTCGCGCTATCCGCTGGCGACGTTGACGAACCTGGAAACCGCCGTCGATGCCGTCGCGCAGAAGATGGATCGCGACAACGACATCCTCTTTCTGCTGCTGACCAGCCATGGCACGCAGGATCACCTGCTATATGTCGCAATGGATCCGTTGCCGCTGGATCAGATCGCGCCCGAGGACCTGGCGGACGTCTTCGCCAAGGCCAGAATCCGCTACAAAGTGATCGTGATTTCGGCCTGCTACTCCGGCGGCTTCATCGGCGCGCTCAAAAACGACACAACGATGATCGTGACCGCCGCGCGCGCGGATCGCACCTCATTCGGTTGCGGCACGGATTCGGACATCACCGATTTCGGCCGCGCTTTCCTCGTCGACGGACTCAATCACAGCAACACTTTCACCGGCGCTTTCGCCGAGGCCGACAAACTTGTCGACGCCTGGGAGACGCGCGACCACGAGCGGCATTCGCATCCGCAACTCGTTTCCACGCCGCAAATCGAGGCGCAACTGGAACGCTGGCGCGCCCGCGTCACGATCGGTCCGCCAGTACCATTTATCGCGATCAGGCCATCGCGCGACGCGCTTACCGTTTCGCGCTGATCCACTCTGTTCGCGCCGCCAACGCAGTATCCGGAAAATCGCAGAAAAGCGCGTCGACACCCAGCGCGACCGCTGCCTCGAGTTCTTCCCGAGGCGTGGCGAACGGCGCGCAATCGCCGTCGTCGCGGAAGGTCCAGGCATGCACTTCCAATCCGACGGCATGCGCGTCCGCAACAAGTCCTGTCGGATTTCCGCTGGCGTCCCACAGCAGATTCTTCGGCGGCGCGATGCCGCTCGCCCAACCGGCCAATTCGCGCAACGCGCCGGGGGTTGGCAACGACGCGATCAGGGCGAAACACCGATTGCCGCAGCGCGCGCGCAATACGCGCAGCACCGCATGATCGAAGCATTCCAGCCACACCGGCGCGGATGCGCCCAGTACCCCCGCAGTGCGCAGTTCGGATTCGAGCAACGCGGCCGGATCAAATCCGAGCGCGCGAAAATAATCCGTGTCCTTCAATTCGATATCGACGGCGACTTGCGCCACACGCGCCATTTCCAGCAGCGCCGCAAGACGCAGCACGGTGGAAGCCGCAGCCACAACACCAGCGCGTTCGGGCACCGGCGCAACGCAATGCAAGGTGTCGATTTCTGCCGCGTCGAGATCGCCGATCCACCACTGCGGCTGGCCGTCGATGGTGCGCGCACGCGCCGCAAATTCGGTGCGTCGGGCGATGTCCGTAGTCGGGGCAAGATCGATATCGTGGCGCACGATCAACACACCATCGCGGCTGGGCAACACATCGGGTTCAACCGCGTCGGCGCGCATCGCGAAGGCCAGCGCGAAGGCCTCCGCCGAATGTTCCGGACGATATCCGCTCGCGCCGCGGTGCGCGATGATGCCGGGCGGCGCAGCGTTCAAGGTTCTCCAGCGCATGGCACGATCATTGCCGAACGCGGTGCAACGTGCAATCGTCCATGTCCGTCGCTTAGGCATCGAACCGTCTCGCGGCCCGAGCCGCGAGACGGTATCGCGTTTGAACGCACGTTTTCGCAGGACGATGTGCGTCGGCACGCGTTGCAAGCGGCCAGGCTACTGCACCAGCAAACTCTTGGCCAGCGCGCCCTGAAAGCGCGCAACACCGCGCGCCAGGTGCAACAGTCCGAACAGCAGGCCGATGCCGAATAGCAGGAAAAGTGGATCCGTGAGCTGCCACGGTAGCAACAGGCTGTCGTTGAAATTGATGTCCGTGGCCCAGTCGATGCGGACAAGGCCCATCATCCAGCCCAGGTGTGCGAGCGGCGCCAGAATAAAGCTCAGCGAAAGCACGATGCCGGTCACTGCCGTCGTGAAATAGACGATGCCGAGCGGCAGCATCAACACGAAATAAAACAGCGTGGACCAGGTGCGCGGATCGGCGAACATGCGCCCGATGCGCTTGAACAGCGGCACGTCGAGCTCGGCGTAAAGCGGCCGGCGCGGCATGCGCTCGCCCAGCATGACCTCGACGAGCCGGCCCTCGACCAGCGACAACACGCGCACGGTGCCGACGAACACGACTGCGAACAGGATGCCGACGACTATCACCGAAAGTCCGAGCGACAGTGACAGACCGGTGACCGTCCAGACGAAATACACGATGCCGGTCGCCAGCGACAGCAGCATGTAGAACAGCGCCGAATACGCATGCGGATCGGCACCGACGGCAAAGAAGCGGCCAAGCGCGGTGCGCCGCGGTGGTGGCGGCGGCGAGCGCAGTGCCTGCTGCACCTGACGCTCCTTGTCCATGTAGATCTCTGCCACTTCCTCCGGTGCGCCGTAGCTGCCGACGATTTTCGCCAAAACCTCGGCCTCGGACATGCCGCGGTTCTCGCGCAGCTCGCCGCGCACGTGCTCCTCGGCATCGTACGCGGCGTCCTGGATCAGCGCCGGGTCGGCGCCAGCGAGCGCCGCGCGCAACTGCTCAAGGTATGCGGCAACGGTGCGGGGTGGAGTCGGTGTATTCATGATCAGTCCTCGAGTACAACATCCACAAAATCGCGCGTATCGATCCAGGCCAGGCTCCATTCGCGCAGCACGCGGCGGCCCAGCGGCGTGATGCGGTAGTAGCGCCGCGGCGGGCCGGTGACGGAAGGCTCCACTTCGCTATCGAGCAGTCCGCCG
>JAJXWU010000152.1 GCA_021781425.1 Pseudomonadota bacterium
TGTGCGCCGAGAAAGCGGTCAGGCAGGAAAATGACCTTGTCTACGCCGAGCGATTCAACGACCTGCACGGCGTTGGCCGATGTACAGCAGATGTCCGATTCGGCCTTGACCTCGGCCGAGGTGTTGACGTAGCTGACGACGGGTACACCCGGATGCGCGGCACGCAGCGCACGCACGTCGTCCGCGGTAATCGACGCCGCGAGCGAACAGCCGGCCTCCGGGTCGGGAATCAGGACCATCTTGTCCGGCGCGAGGATCTTCGCGCTCTCGGCCATGAAGTGCACGCCGCACAACACGATCATCTGGCTGTCGCACTCAGTCGCCGCCTGCGCCAGAGCCAGCGAATCGCCCGTGATGTCGGCGACGCCATGGAAGATTTCGGGAGCCTGGTAGCTGTGAGCCAGTATCGTTGCGCCGCGCTGTCTCTTCAACTTGTTGATCGCATCGATCCACGGCAGCTGCAGCGTTCGCTCCAGACACGGCACGATACCGTCCAGTCGCGCAATGAGCGCTGCATATTCGCTTTCGAGTTCATCGCGCCAGACTGGCACCGGCAGTGTGGTTGAGCTGGGCATCGTGTATCGCCGTCGGAACCCTCATTCAGCGGTGCAGCGATGCGCAGCGCGCGCGGCGCGGGCGAAACGCGCGGCGCGGTTGAGGGCAATGCGCAAGCCGAGCGGAATCTGCTCCCACGGCAGGCGGTCGAGCACGTTGCGCACGGTCAGGCCAAGCTCGGTGTCGCCGGTCAGCAGCAGACGGCGCTGGAAGAACAGCGTGTCGGCGTCTTCGAGACGGCTGGCGAGCAGCAGCAGGTCAGTCAGGCTGCCACGCACGGTCGCCTCGGCGGGAGACTGGCAGGCGTGCAGGCAGCCGGCACGCAGTTCGAGCGTCCAGCGCATATCCAGATCCGTCACTTCAATGCCGAGCCGCCGCCCGTGCATGAACGCCAGCGTGTCGCCGCCACGCAACGGAGCCAGGGCGCGGCTGAGCATCGACTCAAAGGCGCGGGCCTGCCAGCGCCGAGGGATGAAACGCAACACGGCGCGCGCGCGCTGCGGCGGCGGCAACAATCGCAGCCAAGGATGCGCCGCAGTCCGATCAGTTTCCAATGTCGTCGTCATGCCGGCTGCGATCATGCCTGCCTGCGCGCTGTCCGCGCCTTGATCCAGATCAGGCGTGAGGCCCTGCAGCAGGCACGCGTCGCGAATCAGGATTTCCACCAGTTGGCGCGCGCTGGCATCCGGCACACCGAGTCGGCGCGCCAGACGCCGTGCGCGCTCGCGCACCTGCGTTTCGCGGTCCGGATTGCGCGCGCGCTCACCGGAGCGGTGCTTGATCGGCACCACCGCGCCGACGATCCACCGGCGCGCCGCCAGCAGCAAGACGAACGCGTCGTCGACATGATCGATCACGCGACGCGCACCGGCGAGCGCCACGGATTCGGGCGCCGGCAGAATGTTCATGCGCTGGTCGCCGACGCCCGCGTAACTATATGTCGCGCCGCCATGGCGAACACCTTGGGGCGCCGGACCGGCAACCCGCAGGGGAGGCTGAATCGTCTTGCTGTCGAGCGCAGACGTATTCATCTGCAGGCTGCCGTCCGGCATTGCGATGGGAGAGACGTCAAGCGTGGCGCTTGCGCGCGCATCCTGCCTTGACTTGCGTCAATGCGCCCTTGCGCCGCGCGCATGGCGTTGGCGTTCGCAGCATTGCCCACTGAGCTTGCGGGAACGCAACCTCAACGGATCAAGTCGACTGCCATCGCTTTGGACACCGCCTCGGTCTTGTTGGCGGCATTGAGTTTGCGCAAGATGTTGGTGATGTGAAAGGTCACCGTGCGTGCGGATATACCGAGCGTCGCGGCAATCTCCGAGACGGTTTTTCCCACGGCGGTCCAGCGCAGCACTTCACGCTCGCGCTCGGTCAGCTCAACCTGTCTGGGGGTCAAGTCCTGCTGTGCGGAATCCTCCTGCGCATCCGTGCAGTGCTGTCGCATCCACTCACCGAGCGCTTCCTGCGCTTCATCCAGCAAATCGATGAACTGTCGGGTGAACGCGCCGGCCGTCTCGCGCAAACGCGGCCTCGGCAGCAGCAACGCCTCGGCGATCAGGTGCGTGAGGCGGCGCGCCCCGACACTGCGCGCCACCCCGTCGAGAGTCCGCGCGTGTTGCTGCCACGCCGGGCCATCGTCGGCCACTGCGCTCTCCAGCTCGCCCATGCAGTGCCACGCATCCGCAAACGCCTGTTCGACGAAGCGGCGGAACAACGCCTCGCCATTGCTCGTGCGCAACTCCGCGAGCACGCTTGCGGCGATCGGCGCACCGCCGCACGTCACGCTTTCCAGCGAACGCGTATCGCGGATCGCCGCCGCCGCGGCCGCGACCAATTGCGCTCCGGAAACGGGTTTTTCCAGGACCCGGTTCATTCCAACCGCGCCGGCGCGCTCGACCAACTCCGCGGTGACGCCGCTGGTCATCCCCACAACCGGCGGCAGGCGCTCTGATTTCCAATCGCGCAACAGGTCCAGGCCCGGTATGTCCGGCAGGTTCAGGTCGAGCACGATCAGATCGTAGCGCGTGGCCGCGATCGCCACGATCGCCTCGCGTGCAGAGGCGCATTGGTCGACCCGATAGCCGGCGCGGCCGAGCATCGCGCCAACCAGCATCGCGGTGCTGGGCTGATCGTCGACGACCAGCGCGTGGGTCTGGCCGCCACCGTGGGTGACATCGTGCTTCATTGCTCTGCACCCTGGGAGCGGTCGGCTGTGCGGATTTCGGAAAACATGACCGGGACGCATCGTGCCGTCGGCCCGGCTTGCGCCGGAAGAGCGGGATTATTTCACGGTTCCCTATCGCGAGACCACACGATTGCGGCCGCGCGACTTGGCGCGATACAGCGCCTCGTCGGCGCCTTTGAGCACCTCGGCCACCGAGCGCGTGTCCGCATCGCGCAGGGCCACGCCGATGCTGACGGTGACATTCGTTTCAACGTCTTGCTTGCGCTTGACCGCCTGCCCGCCGCGCGCTTTCTTCGGCGCGGAGCGGATGCGCACGCGCATCTTCTCGACGTTGCGCCGGGTCTGGTCGCACATGCGCACCGCATCACGGCTGCGCGCGCCGGAAAAAAGCAGACAGAATTCCTCGCCACCGTAGCGGAATGCATGGCCGCGGCGCTCACGCCGCAATTCCCCGGCGACAGCCTGCAGCACGCGGTCGCCGGCGTCGTGGCCGTGCGAATCATTGAACTGTTTGAAATGATCGACGTCGACCATGGCCACGGCGTAGTCGCCGGTCAGCCGCGCTAGCGTTTCGTCCAGCGCGCGCCGATTCGGCAGGCCCGACAGCGCGTCGACGAAGGCCATGCGGTATGACGCGAAGAGCACGGCCAGCAGCGCACTCGCACCCGCCAGCGCCAGCGCGCGGCTGGTGTTGTGGCTATCCATGCCCGGCAACATTGCGAACCCGGCCAGTCCGAGCACGATGCCAAGTCCGGCCTCCATCGGCACGCCGCTCAGCACCCAGCGCAACAGACAGAGCAGCGCACCGGCGAACGTGACGCCTGCGGCCACAGCGCCCGCGGACCAGGGCAAAACGCCAAAGGGCAAGGCCGCACGCAGGCCCGGCCACAGGCGATCGGATGCGCCGAGCGTCAGCCAGACCGCCGTGGCGAGCAGCAGCAGCAAGGCAAGATTGCGGCGCGCCAGCAGACCGCGCTCGGGCAGGGCCACGGCGGCCAGCAGCAACCACGGCGCGAACATGCGCGCCGCGTCGACGCCGCGTTCGCCCGGGTCGGGGGAACCGGTTCCGGCCAATGCCAGCGCGGCAGCCGTGAGCACGGCGAGCACGAGCACGGCGCGATTGCGCCGGAAACCCAGCGCGAGCAGGAAGGCCGCGCCGTTCAACAGCGGCGCCGCCCATGCCGGCCAGAATGCCATCGCCATCACGTCGCCATCTCTGCGCACTTCCCGTTCCGCCGCGCCCGGATGTCAAGCATACCGTGCCGCACGACGCGAGTCTGCGCCAGTAATTCCTGCGCGGCCGCGACTGCCGTCACAAGCCGGCGGCCAATACTTGGCCTGCACGCATCCGGCATACTCTGCCTCTGTCGACCCGTCGCCGGAGATTGCGCATGCGAAACCTGGCTCTGTTTGGATTGCTCGGTGCCGCACTCGTCCTTGCCGCCTGCACGCGCGAGGCCGGACCGGCGCCGCTGCTCGGCACCCTGGAATGGGACCGCATTGCCGTGCCGGCGGAAGTCTCCGAGCCGATAACGCAAATCCTCGTCAACGAAGGCGATACGGTGCAGGCCGGGCAATTGCTGCTCACGCTCGATCCGCGCCGCACGCAAGCTCAGCTCGACGCCGCGCAGGCGGACGTGCAGCGCCTGACCGCCGCGCTCGACGAACTGCGCCACGGCGCACGCATCGAAACCATCGATGCATCTCGCGCCGCACTGGCTCGCGCACAAACCACTGCCGCGAATGCGCGCATCGCGCGCGATCGCGCCGCCGACATCCGCCGCCGGGGCCTGAACAGTCAGGCCGATCTGGACAACGCGAACACGGCGTTACGTCAGGCCGACGCGGATGTCAAATCCGCCCAGGCCAATCTCGCCGAATTGCTCAACGGCACGCGACCAGAAGATTTGGCCCAGGGTGAAGCGTCGCTCGCCCAGGCCAAGGCGCAGGCGGCACAACTGGCGATCACACTGGATCGGCTCGGCGTACACGCGCCGCGTGCAGGCCGTATCGATGCGTTGCCGTTCCGTCTCGGCGACCGTCCTCCGGCTGGGGCAAGCGTGGTCAGCCTGCTGGTCGGCGACGCGCCTTATGCACA
>JAJXWU010000170.1:0-8300 GCA_021781425.1 Pseudomonadota bacterium
CGGCATTGCAGGCCGCGAATCCGTGCGCCAGGTTGCTGCACGACAAATGCCCGCGTTGCGGACCCTGGCCGCGCGCCGCACCGATCCGTTCCAGGTAGCGCGCACGCGAATCGCGGCTGCGTTCGGCGACGCGCCAGGTGACTTGCGCAACGACAGAATTCATGGGCATGACGGCATTCCTCGCAACAATGGTATTTGGGAGCCTCGAAAAACCGTCGCGAGCGATGAGAATTTGCGGGTCGCCGGAGCGCAGGAGCCGGAATTTACTTGGCGGTAAATGAGGGTGCGTCGAGCGTTGCTCGGCGCGCATGCGCGCCAGCGCGAGCGAACGCCCGCGCCGCTGGCGCGGGCCGGGAGCACCGCCGGCACGCAAATTATCGAGCGCAGCAGGTTTTTCGACAGTTCCATTACGGACTCCAGTAGATCTGCGGCAAAACGCGCGCCTGCGCCAGCACAGCGCGCACCGGCGCGCGCGCGAACGGAGCTTGCCCGCGTAACGCGGCAGCAAGCGTACGGCGTTTTTCCTCGCCCCGGATCAGCACGAACAGCGCGCGCGTATCCACGAGCGCCGCGAGCGTCAGCGTGACGCGCGCTTCCGGCACGCTGGGCGAGCGCATCGGCAATGCGACCTCGGCTGCGTCCGGCCGCAACGCGTCAGCGATGCTGTCGCCGTCGGCGAACAGGGATGCGCAATGTCCGTCCGCGCCCATGCCGATGACGACCGCGTCGAACGGTCGCGGCAAGTGTTTCGCCGATGCGGACGAATCCGCTTTCGCATTTTGCAAGTCGGCCAGCGGCACAAAGCGCGCCGGCGCGTGGTCGAGCAGCGTCTCGCGCAACAAGCGCGCGTTCGAACGCGCATCGTCCGCGGATACCTCGCGCTCGTCGGTCAATGTCGCGGTCACGCGCTGCCAGTCCAACGTCTGCTGCGCCAATGCGGCAAGGAATTTTCGCGGCGTTTCGCCGCCGGGAACGGCAAGCCACGCGCCGCCGCGCGCGACGATCGCCGCGCGCAAGCGTGTCCCCACCGCCGCGGCCAGCGCATCGGCCTGCGCGCTCGCATCCGCGAATACGCGCATGTCCACCGCGATGCTCACGTTTCCGCATCCTCATGCCAGGTACGCCCGTCGCGCTCGATCAGCGCGACCGCGGCACTGGGTCCCCAGGTTCCGGCCGCATAGGGTTTTGGCGTTTCGTCGGTTTCGGCCCAGGTCTCGAGGATCGGATCGATCCAGCGCCAGGCGGCTTCCACTTCGTCGCGGCGCATGAACAGGGTGGGATTGCCGCGCACGACGTCCATCAGCAGACGCTCGTAGGCATCGGCATGGCGCACGCCGAAAGCCTGCGCGAAACTCATGTCGAGCGGCACGCGGCGCAGGCGCAAACCACCCGGACCGGGATATTTGATCATCAACCACAGTTTCACACCCTCGTCCGGCTGCAGCCGCAGCACCAGTTCGTTCGGCGCGATCGCGCCGGCATTCGCGGCGAAGATCGAGTGCGGAATATTGCGAAAGGCGATCACAATTTCCGATACGCGCGACGCGAGCCGCTTGCCGCTGCGCAAATAGAACGGCACGCCGGACCAGCGCCAGTTCGCGACCTCGGCCTTGAGCGCAACGAAGGTTTCGGTATGCGCGTGGCCGCCGCCGTTTTCCTCATCGTAACCGGGCACCGGTTCGGTGCCGATCGCGCCGGCGCGGTACTGACCGCGCACGGTCATACGCGCGGCGTCGGCGCCGAGCGGGCGTAGCGCGCGCAGCACCTTGAGCTTTTCGTCGCGCACCGCATCGGGCTCCAGCGAAACGGGCGGCTCCATTGCCACCATGCACAGCAATTGCAGCAGATGGTTCTGCACCATGTCGCGCAGCGCGCCGGCTCCCGCGTAGAACGCGGCGCGGCGTTCGACGCCGATGGTTTCGGCCACCGTGATCTGTACGTGATCGATATGCTCGGCACGCCACAACGGCTCGAACAGCGCGTTGCCGAAGCGCAGCGCGAGCAGGTTCTGCACCGTTTCCTTGCCCAGATAATGATCGATGCGGAAGGTCTGATTTTCGGCGAACGAGCGCCCGATCGCGTCGTTGATCGCCGCGGCGCTGGCGAGATCGCGCCCGATCGGCTTCTCCACCACTACGCGCGCCTTGCCCTCGGTCAGGCCGAGTTGGCGCAGGCGCTCGCAAACCGGCACGAACAGATCCGCTGCTGTGGCGAGGTAAAAAACCCGCACCCGCCCGGCCGAGGAATCCAGACGCCGGGCGAAGACGTCCCAGTCGCGATCCAGGGTCGCGTCCAGCGCCTGATAACCGAGCAGCGCCACGAAGCGATCGAGCGTCACGCCATCGTCACTGGCCGTGCCGGTCAGCGCCTGGCGTACGCGCTGGCAGTATTCGCCGTCGCTCATGGCGTCGCGCGCCACGCCGATAATGCGGCTGGCCGCGCTGATCTGGCCATCGGCGAAGCGGTGATACAAGGCCGGCAGCAGCTTGCGCATGGCAAGGTCGCCGGTGCCGCCGAAGATCGCCAGATCGAAATCTTCCACCGCCGGGCTCGCGCCCATGCGTCACCTCATCGGATAGATACGTTCTTGAAGAATACCACTTTAATACCACTAAATGCAAATAGTGCATTAATTGCTTAGAATTGCATGCTTTGGTATGCAAGTGGTATTCTCACGGGATGACATCGGATCTGCTCTCGCGGTTCCGCCGCCTCGGTCGGCAAGACGGCTCGCGGGCGCTGAACTACGTGCGCCTGCGCCAGGCGCTGCTCGCCACGCTGGAAAGTGGCGGCCTGCAGCCCGGCCAGGCGCTGCCCGGCGAGCGTGAGTTGGCGAAACAACTCACGCTGTCGCGCGTGACCGTGCGCAAGGCCATCGCCGGCCTGGTCGACGACGGAATCCTGACCCAGCGTCAGGGCGCCGGCACCTTCGTCGCCGAACGCATCGTCAAATCCTTTTCGCGCCTGACCGGCTTCACCGACGACTTGCGCGCGCGCGGCCTGAAACCGCGCGTGCGTTTTCTCGATCGCACGGTTGGTGAAGTTTCACCGGCCGAGGCGCTGGCCCTGCATCTTTCGCCCGGCGCACGCGTGGTGCGCCTGCGCCGCCTGCGCTTCGCCGGCGCAACTCCGCTCGCCCTCGAAGATACATCCGTACCGCAGTCGGTGCTGCGCGACCCGAAACTGGTCAAGCAATCGCTGTACGACGCCCTCGAACGCCTCGGCTTGAGGCCGGTTCGGGCCCTGCAGCGACTGCGTGCCGTCGCGCTCGATCCGGCGCAGGCGGCGCTGCTGCAAATGCCGGCGGGCAGCCCGGCACTGGCGATCGAACGCCGCGCCTTCCTTGCCGACAGCCGCGTCGTCGAATTCACCTCATCCATCTATCGCGGCGACGCCTACGATTTCGTCGCTGAATTGCACGCCGACTCCACATCATGAATGCGGCACCGACCACGCGGATGGCCTACGAAGCGCACGAATCGCACATCGCGGTCGCGCGCCAGCTTGCCGCCAACGATGCCGACATCGTGCGCCTCGCCGCATCGCTGCGCGCGCATCCGCCCCGCTTCATCGTCACCTGTGCGCGCGGCAGTTCGGACCATGCGGCGACCTTCGCCAAATATGTGTTCGAAACGCAGATCGGTTTGTTCACGGCCTCGGCCTCGCCCTCGGTCAGCTCGGTCTACGCCGCGCGGCAGAATCTGCACGGCGCGCTGTACCTCGCCATCTCGCAGTCCGGAAAGAGTCCGGATCTGGTGCGCCATGCGCAAGCTGCGCGCGCCGCCGGCGCGCGCGTGGTCGCGCTGGTCAATCACGCCGATTCGCCGCTGGCAGACGCCGCCGAAACAGTCATCCCATTGCACGCCGGCACGGAAACCAGCGTGGCGGCGACGAAAAGTTATATTTGTACACTGGCTGCCATTCTGCACCTGGCGGCTCGCTGGCGCGAAGACGCAGCCCTGCTCGACGCCGTGTTCGCAGTTCCCGGCGGCCTCGCCCTCGGCTGGGATCTCGACTGGTCGCCGCTTGTCGACGGCCTGGCCGATGCGCGCAATCTGTTCGTGATCGGCCGCGGCTTCGGCTTCGGCGCGGCACTGGAAGCCGCGCTCAAGTTCAAGGAAACCTGTGCGCTGCACGCCGAGGCGTTCAGCGCGGCGGAAGTGCGCCACGGGCCGATGGCCCTGGTCGGCGCGGATTTCCCGGTGCTGTTCTTCAGCCAGCGCGACGACACGCGCGATGGCACGCTCGCGCTTGCGCGTGAGTTCCGCGAACGCGGCGCGCGGGTGTTCGTCGCTGCGCCGGGCAGCGCTGCCGATTTGGCGGTGCCCGAGTCTGCGCATCCGGCCTGCACTCCGTTGCTGGAGATACAGAGTTTCTACCGCGCTGCCAGTGCGCTGTCGCTGCGTCGCGGACTGAATCCCGACGTGCCGCCGCACCTGCGCAAGGTTACGGAAACCCTCTGATGCTCGCTGCGTTGACCAATGCCCGTGTCCTCCTGGATCGCGGCTTCGCGGACGACGTTGCCGTGCTCGCCGATGGCGCGCGTATCGCCGATATCGTCACATCGGCCGATCCATGCCTGCGCGCAGCACAAGTCCACGATCTGCACGGCTGCCTGCTCGTACCGGGCCTCATCGACTGCCAGGTCAATGGTGGCGGCGGCGTGCTGTTCAATGATGCACCGAACGTCGAGACCATCCGCCGCATCGCCGCGGCGCATCGGCGTTACGGCACCACCGGATTGTTGCCAACGCTGATCAGCGACGATGCCGGCGTGATGCGCGCGGCCATAGCCGCCGTGCGCGAGGCGATCCGGCAGCACGTACCCGGCGTACTCGGCATTCATCTGGAAGGTCCGTTCCTCGCGCCGCAACGCCGCGGCATCCACGACGCGGACAAGTTCCGGATACCGACGGCGGCGGACATCGAACTGCTCGCCGCCACGGACGCCGGAAAAATCCTGCTGACCGTGGCACCCGAGCAAGCGCCGCCGGAAATCCTGCACGCACTCGCTGCGCGCGGCGTGATTCTCGCCGCCGGCCATACGGCCGCAACCTACGCGCAAACCCGCGCGGCGCTGGATGCCGGCGTGCGCGGATTCACGCATCTGTACAACGCCATGTCGCCGCTGCAAAGCCGCGAGCCGGGCGTGGTCGGCGCCGCGCTCGAAGACCGCACGAGCTGGTGTGGCATCATCGCCGACGGTCATCACGTGCATCCCGCCGCCCTGCGCATGGCGCTCGCGGCCAAACCGCGCGGAAAGATTTTCCTCGTCACCGATGCCATGCCGCCGGTCGGATCGGACAAGCAACGATTCACGCTCAACGGCGATACCATCACCTGCCGCGACGGCAAATGTACGAATGCCGATGGCGTGCTCGCCGGTTCAGCGCTGGACATGGCGACCGCGGTGCGCAACACGATTTCCCTGCTCGGCGTGCCCGCCGACGAAGCGCTGCGCATGGCATCGACCTATCCGGCCGCCTTCCTCGGATTGGAAAACTCGCACGGCCGCATCGCCCCGGGCTACGCCGCGGATCTGGTCGCGCTGGATGCGGATTTCTACGTGCGCCAGACATGGATTGGCGGCGTGCGCGGGACGTGAATCGCCGGCTATGTGGTGGGCCGTGGTGGGATCGAACCACCGACCAATAGATTAAAAGTCTACTGCTCTACCGCTGAGCTAACGGCCCCGCTTTTGTCAACGAACGATGTCCCGCGCAGCGGGCCAATCCCCCCCTCCCGCCTGCGGGCGAGGGCAGGGGGTGAGGGGAGGGCGCGCAGTTTAACGGTAGCGTGTTGGATCGGCAACGCCGGCATCGCTGAATCCTTGTGCACGCAGGCGGCAAGCATCGCAATGGCCGCAGGCGCAGCCTTCCGCATCCGCCTGGTAGCACGACACCGTCGCCGCGAAGTCGACGCCCAGACGCGCGCCTTCGGCGACGATCTGCGCCTTGCTCATGCGGATCAGCGGCGCGTGGATGCGCATCGTCGTGCCCTCGATGCCGGACTTGGTGGCAAGGTTCGCGAGGCGCTCGAATGCGGCGATGAATTCTGGCCGGCAATCCGGATAGCCGGAATAATCCACCGCATTCACGCCACAAAAAATGTCCTGTGCGCCGAGCACCTCGGCCCAGCCCAAGGCAACGGACAGCATGATGGTGTTGCGCGCAGGCACATAGGTGATCGGAATTCCACTGCCGCCGTGTTCGGGCACGGCGATATCGGCGGTCAGCGCCGAACCACCGATGCTGCGCAAGTCCACGTGCACGGTCTTGTGTTCAACTGCTTCGAGCGCATGTGCAACGCGCTTTGCAGCCTGCAATTCGGACACGTGACGCTGACCGTAATCGACGCTCAAGGCGTGGCAGGCGAAGCCCTGCTCGCGCGCGAGCGCCAGCGTCACGGCCGAATCCATGCCGCCGGAGACCAGCACCACAGCGCGTTTCGCCGTCACCTTCCGCGCTCCTCGCCCCACAGGATCTTGTGCAACTGCACCTGCATGCGCACCGGCAGACGATCTTCGAGTATCCAGTGCGCCAGATCGCGCGGTGCGAGTTTGCCCCACACCGGCGAGAACAGGATGTCGCAGCGCTTGGCGAGTTCGCGTTCGCGCAGCACGGCGCAGGCCCAATCGTAATCGGTACGGTCGGCGAGCACGAACTTGATCTGGTCGTGCGCCGTGAGCGCGTCGAGATTGCTCCACAGATTGCGCGCGGACTCACCGGAACCCGGCGCTTTCAGATCAAGCACGCGGCTCACGCGCCGATCGACGCCGCTCACGTCGAGCGCGCCCGAGGTTTCCAGCGACACCGCAAAGCCGGCAGCGCACAGGCGTGCAAGCAGATCGGGGCAGCGTTTTTGCGCCAGCGGCTCGCCACCGGTGACGCAGACATGGCGCGTTTTATACTTTGCTACTTCTTCCACAATGGCGTCGATCGTGCGCCACTGCCCGCCCTGGAAGGCATACTCGGTATCGCACCACACGCAGCGCAGCGGACAGCCGGTCAGGCGCACGAATACCGTGGGCCGGCCAGCGTCGCGCGCCTCACCTTGCAGGGAATGGAAAATCTCGGTGACGCGCAGGCGCCCGGCCGGATCGGTATCGGACATTCGACGCCTAACGTTGGGCTTCGATTTTCAGCGCCCGCAGGCGACCCTGCGCCAGATTGGCGACGGTCGTGTTGGGATACTGCGCGACGACTTGATTCAACGTGGCCTGCGCCTGATCCCACTGTTTCATCTCGTACTGGCAATAGCCGACCTTGAGCAGTGCGTCGGGCGCCTTCTGGCTGTTCGGGAACTGCGCGAGCAGCTTGCGGAAGGTATCCAGCGATACCGGGTAATTCTGGGTGACGTAATAGCTTTCGCCCAGCCAGTAGTAGGCATTCGGCGTCAGCTCGTCGTTCGGATACTGGGCAATGAAGGCCTGGAACAGACGCGCCGACTCGGCGTAGCGGCCATCCTTGAGCGCGCCGAACGCGGCGTCGTAGGCCGATTTCGGATCCTGCGCAGCAGCGGGTGCGGCGGCATTGGCATCCGGCGTCATCGCAGCCTGGACCGGCGCTTGCGGAATCTGGCTGGGAGCAGCCACCGGAGCCGCGGCTGGCACAGGCGCCTGTGCGGCTTGCGGATTGCCCAGTTGCACGTCCTGCATCGTGGCGCCGTTCGGGTTGGCGGCACCGGCGGCGGCCGGAGCCACTGCCGGATTGCGGCCTTCCAGACGACCGATGCGCGAATCCAGATCGATGTACTGATCCTTGTTGTGGCTCTTGAGCTCATCGAGCTGATGGCGCAATTCCTCGATCTGGCCTTGCAGATTCTGCAATTGCGACTGCAAAGCGTTGATCTGGTTGACCAGTTCGATGTTAGCCTGCGCTCCGCCCTGGCCTTGTTCGGCTTCGAGCTTGGCCACGCGCTCGGCCAGACTCAGCCGTTGCGCATGAGCGGGCAACGCGAACACGGCGACGGCCACCAGGGCCGCCGCCGTAATCGCTAGCATCCAGCGCGAACTGCGCATCGCTGCTTATTGCTTCGCCGTGTAGACGATATCGACGCGGCGGTTTTTCTGCCAGCAGGCTTCGTTGTGCTCCTTGCACACCGGACGCTCTTCGCCGTAGCTGACGACGTTGAGCTGGCTGGCCGAGGCGCCGGCGGCGACGAGCGCGCTGTCCACGGCGTTGCCGCGGCGTTCGCCGAGGCCGAGGTTGTATTCGCGCGTACCGCGTTCGTCGGCGTTGCCTTCCAGGGTCACGCGCGCGCCCGGGAACTGGCGCAAATACGCGGCATGGCAGGCGATC
>JAJXWU010000170.1:8310-19371 GCA_021781425.1 Pseudomonadota bacterium
AATTCCGGCTTGATCTCGCTCTTGTCGAAGTCGAAGTAGACCACGCGCTGGCGCAGGCAGGAATCGGTGTCCAGGCTCTCAACGGTGTACTTGCCGCCGTTGTTTTCCGGCTGCGCAGCAGCCTGCGGAGCGCTTTCCGCCACCGGTGGCTTGGTGGACTTGGTGGCACAGGCCGCCAGGGCGGCGCCGGCGACCACAGCCGTCAGGATGACTCGAATCGGGAGTTTCATTTTTTGACCTCTTTTCAGATGTTGATTGGATAACAACTATCCGCCCGCTACGGCGGAATCACTGCCCGCGCTGGCGGTAAGGCGACCATGCCGGTTCGCGCACGTCGCCGTCCGCCAGCACCAGGCGCTGCCTTACCCTGCCGTTGGCCGATACCGCGTACAGCACGTCGCGGGGGCCTTCAGTCGCGGTGTACAGCAGCATGCTTCCGTTCGGGGCGTAGCTCGGATGATCGTCCAGATTGCCGACGGAAATCGGCTTCGAGTCGCCCGTGGTCTTGTCCAGAACCGCGATACGATACACATTTCCGTTGCCCTGCACCATAGCGATGTGCTTGCCATCCCAGGCGATGGAGGCATTCGCGTTGTAGTCGCCCTGGAAGGTGATGCGTGTGGCAGCGCCGCCGGTTGCGGGAATCTGGTAAAGCTGAGGTTTTCCTGAACGATCGGAGGTGAAAACGAGGCTCTGCCCGTCAGGCATCCATCTGGGCTCGGTGTCGATCGCGAAACCGCGCGTGAGTTGCGTGAGCTGGTGGCTGGCCAGATCCATCGTGTAGATGTTGGGATGGCCGGCAAAGGAAAGCGTCATGGCTAGGCGGGTGCCATCCGGCGAGAAGGCGGGCGCACCGTTGATGCCCTTGCGCGCTGAGATCACCTCGCGTGCACCGGTGGCGATTTCCTGGATGTAGATCGAGGAATTGCCGCGCTCGAACGAAACGTAGGCCAATTTGGTGCCATCCGGCGACCATGCCGGCGACAACAGCGGCTCGCGCGAGCGCACCACGGTCTGCGGGTTGTAGCCGTCCGAATCGGCCACCATCAGCGCGTACTGGATATTGTTGCCGGTACCGGTCGCGGTGATGTAGGCGATGCGCGTCCAGAACGCGCCGCGCACGCCGGTGATCTTCTCGTAGACAAGGTCGGCGATCTGGTGCGCCACGTCGCGCAGGCCGGTACGCTGACCGGTGATGGCGAGCGCAAGCAGCTGCTGCTGTTTGGCCACGTCGTACAACTCGAACTCGACGCGGATGTCGCCACCCGGATTCTCGATCTGGCGACCGACCAGAATGTAGGCCTGCTTGAGCAGGTTCCAGGTCGGATACTTGATCTCGCTGCCGCGCGTTGGGTATTCGACGATGTCATTCTTGGGCAGGCTGCGGAACTGGCCGCAGCGGTTCAGATCGTTGCCGATCACGGCGGCGACGTCGGTATCCGGCGGCAAGCCGGCGCCCTCGAAGGCGAACGGGATCACCGCGATCGGCGTGGCCGAGGCGGTGCCATTCTTGATGTCGATGGTCGGCACATCGCCGCTCAGACCTTGGGCGAGCGCCGTGGCAGCGGTCAGCATCAGGACGAGTGCGGCGAGGAGTCTGGCAAAAATCCGTTGAGTCATGGCGGGATTCATCCGTCGTAGGTGAAATTGAAATCGATTTCGCGCTGGAACGCCTTTTCGTAGCCTTTGTACGGCAGCGGCGCGGCGCGCTTGACCGCCTGTTCGATCGAGGCGCGCGTGAGCGGATCGGCGTTGCACGGGTTTAGCAACTGCACGCCGATCACGTCGCCTCCGGGAATCTGCACGATGCGCAGCATGCAACGCAAGCCGGGCTGGGCATTGTCCGGGCGCAGCCAGTTTTCGGTCACGGCGTTCTGGATCGCGGCGAAGTACTGGGCTTGCAGACTGTCGTCGTTGCCATTGGTTCCCGATTTCGCCTGCTCGGCCTGCGGGACGGGCTGCGCCGGAACCGGCTTGGCCTTGGCCAGATCCTTGAGTTGCTCGAGCTTCTGCTTCTCGAGCTTGGCCTTGCGGTCGGCAGCTTCACGCTCGCGCCGGATCTGCGCGAGCTGCTGCATGCGCTCGCGCTCCTGACGCTGCTGCTGGTCGAGCAGCACCTGCTCCTGGCGATGGCGTTCCTCTTCGGCACGCTTGGCATCCTCGGCTTTTTGCAAGGCCAGTTCGGCGACCTTCTCGCGCTCGATGCGATCCTGGTTCTGCACCTGGCTCGGCGGTTGCGGCTTGGGTTCGGGCGGCTTGGGCGGCGCGGGCGCCGGAGCAGCGGGTTTCGCCGGTGCCGGTTTCGACGGTCGCGGTGCGGCGGGTTTCGGCGCCGCGCTGATGCCGACGAGTTCGGCCTCGATCACCGGCCCGGGCAGGCTGAGCGGGCGCGTCGTGCTGGTCCAGAACAGGCCGGCGAACAGCAGCGCGACCACGCCCAGATGTACCAGCACCGCCAGTACCCACGCGCGCAGCTTGTCGCCAAAGCTTTCCATGGCCGGAGTCAACGCCGCGACTGCTGCACCGGCTGGCTCATCAATCCGACCTTGGTCACGCCGGCCTGCTGCAGCGCGGGCAGGATTTCGTAGATCTGGCCATACGTGGCGCGATTGTCGCCGGCGATCAGCACCGGCACGTGCGGATTCTGGTGCACGAAGGCGGTGACCTTGCGCACGAGGTTGTCGGCATCAATGCTCTCGCGCTTGGCCGTGCCCAGGGTCAGGTACAGATTCCCGTCCTTGTCCACGCTGATCACGATCGGTTCGCTGTTGGCCTGCACCGCCCTGGCCGCCGACTGCGGCAACTGGATGTCGACGCCGAGATTGAGCAAGGGCGCGGTAACCATGAAGATGATGAGCAGCACGAGCATCACGTCGATGTACGGCACGACGTTGATCTCGGATTTGAGCTTGCGGCGCTTGCGGTTGCGTCCGGACGCTTGCATGACGGTTTGTTCCAACGGAAATCGCGTGTCGCCGGGGTCAAGTCTCGTCGAGGTGAGCTTGACGCTGCAGGATCGAGGAGAACTCCTCCACGAAGGTGTCGTAACGGCTGAGAATCCGTTCGACCTTGTTCGAGTAGCGGTTGTAGGCCCACACCGCCGGAATCGCGGCGATCAGTCCCATCGCCGTCGCGATCAGCGCCTCGGAGATTCCCGGCGCGACCATGGCGATGGTCGCCTCCTTGACGTTAGCCAGGCCCACGAACGCGACCATGATGCCGGCGACGGTGCCGAGCAGGCCGACGTAGGGGCTGATCGAGCCGACATTGGCGAGGAATTCCAGGTTCTGTTCGAGCCGGTCGAGCTCGCGGCTTTGCGCCACGCGCATGCCGCGTTGGGCGCCTTCCAGGATCGTGCGCGGATCCATGTGCCGGCGCTGGCGCAGGCGCGCGAATTCGCGGAAACCCGCTTCGAAGATGCTCTCGATGCCGGTGATGCGGTCGCCGTTCGCGGTGACGTCGCGGAACAGACCGGCGAGGTCGGCGCCCGACCAGAAGCGTTCCTCGAAATCGTCCGCGCCCTTCATCGCGCGGTTGAGCACATTCATCTTGCGGAAAATGATCACCCACGACAGGACCGAAAACGCGAGCAGGATCGCCATGACGATCTTGACGAACAGGCTGGCGTTGAGCGCCAGCTGCAGGACATTGATGCCGTCATTCATGCGCGAACGTGCTCCATCAGCAGGGAATCCGGGATGCGACGCGGTTTGTGGCTGACCGCGTCGATGCAGGCGGCGCGCACTTCGGCTTCGATCAGCAGCGCGCCATCGCCGGGGCGGAGTATACATTGCGCGAAGCGCATCGAGGCCGAACGCCGCGTGAACGCGGTGATGTCAACGCGCAACGCGTCGTCCAGTCGCGCCGGGAGATGAAACTTCACGGACAAATCCGCGACCACGAACAGCACGCCGTGTTGTTCACGTACACGCGCCTGCTCAACACCGCAGGCGCGCAGCCACTCGGTGCGCGCGCGTTCGAGAAAACGCAGGTAGGCCGCGTGGTAGACCACACCGCCGGCGTCGGTGTCTTCCCAGTAGACGCGGATCGGCCAGGAAAAGGGGGCGAAGTGAATTTTCCCGGCCGACATTGCGCTATCAGGACACGCATCGAGAGAAAATTTCACTCTGACCCCTTTTCCGCGTCGAACAGATCCTCTGCTGTCGATCGCTTCGGCGCCTTCAATCCAAGGTGCCGGTACGCCTTGTTCGTGGCTACGCGCCCGCGCGCGGTGCGCATCAGGAATCCCTGCTGGATCAGGAAGGGTTCGAGCACGTCCTCGATCGTGCCGCGCTCTTCCGACAGCGCCGCGGCGAGCGATTCCACGCCCACCGGACCGCCGTCGAAATGCTCGATGATGGTCTCCAGCAAGCGCCGATCGAGCGCGTCGAAGCCCTCCGCGTCGACTTTCAGCATGCCCATCGCCGCGATCGCGACTTCGCGCGTGATCGTGCCGCCAGCCTTGATCTGGGCGTAGTCGCGCACGCGCCGCAGCAAACGGTTGGCGATGCGCGGCGTGCCGCGCGCGCGCTTGGCGATCTCGTCCGCGCCAACATCCGCACAGGCGATGCCGAGGATCTTCGCCGAGCGCCGCACGATCGCGGCGAGTTCGTCTGGCGTATAGAACTCCAGGCGCTGGACGATGCCGAAACGGTCGCGCAACGGACTCGTCAGCAGGCCCGCGCGCGTGGTTGCGCCAACCAGCGTGAACGGCGGCAGGTCGAGCTTGATCGAACGCGCGGCCGGGCCCTCGCCGATCATGATGTCGATCTGGTTGTCCTCCATCGCCGGATAGAGGATTTCCTCGACCACCGGCGACAGGCGATGGATCTCGTCGACGAACAGCACGTCGCGCGGCTGCAAATTGGTAAGCAGTGCGGCCAGGTCACCGGCGCGCTCGATCACCGGGCCTGAGGTCGCGCGCAGGTTCACGCCGAGTTCGTTTGCGATCACGTGCGATAGCGTGGTCTTGCCCAGCCCGGGCGGACCGAAGATCAGCACGTGGTCGAGCGCCTCGCCGCGCCGCCGTGCCGCCTCGATGTAGATGGCAAGCTGTTCGCGTACCGCCTGCTGGCCGAGATATTCGCCCAGTTTCTGCGGGCGGATCGTGGCTTCGGCGATCTCGTCCTCGCGAGTGGCGGCCGTGGCGATGACGCGGGTTTCGTTCATGCCGCCATTATGGCAGAGCGATCAGATTTCCACCTGTGTGCCGAGCTCAATCAGCCGGTTGCCGGGAATGCGAAAGAACGCGGTTGCCGAACTCGCATTGCGCGCGAGAAAGGCGAACAGCTTGTCGCGCCACAGCGGCATGCCGGCACGGTCGGTGGCAATGATGCTCTCGCGGCTGACGAAGAAAGTCGTGTCCATCATGTCGAAGCCGATGCCCTTGGCGGCGCAGCTTTGCAGCGCGGCGGGGATATCCGGATCCTCGGCAAAACCGAAGCGCAGGGTGAGTCGGAAAAAATCATGGCCGAGCGCGGTGATCTCGGTACGCTCGCCGTACTCGGCCACCGGGGATTCGAGCGTTTCTACCGTCAGTAGCACGTTGCGTTCGTGCAGCACCTTGTTGTGCTTGAGGTTGTGCAGCAGTGCATTCGGTACTGCGTTGATGTTCGCGGTCAGGAACACCGCAGTGCCCGGCACGCGCAGCGGCGGATGCTCGGCGAGGCTGGCGATGAACGGCTCCAGCGCAAGTCCCGATTGCTTCAATTCGCGCAGCACCAGATCGCGCCCGCGCCGCCAGGTGCTCATGATCAGGAACGCGAACAGGCCGAGCACGAGCGGGAACCAGCCACCATCCTCGATCTTGATCGCGTTGGCGCTGAACAGCGAGGCATCAATGGTAAGGAACACGACGCCCGCCAAGCCGACCAGCAGCCGGCTCCAGCCCCACAAGCGCCGGGCCACGATCAAGGCGAGGCAGGTGGTGATGAACATCGTGCCGGTCACGGCGATGCCGTATGCGGCGCCAAGCGCGTTCGACGAGCGGAAACCGAGCACGGCGGCGACGACCAGTACCAGCAGCAGACGGTTCACCCACGGCAGGTAGATCTGGCCCAGCGTCTGCCGCGAGGTGTGCACCACTTCCAGGCGCGGCGAGAAGCCGAGCTGGATCGCCTCGCGGGTCATCGAGAACGCCCCGGAAATCACCGCCTGCGAGGCGATCACGGTGGCGATCGCGGCGAGCACGATCATCGGCAAGAGTAGGGTCTGCGGCACCAGCCGGTAAAACGGATTGTCGATCGCCTTGGGATTGGACAGCAACAGCGCGCCTTGGCCGAAGTAGTTCAGCACCAACGCGGGCGACACGTAGCCGAACCAGGCCAGGCGGATCGGATTACGGCCGAAGTGGCCCATGTCAGCGTACAGTGCCTCGCAGCCCGTGATCGCGAGCACGATGCCGCCGAGCGCGAGGAAGCCGTGCCAGCCATTGACGCGGAAGAACTCCAGGCCGTACCACGGGTTGAGCGCCAACAGCACGTGCGGCTGATGCGTGATTTCCATGGCGCCGAGCACGGCGATGGTCGCGAACCAGACCAGCATGATCGGACCGAATACGGCACCGACCCTCGAGGTGCCCCGGTTTTGCACAACGAACAGACCGAGCAGGATGAGCACGGTCAACGGCACCACCCAATGCGAAAGCTCGGGCGTCAGCACTTTCAGGCCTTCCACCGCGGACAATACCGAGATCGCCGGCGTGATCACGCCGTCGCCGTAGAACAGCGAAGCGCCGAGCAGACCCAGGATCATGATGACCCAACGCACGCGTACATTGCCGCGCGCCGCGCGCTGCGCCAGCGCCATCAGCGCCATCATGCCGCCTTCGCCATTGTTGTCCGCGCGCATGATGAAGACGACATATTTCAGCGAAACGATCATTACGAGCAGCCAGAATGTCACCGACAACACGCCCAGGATGTTGACGGCATCCGGCGTGATCGCGGCGTTGGCATCGCCGAAGGTGCTCTGGATCGTGTACAGCGGGCTGGTGCCGATGTCGCCATAAACGACGCCCAGCGCGCCCAGCGCCATTGTGGCAAATGCCTTGCGCGTGGCTTGGGACGCAGGATCGATCATTTCCGCCATCGTGGTTCTCCTAACGCAACGCGGCCTTGAGCGCCTTGCGGATGATGGCTTCGGCGCCGTCGCCATCGGCGGCGGCATCTTTCGCCAGGCGCGCGGCCTCGACCGGCTTGTAGCCCAGTTGCTGCAAAGCGACGACCGCCTCGGATTGCGCATCGCGCGGCAATCCTCCGGCGCTGCCCGGCCCCGGTATGGCAAGGCCGTCGACGCGGTCGCGCAATTCGACCACGATACGTTCGGCAGTTTTCTTGCCGATGCCGGGAATGCGCGTGAGCGCGCCGATGTCGCCAGACTGGACCAGGCGCGCGAATTCGTCGGTGGAAGTGCCCGACAGCACCGCCAGCGCGATCTTCGCGCCGATGCCGCTGACTTTCTGCACGGTGCGAAACAACGTGCGCTCGGCTTCGCGCAGGAATCCGTACAGCGCGACCGTGTCTTCCTTGACCGCGTAATGCGTGTACAGCGAGATTTCGCGGCCGGTCTCCGGCAGATCGAACACGGTCGACATCGGCGCCTCGAGTTCGTAGCCGACGCCGCCGACGTCAACCACCAGCCAGGGCGGCCGCTTGGAAATCAGAATGCCCTTGATACGGCCGATCATGTCAGCGTCGCCTGCGCCAGGCTGTCCGCGGGATGCCGATGCGTTGCACGCTCGCGCGCGTGTGCGCATGCGTGAGCGCGACGGCGAGTGCGTCGGCCGCGTCGGCCTGCAGCTTGCGCGGGATGTTGAGCAGCACACCGACCATGTGCTGGATCTGGGTCTTGTCCGCGGCGCCGCCGCCGACCACGGCCTGCTTGATTTCCTTCGCTGCGTATTCTGTTACCGGCAAGCCGCTGTGAACCACGGCGCAGATCGCTGCGCCGCGCGCCTGACCGAGCTTGAGCGCCGAATCGGGATTGCGCGCCATGAACACGCGCTCCACCGCCGCCTCCGCCGGCTGGTGCTCGGCGATGAGCGCGCAGACCTCGTCGAAGATCTGCTTCAGGCGTAGCGGAAAGGTTTCGTTGCCGAGCAGGTCCAGCGCGGTGTGGAAGACATGCCGCGACGCGCCACCCGCATCCGCATCGATGATGCCGATGCCGGTGCGCTGCGATCCGGGATCGATGCCGAGGATGCGTGTCATCGCGCGGATTTTAGCACTGCGCGCCTGCCGGCCCGCGTTCATGCGCCGGGAGCAAATCGCGCAGTGCGCAGAAATGCGATGGTCTGCTCGGCCGCATCCTGCGAGAACAGCAGACCGGTGTGGGTGGCGGGCACCACGCAGTGATCGGTCAACCCGGGCAATTCGGTTTCGGCCACGCTCACGGTGCCGTCGTGCGGCGAGGTCAGCGCACCGAAGGCGAAGCCGAAACCGATCGGCAGGCGTCCCGCGATCGCGCCGACCGCTTGCCTGCCTGCCCAGCGCTCGAGGCCGCGCGTGAGCACATCGAGGCTCTTGCCGATCACCAGCGAGCCGCCAGGAAACTGTGCGACCGTACGTGCCACCGCACTGCCGCGCAGCGGCGAACCGAGGCACACCACGCGCCCGCGGGTCAAATCCGGCGCGCGCTGCAACGCCTGCAGCGCCACCAGGCCACCGAGGCTGTGCCCGACGAAGTGGGTCCTCCTGCCGTCCTGATTTTGCACCTGCGCGATCAGGCGCTCGACCCCGATCTCGGGGCCGCGCAGCACACTCGCGTAGTCGAACAATTCGACCGAGAATCCGGCCTCTTGCAGACGATGACGCAGCGCGGCCAGCGTGAAGCCGCGCATCCACAGACCGTGCAGGAGGATGACGTGATCGTTCATCGCCGACTTCGGATCAGGACTTCACCGGCTTGACCACGCGCACATGTACCTCTTGCAGTTGCATCTCGGTCACGGGCGATGGTGCGTCGGTCATCAGGCATTGCGCGGTAGCGGTCTTCGGAAACGCAATCACCTCGCGGATCGACTCGGTGCCGGCCAGCAGTGCAGCCAGGCGGTCAATGCCAAAAGCGATGCCGCCGTGCGGCGGCGCGCCATAGCGCAGCGCCTCGAGCAGGAAGCCGAATTTTGCCTGCGCCTCGTCCGCATCAATGCCGAGCAGGGCGAACACTGCACTTTGCATGTCCGGACGATGGATGCGGATCGAGCCGCCGCCGATCTCATTGCCGTTGAGCACCATGTCGTAACCGCGCGAGACCGCGCTGGCCGCGTTCGCCTTCAGATCGGCGATGTCGTCGACCTTGGGCGCGGTGAATGGGTGATGCAGGGCGACGTAGCGCTTTTCCTCGTGATCGTATTCGAACATCGGGAAATCGGTGACCCACAGCGGCTTCCAGGCGTTTTCGACCAGGCCGTTGTCGTGTGCGACCTTCACGCGCAGCGCCCCCATGAAATCGCTGACAGTTTTGTAGGAGCCCGCGCCAAAGAAGATCACGTCGCCGCTTTGCGCACCGACTGCGTGCAAGATGCCATTCAACGCCGCATCGTCGAGAAATTTCAGGATCGGGCTGGTCATGCCTTCGCGGCCCTTGGCCAGATCGTCGATGCGGATCCAGGCCAGGCCCTTGGCGCCGTATCGGGTCACATAAGGACCGAGGTCATCGAGGTATTTGCGCGGCTGCTTGGCGCCACCGGGCAGACGCAGCGCGGCGACGCGCCCGCCGGCATCGTTGGCGGGACCGGAGAACACCTTGAATTCAACGTGCCTGACCTCGTTCGCGATGTCCACCAGTTCCAGTTGTATACGCAGATCCGGTTTGTCCGAACCGAAACGGCGCATGGCCTCCACATACGTCATGCGCGGAAAGTTTTTGGCCAGTTCGACGCCGGCCACTTCCTTGAACACGTCGCGGATCATCGCTTCGACGCAATCCTGCACGTCGCGTTCCTGCACGAACGCAAATTCCATGTCGAGTTGGGTGAATTCCAGCTGGCGGTCGGCGCGCAACGCCTCGTCGCGGAAGCAGCGCGCGATCTGATAGTAGCGGTCGAAACCGGCCATCATCAGAATCTGCTTGAACAACTGCGGCGACTGCGGCAGTGCGTAGAATTCGCCCGGATGCAGGCGCGAAGGCACCAGGAAATCGCGCGCACCCTCGGGCGTGGCGCGGGTCAGGATCGGGGTTTCGATGTCCTGGAAGCCGCGTGCGTCGAGATAGCGGCGCAAGGCAGCAACCAACTTGGTACGCAGGCGCATCTTGCGCTGCATCTCCGGCCGACGCAGGTCGAGATAGCGCCAGCGCAGACGCGGCTCCTCGCCGGTGGTGTCGTCGAGCATGAACGGCAACGGTGCGGCTGCATTGAGCACCTCGACCGTCGCCGCGACGACTTCGATCCTGCCGGTGCGCAGGCGCTCATTGATCTGGCTCGCGGGGCGGTGGCGCACCTTGCCGGTAATGCGCAGACAAAACTCGTAGCGCAGGTGCTCGGCGGCGGCGAACGCGGTCGCGTTGTCCGGTTCGATCACGACCTGGACGATGCCTTCGTGGTCGCGCAGGTCGATGAAGATCACCCCGCCATGATCGCGGCGGGTATCGACCCAACCGCACACAGTGACATCGTGACTAATCAGGGCCTCATCGATCAGGCCACAATAATTGCTACGCATGGAAATCCCTAAATTCGTCGTGCGGGGCGGAACCGCCCACATGCAAACTTCGCATCCTACGAAGGATTTTGCTGCACTGCAAACAAAAGCCCGCCTGTCGGCGGGCTTTTGCTGGCTCTGGCACTGTGCGCAAACTCAACGCCAGCGCCGGTCAATCGTGAATATTCCGGAACAGCCCTGATCCACCCAGATGCCGGCGCGGTTCCAGCCCCAGGTCTGTCCCTCGATGCAGGCCGAATCCGATTCCTGCCGCTGCAGGTAGGCGCGTCCGCCGCGGCCCAGGTCGACCGCGCAAAAACCGTACCGATAGCCGCTGCTGTGGCAACGGATCTGGAAGTGATGATCCCAACCCTGTGGAGGATACCAGCCGCCGCCATAGCCACCGCTGGCATCCACGAAC
>JAJXWU010000153.1 GCA_021781425.1 Pseudomonadota bacterium
GGCGCGCTCGCGCGCGGCCTCGCCGGCGGCGAGCAGTTCGTTCGCGAGTGCATCGTCCTGCGTCATCAAACCCGAAGCGTGCTTGCCGAGCGCGACGACACAGGCGCCGGTCAGCGTTGCCGCGTCGACGATGACTTCCGGCTTGAACTTCTGCACGTACGTCAACGCGTCGCACAGGATCAGACGCCCTTCGGCGTCGGTGTTGAGGATCTCCACGGTCTGCCCGGACATCGTGGTGACGACGTCGCTGGGACGTTGCGCCGTGCCACTGGGCATGTTTTCCACCGCAGGCACGACGCAGACGAGATTCAGTTTCAACCTGAGCTTGACCGCGGCTAGGAACGCGCCGAGCACGCCGGCGGCGCCGCACATGTCGAACTTCATTTCCTCCATGCCGGCGCTCGGCTTTATGTTGATGCCGCCCGAATCGAAGGTGACGCCCTTGCCGACCAATGCATAGGGCTGAGCGTCGCCCGCGCCGTGCCATTGCAGGCAAATAAGGCGTGGCGAGTTGGCCGAGCCGAGCGCCACGCCGAGCAGTGCGCCCATGCCGAGCGCGCGCATCTCGCCCTCTTCCAGGATTTCGCAACTCACGCCCGGATGGTCGGCGGCGAGTTTCTGCGCGACTTGCGCGATGTAGGCCGGCGTGCAGATATTCGGCGGCAGGTTGCCGAGCTCGCGCGCGAAGCGCACACCCGCGGCGATGGCGGAAGCCTGCGCCAGCGCGCCGGCGGCGGACGCGGGTGCGGCGAAGGCGATGGCGGAAAATTCCGGACGCGACGGTTTCGGTTTGGGCTTGAACGTCGCCGTGTATTTGTACGCCTGCGCGTCGCTCGCGAGCGCGGCGGTGCGCAGCTTCCACGCCATATCCTTGCCCGGCACGTCGAGTTCGGTCAGGCAGGACACGGCACGCTCGATCGGCAGCGCCTTGAGCCCGCGCGCCGCCTCGGCGCAGGCGCGGGCGAAGCGCGCGGCATCGAACTTCTTCGCGTCGCCCAGGCCGATGATCAGTACCCGCGGCGCGGCGATGCCGGCAAGGGCGAACAAGGTGTGCGAACTGCCTTGTTTGCCGGTGAGGTCGCCTGAGGCGTACAGGCGCCGAATCGCGCCGCCGGACTTTTCGTCGATGCGCGCGGCCGTCGCGCCGAGCGTGCCGTCCTCGTACACGCCGGCGACGATGCACGGCGCGGCGCAGGTTTCCGGAGCGTCCTGGGTGAGATCGAAACTGAGGGTCATTGCGGGTTCCTGAAAAAAAGATGCGCAGCGGCGCGATGTCAGCGGCTACACTTAAGCGACTGAACGCGGCGCATTGTGCAATCGCGCGGCGAACACGAAGTTTACCGGATTGAGTGATGCTGCGTATCGTCGACCGCTATCTGGCGCGCGAGCTCGCGTGGAGTTTCGCCGCGGCCACCGCGATCCTGCTGCTGGTAACCGTCGGCGCGACGGTGGCCGATCTGCTCGCCAAGATCGCGCGCGGCCGTGTCGCCGCCGATCTGCTGCTGGCGCTGATCGGTCTGCGCACGGTCGATACGCTCACCCTGCTCGTGCCGCTGGCCGCGTTTCTCGGTGTGCAGATGGCCTACGGACGGCTCTACCGCGAAAGCGAGATGGCCGTGTTCGCCGCCTCGGGCCTGCCGGCATCCGGCCTGCTGCGTCCACTCGCGCTGTTCGGCGTGCCGCTCGCCGCGGCGATCGCGCTGATCGCGTTCTGGCTGGCTCCTGCGGCGGTGCGCCAGGCGCAGGCGCTGCAGGAAGAAGCGAGCCGCTCGCTGATCATCGCCGGGCTCGAACCCGGGCGCTTCGTCGAGCTGCCGAAAAACGACGGCGTGATGTATGTCGAGGAGATGAACGCCGACGGCACCAAGTTCCGCAAATTGTTCCTGGAAAGCGAACGCACGAATGCGAAGGACGGCAGCACCGGCATCAATATCGTCACCGCGGCCAGCGGCGAACTCTTCCACGACGCCGACGGCGCGCAGCGCTTTCTCGGCCTGAACGACGGCTTCCGCGTCGAAGGCACGCTGGGTCAGGACAATTGGCGCCTGATGCGCTACGCGCGCAACGATATCCAGTTGCCGGACAACGACACCGACACCACGCCCGATTCGGCCAAGCGCAGCGCGCCGACGTCGCAGTTGCTGACCAGCGCCGATCGGGTGCAGCGCGTGGAGCTGCAATGGCGACTGGCCGCGCCGGTGTCGGTGCTGGTACTGGTGCTGCTCGGTCTGCCGCTGGCGAAATCCTCGCCGCGCGAGCCGCGTTACGCGCGCCTGCTGATCGCCTTGCTGGCCTGGTTCGTCTACTACAACTTCCTTGCCCTGGATCGTTCCTGGCTCAGCCAGGGCCGGCTCGATCCGCGCATCGGCTTCTGGTGGGTGCAGATTCCTGCCGTGCTGATCGCCGTGTATCTGATCTGGCGCAGCGACAAGCTGCCGAAACCGAAACCAGCGCGCCTGCGCAAGCAACCGGGTGCGGCCTGATGCGCACGCAGGCGTTCAAGCAGGTCGACAAGCTGGTGGCGATTTCCGTGTTCGGCGCGGTGCTGGTGACGTGGGGATTCCTGGTCGGCTTCGATGCCTTCCGGGCGTTCGTCGGCGAGATCAATGACATCGGCACCGGCCAGTACACGCTGAGCAAGGCGGTGGCCTACACCCTGCTCACCGTGCCGCGCCGCGGCTACCAGTTCTTCGGCTACGCCGCGCTGATCGGCGGCCTGCTCGGCATGGGTGGCCTCGCCACCAGCGGCGAGCTGACTGCGCTGCGCGCCGCGGGTTTATCCAAGCTGCGCATCTGTTTCTCGGTGATCGTGACGCTGACCGCGCTGACCGCACTGGTGATGCTGATGGGCGAGACCATCGGCCCGCGCGGCGAGCAGAAGGCCGAGGCGCTGGCGCTCGCCGCAAAGTCCAAGGACGTCGCCATCGGCCGTGGCGGCAGCCTGTGGGCGCGCGACGGGAGCAATGTGGTCAACGCCAAGCACGGCCGCACGCACAACAGCAAGCACGGCCCGAGTGTGGAATTGCAGGACGTGCGCGTGTTCGAGTTCGACGCTGCCGGCAAGTTGACCGCGCTGGCGCTGGCGAAGACGGCAACGCACGCCGGCGGCGAATGGACCTTTCACGACGTGCGCCGCACGCAATTCGGCAACACATCGGCGACGAGCACGCTGCTGCCGGAGGCGCAGTGGAAGTCGGCGCTCGATCCGAACGTGCTCGCGGTGTCGATGATCCATCCCGAATATCTGTCGATCACGGATCTTTCGCGCAACATCGACTACATGCGGCGCAACCGCCAGGATGCCGGCAGCTACCAGCGCGCGTTCTGGGGCCGCATCTTTTATCCGCTCAACGTGCTGGTGCTGGCGTTCTGCGCGGTGCCGTTCGCCTTCGGTACGCTGCGTACCGGCGGCCTGGGCAAACGCCTGTTCATCGGCATCGCGCTGGCGATTTTCTACTATTTCTTCCAGAGCGCCGTGGTCAGCATGGGCGCGGTATACAATTTCAACATGGCCCTGGCCAATGTCTTGCCCTCGGCGCTGCTGGCCGGCGGAGCGGTGCTGTATTTCCGCAAGTACGGCTGATTACGTCTCGGCCACATGCACCATTTGTGCGCCCGCGACGATGTCGTGCCACGTGCGTTTTTGCGCATCGACCAGTGCCCACCAGAATCCGGCGCCGAGTGCGGCGAGCGAAATCAGCGCGGCGACGAAGCGCAGCAGGGCGCGCGGCAACGGCAAGCGCCGGCCATCGGTATCGACCACGCGCAGTTTCCAGGCGCGCATACCGATGGTCTGGCCGCCGCGTGACCACGAGACGATGAAATACGCACCGCTCAGAACCAGCGCGAGTCCCTGCACGAGAAACTTGCCGGCGAGCGTGTGCGTGTCGAGCGCACCGCCCGTGATGGCAAGGGCCAGCACGGCGGCGGCGAACCACAGTCCGAGCAGCGGCAGCAGGTCGTAGGCGGCGGCGGCAAGGCGCAGACGCAACGGCGCGGGTGTTGCGGACATCGGTTCGCTCATGGAAACTCCAAACTTCCGTTCGCGCTGAGCGTAGCTTGCGCAGCAAGCGAAGTCGAAGCGCAGCGCAACGCGGCCCTTCGATTTCGCGTCTGCGGCGCCACGCTCACGGCGAACGGGTTTCTGTACCGGATCGCCAAGCATGAGCAATTCTCAGCGCGCGCGCCCATCTGTCAACGAGATCGATCGCGCCGCCATCGACGCTTTCCTCGAAAAACTGTGGTCCGAAAGCGGGCTCGCCGACAACACGTTGTCGAGCTACCGGCAGGATCTGGAAGGCCTGTCGCGCTGGCTGGCGGGGCGGGGTGGGAGTCTGGATCGCGCCACGCGCGAATCGCTCAATGCCTATCTCGCCGCGCGCTTCTCGGCCGGCGGCCGGCGTGGCGCCGGCTACAGCGCGCGCAGCAATGCGCGATTGTTGTCCACCCTGCGGCATTTCTACCGGCAGCGCGCGGCGCTCGGCGCGATCGCGGAAGATCCGACACTGCTCCTGGATGCGCCGAAACTGCCGCGGCCGCTGCCGAAGGCGTTGTCCGAGCGCGAAGTCGAAGCGCTGATTCGCGCGCCGGATGTGGAAACACCGCTCGGCCTGCGCGATCGCGCCATGTTCGAGCTGATCTACGCCACCGGCCTGCGCGTGAGCGAACTGGTCGGCCTGCGTGCGAGCCAGATCAATCTGCGCCAGGGCGTGTTGCGCGTGACCGGCAAGGGCGGCAAGGAGCGCC
>JAJXWU010000200.1 GCA_021781425.1 Pseudomonadota bacterium
GATGGTGCTTACGGGGGTGCGCCACTTCCGGCATTGAAGCGGTGTTATAAGCTATCGCGCTCGGCTGCTCACGCGCCGGCGGTGCCCGGAATCCTCACAGGCTCGACCGTATGCTCCGGTTCCTGTACTCCGGCGGCCCGCGATCTGCCTTCGCTCGTTACGCTTCCAACACCGTTTCCCGAGTTTGGGTAGGAAAATGAAGGTTCTCGTTATAGGCTCCGGCGGGCGCGAACACGCGCTGGCGTGGAAACTCAAGCAATCGCCGCGCGTGAGCGAGGTGATCGTCGCGCCGGGCAATGCCGGCACCGCAACCGAGTTCGGCGTACGCAACACCGACGTCGCGATGCACGACATCGACGGCTTGTTGTCCGTGGCAAAAGTGGAAAATGTCGCATTGACCGTGGTCGGTCCGGAAGTGCCGCTGGTTGCAGGGGTCGTCGACCGCTTCCGCGGCGCGGGCCTGCGCTGCTTTGGCCCGCGCAGGCTCGCCGCCCAACTCGAAGGCTCCAAGACCTTCGCCAAGCAATTCCTGGTCCGCCACAATATTCCCACCGCGCGCCACGCCGCGTTCGATCAGCTCAAACCCGCACTCGCCCATGTGCGCGCGCACGGCGCGCCGATCGTGATCAAGGCCGACGGCCTGGCCGCGGGCAAGGGTGTGGTCGTGGCGCTCACCTTGCCCGACGCCGAACAGGCGCTGCACGACATGCTCGGCGCGCACGTGCTCGGCGAAGCCTCGGCACGCGTCGTGATCGAGGAGTTCCTCGACGGCGAGGAAGCCAGCTATATCGTGCTGTGCGATGGCCGCCGTGCGCTGCCGCTGGCGACCAGCCAGGATCACAAACGCCGCGACGATCGCGACTTGGGACCGAATACCGGCGGCATGGGCGCGTATTCGCCGGCACCGGTGGTCACGCCCGAAGTCGAACGCCGCATCCTGCGCGAAATCATCGAGCCCACGCTGGCCGGCATGGCCGCCGAAGGTGCGCCGTTCATCGGTTTTTTGTATGCCGGCCTGATGATAGACAAGCACGGCACGCCGCGCGTGATCGAATTCAACGTGCGCATGGGCGACCCGGAAACTCAGCCGATTCTGCTGCGCCTGAAATCCGATCTGCTGGATTTGATCGACGCCGCTCTGGACGGACGCCTGGACAAGGTGAGCGCCAGTTGGGATGCGCGTCCGGCGCTCGGCGTGGTGCTGGCCGCACACGGTTATCCGGGCAAGGTGCGCCTGGGCGATGCGATCGAAGGACTCGATGCGGAATTCGGCGCCGACGTGAAAATCTTCCATGCCGGAACAAAACCGGAGAACGGCAAGATTGTCACCGCTGGCGGCCGCGTGCTGACCGTGTGCGCGCTCGGCGAGGATTTCGCCGCTGCGCAGAAGCGCGCCTACGAAGCGGTGCGCAAGATCAAGGCCGACGGCCTGTTCTGCCGCCGCGACATCGGCTGGCGGGCGATCAAACGCTGATTGTGTTGGCCTTGCGGCGGCGCAAGCCGAGCCAGGCCAACCCCAGCATTCCCAAGCCGAGCAGGCCCAGCGCCCGCAACGAAAGCATGGGTGTGGGCACGGGCGGCGGCAGATTCAGATCGCCGGCCGAAAATGCGCCGGGCACGAATGAAAAGATGCGCACCTCGTCGATCTTGCCGTCGAACAACTCGAAACCGGAAAGGAGCGGGTTGCCGCCGATGCCCGTACCGCCGGCCGGCGGATTCGGGCCTACCGTGGTGGTGTAGCTGGCCACGCCGTTGACGTAGAACGTGGTGGTGCCGTTGTCGCGCACCAGGGCCAATTCCGTCCATGCCGTGGAAATCGGGCTGACGCCCGCGCCAAGATTGCCACCGTAGAGCACGCCGTAGTTCGCGCCCAACCGGTATATGCCCCAACCAGCGCTGCTGGTATTGCCGTTGTAGGCGATGGTGGCGTTGCCCGTCGTGCTGCCATTGGATTTGACCCAAGCCTCGATGCCGAAATTATCGGTCAACGCGGAGGCGACTGCAGTCGTATTGTTGTATTCGTCGGTCGTGCCATTGAATGCGAGCGACAGGGTGCTGCCGATGCGCGGAGGGACATCGGACGCATACGTCGGAGCGCCAACCTTGTTCAGATTGAATCCGCCGACGCTGTCGACCGTGGCCACCGCGCCTGCGCCGCCCGCGCTGGCGCCCGCATCGGCCTCGCCCATGTGCCACTGGTTGAGCACGGTAATCGTCGCCTGCGCCGGCAAGGCAGCAGCAGCCAAGGCCAGACTCGCGAATACCGGCAATACCTGACGCATGACAATCCCCTGTTTCGTTTGGGCCCGGACTGTTTGCGCCCGGACGGGCGGCGCATGATCGCGCCGATCAACGGTAACCGTCAACACTTCTTGCGCAAATGCAGGATGTTGCGCCCGTCGACGTGCTCGTAGCGGAATTCGTCCATCAGATGACGCACCAGCGGAATGCCGTGGCCGCCGATGCGCGCGGTATCGATGCTGTCGCCGTCCGGCGGTGCCTGCCAGACGGTCGGATCGAACGGCTCGGCAAGATACGCGATGGTCGCGTCCACCGCACCGGGCGAACGCGCCAGTTGCAGATCGATCGGTCCCGAAGCCTGCTGCGCGTGCATCAGCACATTGGTGAGCAACTCGTCGACGGCGACCTGCAATGCGCGCAATGCAGTCTCGGGTACGCTCGGCAGCAGGGTTTTTTCCATGCGCTCGTTGAAACGCCCGATCGCGGCGCGGTCGCGCTCGACGCGCAGTTTCCAGACCACGCCCGTGGCGACCGGCGCCGCTGCCCGCGGTCCGTGCCACCAACTCCGCCAGTGTTCGCGCCACCCGGCCATGCGCCAATGCTGACGAAATCGGCGTGGCTTGGCAACGTCAGGGTTTTTTCGCCGGCGGCGCGAGCGTCTCAAGCAGCGGCGGGTTGATGTAGGGATGACCGGCCGGCCACGGCTGCGCCGGCACTTTTTTGGTCACGAATTTCCGCATCGTGTTGCGGTACATTGCCGCGCCCGCGCTGTCGCCCAAGCGCACGGCTTCGAAGATCGCCTCCGCCTGCGACTTCTGCGCGTCGTCGAACTTGCCATTCGCGGCCTGCGCCAGCGCCAGGGCGGCGGAATCGCTCGCGTTCGGGCGCTGCTTGTGCAAGGCCTGCGCATAATCGAGCGCCATGCTGCGTTCATCCGCCGACGCCGCGGGGCAGGTACTGGCCAGACGCACGAATACCTGCATCAGGTCGCCGTCCTGTGCGCGCTTGGCCAACTGCCGATTGATCTCGTTCAAGCCGTCGCGGCATTGTCCGCTCATCGCCAGCGCCGCGGCCAACCGTGCTTCGGCGCCGTCGTTGCCGGCGAGGATGCGCACCAGCTGCCAGTACTGTTCGGCCGCTCGCGCATAATCGCCGTTGCGCATCAGCGCATTGCCGAGCAACAGGCGCGCATCGGGCTGATCGGCATCGGCGCGGACCGCGCGCTGGTAGAACGGCAATGCCTGCGCGGCATCGCCGGCGAACTCATAGACCATGCCCTGACTCAGGTTTGCGCTGGCGCTGTCCGGTTTGAGCTTGAGCGCGCGCGATGCCTCGTCCTGGGCGAAGGCGCGGTTACCCATCAGACCATCCAGTCGCGCCTCCAGCGCCAGCGCCTCGACATCATCCGGGTTCGCCTTGAGCGCATCGACTGTCCTGTCGCGCGCGCCGACGAAATCGCGCTGCGCCAGCAGTTGCCGTGCCTGTTCCAGCGGCGTGCCGTGCACGGCCGGCGCTGCGGCTGGGGACTTGCCGAAAATGCCCGCGACCAGCGGATCGGCCAGATTCGGCGGCACCATGCCGGCCTTGGCTTGCGCCGCCTTGGCCCGCGCGGCATCGCCCTGTCCGGCATAAGCGTCGGCCAAGTTCTTGTACAACGCATTCGCCTGCGGCTCGAGCTTGAGCGCCTGCTGCAGATGCTCGATCGCGGCGGGGTAATTGCTTTGCTTGATTTCCAGACGGCCGAGCATCGCGAACAGCGTCGCCTGCTTGTCGCCGGCCGGCAGCGCGTCGGCGAGAACTTTGTGTGCGGCGTCGAGATCGCCGAGGTCGGCCAGGGTAGCGGACAGGCGGTAGCGAATCGGCAAATAGATCTTGTCCAGCGCCAGCGCCGCCTGGAAATCCGCGCGCGCATCGGCATTGCGCTTTTGTTCCTGTGCCACCACCCCGCGCAGATACAGCCAGCGCGCGTCCTTCGGCGCGAGCTGATTGGCGTCGTAGAAAGCGACAGCCGCGACGTCGTTCAGCCCGGCGCGGAAATACACCGCGCCGATGTCGGCATAGGCGAACGCCAGCCGGTCGCCGATCAGGTCGACGCGGGCCTTGTCGAAGTCCGCGCGCGCGGCGATGAGCTGTTTGGCCAGTTCCGGTGACAATTTGCTCATGTCGGGCACTGGCAATGCGTGCACCAGGGCGTCATCGGCCGCCACGGCGGCGACCGCGAAGATGGCGCAGAACGCACAGCAAATCAGGATACGCAAACGCTTCATCGGGCTCACCGCCAGACAACGGGGCGCAAAGTGTAGCGGCCCGCACCGCCACTCACCAGTTCGCGGCGCACTGCCGGTTTGCTACGCTTCAGGGAAATCGGGAGCGGCAATGAGCAATCACAACCAGTTCCAGCTGCTGCGCGAGCGGCGCTTCCTGCCGTTCTTCCTGACCCAGGCGCTGGGCGCGTTCAACGACAACGTGTTCAAGAACGCGCTGGTCATCCT
>JAJXWU010000259.1 GCA_021781425.1 Pseudomonadota bacterium
AACGCTTCGTCGGGACGGAGCTTGCGGGCAAGACGCTCGGCGTCGTCGGCCTCGGTGCCATTGGCGTGAAGGTCGCCAATGCCGCGCGCGCGCTCGGCATGCGCGTGCTCGGGTTCGATCCGCACATGACTGTCGATGGCGCCTGGGCGCTGTCGTCCGAAGTCACCAGGGCCGGATCGTTGAACGAGCTGTATGCGGCATCGGACTACATCACGTTTCACGTACCGCTCAACGACGCCACCCGCGGCGTGTTCGGCGCCGCCGCGCTCGATCTGGTGCGGCCCGGAACGGTCGTGCTCAACTTCGCGCGCGAAGGAATTGTCGACGCGGCGACGCTGGCGCAGGGTCTGGCCGACGGTCGCATCGGCCGCTACGTTACCGACTTCCCGAGCGCCGAACTCATAGGCAACGCGCGCGTGATCGGTTTGCCGCATCTGGGCGCGTCCACCGGCGAGGCGGAGGAAAACTGCGCCGTGATGGTGGTCGATCAATTGCGCGATTTCCTCGAGAACGGCAACGTGCATAACGCAGTGAATTTCCCGAACACGCGCATGGCACGCGCGGGCAGGGCGCGCCTGTGCATCGCCAACCGCAACCGGCCGAACATGATCGGTCAGCTCTCGCACGTGCTTGGCGAGGCCGGCGTGAACATCGCGCAGATGCACAACGCCTCGCGCGGCGACATTGCCTATACGCTGATCGACCTGGATTCCGTTGCGAGCGATTCGCTGGTCGCGGCGATCGGCAAGATCGACGGTATTCTTTCGGTTCGTGCGCTAGCCTGACATGACCAAGAAGAAGCCCGCCGCTGCCGCCGCGTCTTCGCTCGCGGATGCGCGTGCGCGCATCGACGCGATTGACCGCAACATCCAGCAACTGATCGCTGAACGCGCGAACTGGGCGCACCAGGTCGGCAAGGCCAAGGGCAAGCTCGCCGCGGCAGTGGATTACTACCGGCCGGAGCGCGAAGCGCAGGTGCTGCGCATGGTCGTGGACCGCAACGAGGGTCCGTTGTCGGATGACCTGCTGGTGCATGTGTTCCGCGAGATCATGTCGGCATGCCTTGCCCAGCAGGAACCGCTCAAGATCGGCTATCTCGGCCCCGAAGGCACCTTCAGCCAGCAGGCGGTGATGAAACATTTCGGCCGCTCTGCGCACGGCCTGCCGCTGGCAACAATCGAGGAAGTCTTCCAGGAAGTCGAAAACGGCAACGCCGATTTCGGCATTGTACCGGTGGAAAATTCCGGACAGGGAACGATCCAGATCACGCTGGACATGTTCCTGACCTCGAATTTGAAGATCTGCGGCGAGGTGGAATTGCGCGTGCGCCAGTTCCTGCTGTCGCGCAGCGGCCGCGTCGAGGACATCGAGCGCGTCTATTCGCACCCGCAATCGTTCGCGCAATGCAAGACCTGGTTGCGCGGCAATCTGCCCAAGGCCGAGAAGATTGCGGTGTCCAGCAACGCCGAGGCCGCGCGCCGCGCACGCAATGCCGACGATGCGGCGGCGATCGGCGGCGAATCGACCGGGCATGTCTACGGCCTGCGCAAGGTCATCATGAGTCCGATCGAGGATCGCGCCGACAACACCACGCGCTTTCTCGTCATCGGCCGGCAGATTTTCCCGCCCTCCGGCCACGACCGCACTTCGATCCTGGTTTTCATCAAGGACAGGCCCGGTGCGCTGTTCCACGTGCTCAGCCCGTTCGCACGCAACGGCATCAGCATGAACCGCATCGAATCGCGGCCTTCGCACCACGCCAAATGGGAATACGGTTTCTTCATCGATCTCGCCGGCCACGTCGAGGACGAAGCGATGCGCCGTGCCTTCGCCGAGTTGAAGGAACATGCGGCGCAAATCAAATTGCTGGGTTCGTATCCGGTAGCGGTCCCGTGAATCTCGACGCCGCGGCCTTGCCGAATGCGGCGACGCGCGCGTTGCGCGCTTACGACCCCGGACACGATCTGCCCGCGTTGCGCCGCCGTTTCGGCGCGGTGCTCGCGGAACTCGGCTCGAACGAAAACCCGCTGGGGCCGAGCCCACGCGCCGTAGCCGCGATCGAAACGGCATTGCCGGAGATATCCCGTTACCCCGATCCGCACGGCGGTGCTCTGAAAGCAGCGCTCGCACGGCATCTGGAAGTCGGTGCGGAACAGATCGCGCTCGGCAACGGTTCGCACGAACTGCTGATGTTGATCGCGCAGTGTTTTGCGGATGCGCACACCTCGGTCGTGTTTTCCGAATTCGGTTTCGCAGTGTTTCCCATCGCGACGGCGGCAGCCGGCGGGCGGCCGGTTCGGGTGCCGGCATTGGCGCGCGATCACGCAACGATGCCACTCGGCCACGATCTGGCTGCCATGGCTGTGGCGATCTCCAGCGACACGCGCATCGGTTACCTCGCCAATCCCAACAATCCGACCGGCACCTGGTTCGGCGATGCGGCACTGGATGCGTTCCTCGCGTGTGTGCCACCGACGACGCTTGTTGTCGTGGATGAGGCGTATCACGAATTCGTCGATGATGCGAGGCTGACGTCGGCATTGCGCTTCTTGCACAAGCACCCGAATCTTGTCGTCACGCGCACGTTTTCCAAGGCCTATGCACTGGCCGGATTGCGCGCCGGTTATGCGGTAGGTTCACCGGGATGCATCAGCATCATCGAGCGGTTGCGCGAATCGTTTAATGTCAATTCCCTGGCTCTGGCGGCGGCGGAAGCGGCGCTTGGCGACCCGGAACACGTTGCCCGATCGAAGGCGTTCAACCTCGCCGAACGAACGTGGCTGGCGGCACAACTTCAATCGCGCGGTTTGCGCGTGCTGCCGTCGCAGACGAATTTCGTTCTCGTCGATTTCGAGCGTGACGCCGCGTCCATCGAACACGCGCTGTTCGAGCGCGGCGTGATCGTGCGACCGATGGGTGGTTACCGATTGCCGGAGTTCCTGCGCATCAGCGTCGGTTCGCGCGTCGAGAACGAACGTCTGCTGGAAGCGCTACCGTGAGCGACTGGATCAGCGCAGCGGCTGGTCCATTGCGTGGTGAGATTCGCGTTCCCGGCGACAAGTCGATTTCACATCGCGCAATCATGCTTGCTGCACTCGCCGATGGATGCTCGCGCATAACGGGTTTTCTGGAAGGCGAGGATACCCGCGCCAGCGCACGCGCGTTCGCGCACATGGGCGTCCGCATCGACGCGCCGCGCGCCGGCGAACGGATCGTGCACGGCGTCGGCTTGCACGGATTGCTCGCGCCCGGCGTCCCCATCGATTGCGGCAATGCGGGTACCGGCATGCGCCTGTTGACCGGTTTGCTGGCCGGACAGGGCTTCGATGCGACGCTGGCCGGTGACGAGTCACTCTCACGCCGGCCGATGCGGCGCGTGATCGAACCGCTGACGAGGATGGGCGCGCGTATCGAATCGAACGGCGGCCTGCCACCGCTGCAAATTCGCGGTGGTCGTGCACTGCACGCAATTTCCTATGCGCTGCCGGTGGCGAGTGCACAGGTGAAATCGGCGATCCTGTTCGCGGGTTTGTACGCGAATGGCGAAACGCACGTGTGCGAGCCGCATCCGACGCGCGACTATACCGAGCGCATGCTTGCCGCGTTTGGCTGGCCCGTCGAATTCGGCGAAGGGTGGGTGAAGCTTCGCGGCGGACAGCATCTGCGCGCGACCGACATCGATGTACCCGCGGATTTTTCGTCGGCCGCGTTTTTCATCGTCGCGGCGACGCTGCTGCCGGGATCGGAAATTGTTTTGCGTGACGTCGGCACGAATCCGCGCCGCACCGGTTTGTTGCTTGCGCTGCGCGCGATGGGCGCGGATATCCGCGAATCGAACCCGCGCGCGCGGGGCGGCGAGCCGGTGGCGGATCTCGTCGTGCGGCACGCGCGTTTGCGCGGCATCGACGTGCCGGAGGAACTCGTGCCGGACATGATCGACGAATTCCCGATCCTGTTCATCGCCGCCGCGGCGGCGCAAGGAACGACGCGCGTCAGCGGTGCGGCGGAATTGCGTGTCAAGGAATCCGACCGCATCGCGGTGATGGCCAATGGGTTGCGCGCGCTCGGCGCCCGTATCGAAGAAACGCCGGGTGGCGCGGTCATCGAGGGCGGACAGTTCGCGGGCGGCGAGGTCGATTCGGCCAGCGATCATCGTTGCGCGATGAGTTTCGCCGTCGCCGGCGCGATCGCGCGCGCGCCGGTGCGCATCGTCGATTGTGCGAATGTGGCGACGTCATTTCCTGGATTCATGCAATTGGCCAATTCCAGCGGATTCGAACTTGCGGCAACGCCCGGGTAAGGCCGTGCCACGCTTTCCGGTAAAATGGCCGGATGCCCGACAAGATTCTTCCGGTACTCACCATCGACGGCCCCTCCGGCTCCGGCAAGGGCACGGTCAGCCGAATGGTGGCCGAAACGCTGGGCTGGCATCTGCTGGATTCCGGCGCCCTGTACCGTGCGGTCGGATTCGCGGCGGGAATGGAAGGGCTTGATCTGTCCGACGCGGAGGCGGTAACACGCTGCGCGCAGACCACGAGAATCGCTTTCCGCGATCCCGGGGACGGCAGCGAGACGCGGGTGATCGTCAACGGCATGGACGCGACGGACGAGCTGCGTACCGAGACCTGCGGGGCGGCGGCGTCGGCGATCGCGGCGATTGCCGGCGTTCGTGCGGCCTTGTTCGACAAGCAGCGCGCCTTTCGCAAGGCGCCGGGGCTGGTCGCCGACGGCCGCGACATGGGCACCGTGATTTTCCCGGACGCCGGGATCAAGGTTTTTCTTACCGCCAGCGCGGAAGAACGTGCCAAACGCCGCCATAAGCAGTTGAAAGAAAAGGGATTGGGCGTTACACTTGCCGCCCTTTTGCGCGAGATTCAGGCGCGCGACGTGCGCGACGCCGGGCGCGCGGTCGCGCCGCTCAAGCCCGCCGCAGATGCCACGGTGATCGATTCGACCGGAATGACGGTCGAGCGCGTCGTCGCTGCGGTACTGGAACTCGTGGGGAAAGGGCGCGATTGATTCCGCGGAAATGGGAAATGGGAAACGGCGGTAGGCGCTACCGGCGGGTTTTCCATTTCCGATTTCCGCAGCGGAAATCGGCCACGGTTCGGGGCATCCGAATCATCAACGGGCGGATCGGAATTTCAGAAAAATCAATATTCTGGAATACGATCTTGATATCCATTTGGAATTCAACATGACCGAAAGTTTTGCCGAACTGTTTGAACAGAGCCAGACGCTCAACAAATTGAAGCCTGGCGCCATCGTCTCCGGGATAGTCGTCGAAGTCCGCAACGACGTCGTCGTGATCAATGCGGGACTCAAATCCGAGGGCATTGTTCCGATCGAGCAATTCCGCAATGAGGCGGGCGACCTGGAAGTCCGCGTCGGCGATGAAGTGAAGGTGGCGCTCGACGCCATCGAAGACGGCTTCGGCGAAACCCGCCTGTCGCGCGAAAAGGCCAAGCGCTCCCTGGTCTGGGACGAATTGGAAACCGCGCAGCAGGCCAATGCCACCGTGACCGGCAAGATTTCCGGCAAGGTCAAGGGCGGCTTCACCGTCGACATCAAGGATGTGCGTGCGTTCCTGCCCGGTTCGCTGGTGGACGTGCGTCCCGTGCGCGATCCGGTATTCCTGGAAGGCAAGGAACTGGAATTCAAGATCATCAAGCTCGACCGCAAGCGCAACAACGTGGTGGTCAGCCGCCGCGCGGTGGTGGAGAGCGAGCATTCGGAAGAACGCGACCAGTTGCTCGAGCGTCTGCAGGAAGGCGCCGTGGTCAAGGGCGTGGTCAAGAACCTCACCGATTACGGCGCGTTCGTGGATCTGGGCGGCATCGACGGTCTGCTGCATATCACCGACATGGCCTGGAAGCGCGTGCGTCATCCGTCCGAGGTGGTCAACGTCGGTGACGAGCTCGAAGTGCGCGTGCTCAAGTTCGACCGCGAGCGTAACCGCGTTTCGCTGGGCCTAAAGCAACTGGGCGAGGATCCGTGGGTCGCCATCGCGCGCCGCTATCCGACCAGCACGCGCCTGTTCGGCAAGGTTTCCAACGTCACCGACTACGGCTGCTTCGTCGAGCTGGAGCCCGGCGTCGAAGGCCTGGTGCACGTCTCCGAGATGGACTGGACCAACAAGAACGTCAATCCGGCCAAGCTGGTGCAGGTCGGCGACGAGGTCGAAGTCATGGTTCTCGACGTGGACGAGGAGCGCCGCCGCATTTCGCTCGGCATCAAGCAGACCCGCGCCAATCCGTGGGAATCGTTCGCCGCGATCCACAAGAAGAGCGACAAGGTTTCCGGCCAGATCAAGTCGATCACCGACTTCGGCATCTTCGTGGGCCTAGACGGCGGCATCGACGGCCTCGTGCACCTGTCCGACATTTCCTGGCAGAGCACGGGCGAGGATCTGGTGCGCAAATACAAGAAGGGCGACGAGGTCGAGGCCGTGGTGTTGGCCGTTGACCCGGAGCGCGAGCGCATCAGTCTCGGCATCAAGCAGCTCGAGCAGGATCCCTTCGGCCAGTACATGGCGGCGCATCCGCGCGGCAGCATCGTCACCGGCACGGTCAAGGAAGTCGACGCCAAGGGCGCGACGGTCGATCTGGGCGATGGCGTGGAGGGGTATCTCGCCGCGCGCGACATCGCCAAGGATCGCGTCGACGACGCGTCGCAGCACTTCAAGGTGGGCGATGCCGTCGAAGCGAAGTACACCGGCATGGACCGCAAGGGCCGTGTGCTGCAGTTGTCGATCCGCGCCAAGGACGACGACGAGATGCAGCAGACGCTGGAGGAATACCAGTCCGCCAGCGGCGGCACGACCAAGCTCGGCGCATTGCTCAAGGAACAATTGGGCAAGTCCGAGTAATGTCGCTTTTACTTCCAGCCCCCTTCAGTTGAGGGGGCGATCAAAGCCCCGCGCGAGCGGGGCTTTGAATGGGGTTGTGGAAAGTGCGAGCGCCAGTCGAAGCCAGAGGTCTGCATGACTAAGTCCGAGCTGATAGAAGCCTTGGCCGCGCGTCAGAGCCATCTGGCGTTCAACGACGTGGAACTGTCGGTCAAGAACGTGATGGAACAGATGAGTCTGGCCTTGTCCAGCGGCGAGCGCATCGAGATCCGCGGCTTCGGCAGCTTCTCGCTGCATTTCCGCCCGCCGCGCATGGGCCGCAATCCCAAGACCGGAACGCAGGTCGCGCTTCCCGGCAAGCACGTGCCGCACTTCAAGCCCGGCAAGGAATTGCGCGAGCGGGTCAACCTCGCCGTCCGCCGGTCCGCCTGAGTCCGGAAACCATGATTGCCTTGCCGCCGTTGTTGCTGCCGGCGCTCGCGTTTCTGCTGCCTCTGGCCGCGTTGTCCGGCTGGTATTACGGACGCCGCAGCAGCGAACGTTCGCGGCGCGCCGGCGTAAGCGAGTTGTCGTCGAGCTATTTTCGCGGCCTCAACTACCTGCTCAACGAGCAACCGGACAAGGCCATCGAGGTCTTCCTCAAACTCGCCGAATTCAACCGCGACACGGTGGAAACCCACCTCGCCCTCGGCAACCTGTTCCGCCGCCGCGGCGAGGTCGATCGCGCGATCCGCGTGCACCAGCACCTGATCGCGCGGCCGAATCTCAACAACGAGGAAAAGACCATCGCCCTGCTCGAACTCGGCGAGGATTACATGCGCGCCGGACTGCTCGATCGCGCTGAAACCCTGTTCAGCGACCTGGTGGCGATGGACGCCCACGTGCCCTCGGCGCTGCGCCACCTGATCGGCATCTACCAGCACGAGAAGGACTGGAACAAGGCCATCGACCACGCGCGCCGGCTGGAGAAGATCACGGGCGAATCCGAAGGTCCGACGATCGCGCAGTTCCATTGCGAATTGTCCGAACAGGCGCGCGCCGCGCGCGATTTCCCCGGCGCGCACGCGCACCTGGAAAACGCCTTTGTCTGTCAGCCCGAGTGCGTGCGCGCCTACATCGTGCTGGGGTATCTGGAAATGCAACAGGGCAATCTTGAAGCCGCCGCGCAGGCGTTCGAACGAGTAGCCACGCTGGATGTGGATTTCGTGCCGGAAGTACTCACGCCCTTGCTCGATTGTTACGCGCGGCTCGGGCAGATGCAGCACGCGGAGCGCTTCCTCGTCGACATCATCGAGCGCTCGCAGGGCGTGTCGCCCGTGATCGCTCTGGCCAAGTTGTATGCAGGCACGCGCGGCGAGGCCGCGGCAATCGAATTCCTCACCCGGCAGTTGCGCCAGCGTCCATCGGTGCGTGGATTGATGACGCTGATCGGCGCCTCGCTCGACACATCGCGCGGCGAAGCGCGCGAGAATCTTCTTATTCTGCAGGATCTGACCCGCAAGCTCATCGAAGGTCAGGCCATGTACCGCTGCAGCAAGTGCGGCTTTGGCGCCAAGGCGCATCACTGGCAATGCCCGAGTTGCAAGACCTGGGGTTCGGTCAGGCCGATTCACGGCGTGGCCGGCGAATGAAGCCGTGAAAACCCCGCTGCGCTCGGCATCGTGGGCGAATCCGGCGCTCGACGGCGAAGCCAGGATGCCGCAGCGAATGGTCCAAAGGATGAGCCGCGGATGCGGCGAATCAATTCTCATGTACTTCACATGTACACTTTCGTTCATTCCTGCGTTGGGCGTCGAGTAGCGGCATGTTCTGGTATTCCGAACCTTGGACCCTGCGTTACTGGCTCTGGCTCGCCGCCAGTTTCGCGCTGTCGGCGGCGGTGGCCTGGACCGCGCTGCGCTACGCGCTCCGGCACGCGCTGCTCGATCTGCCCGGGCGCCGTCGTTCGCACGCCGCGCCGACGCCACGCGGCGCCGGCATCGGCATCGTCGTGGCCGCGCTGGCATCGATTTTCGCCTTGATGCATGCCGTGCCGGCAGCAGCGCCGGAACTGCGCCTGTGCATTCCGATCGCGCTGGTCGCGGCGATCGGCTGGATCGACGATCACCGTCCGCTGCCGGTGCTGTTGCGACTCGGCGTGCACTGTCTTGCGGTCGCGATCTTCCTGCAGCCACTGTTGGCTGCGATGTTTCATCTGACGGCGTCCGCGCCGTGGTTGGACACGACGTTCTGGCAAAGCGCCGGCATCGTCGCCTTGCTCGGTTTCGTCTGCATATGGTCGATCAATCTGCACAATTTCATGGACGGCATCGACGGCTTGCTTGCCCTGCAGGCGATCTTCCTGCTCGTGGCCATGGCCGTGCTGTGCCAGCGCTACGGGAACAATCCGCACGACATGCAGATCGCCTTGTGGGCGGCGGCGGTGGCCGGATTCCTGCCGTTCAATTTTCCGCGTGCGCGCGCGTTCATGGGCGATGTTGGCAGCGGCAGCGTCGGGTTTTTGATCGCGATCGCCGTGATCTGGCAGAATTCCTCGCCGTACACCGCCGCCTTGAGCGGCATCGTCGCTGCGTCGGCATTCGTGACAGACGCGAGCTGCACGCTGCTGTCGCGCATGTTGTGCGGACGGCGCTGGTATCGTGCGCATCGCGAGCACCTGTACCAATGGATGACGCGAGCCGGCATGTCGCATGCGCGCGTGGTGGCCGGTTACATGGCGTGGAATCTGCTGGTAGTCGTGCCGGTGCTGTACTGGATGAACCTGCGCCCGTTCGGAGCGCCGCCGAAACCGGGCGCGGCGGCGACGCTGGGCATTTATGCCCTTGCCGTCATCGTGTGGATTTGTGGAAAACGCTGGTGTTTATACAAAATGAAATCGAAGAGACGGCATGGGCTTGCGTAGGCTGACCGCGTCGATCCATCCTCGCCTGGCTGTCGTGCTGCACGACCTGGCCATGGTCTGGCTCGCCTGGACGGCGGCGAACTGGCTGCGCTACAGCTTCGAGTCCAATCCGCCGTCAGCGTGGCAGATGGCGCCTGATACCGTCGTTGCTTTGCTTGTGCAGGGTGTGGTGTTGTGGTGGACCGGGCTGTACAAGGGTCTGTGGCGCTTCGCCAGTTTGCCGGACCTGTGGAACATCCTGCGCGCCGCTGCGATTGGCGCGCTGGCGATCGCGGTTTCCCTGTTTCTGTACGACCGTCTCGAGTCGGTACCGCGCAGCGTGCTGGCGATCTACCCGGCCGTGCTGGCTGTTCTCCTCGGCACGCCGCGGCTTGCCTACCGCTACTGGAAAGACAGTCGCTTCGAACTGCTGGCGCGCGTTCCCGCGCGGCGCGTTCTGGTGCTCGGCGCCGGACGCACCGGCGAAGCCCTGCTGCGCGAGCTGGCGCACGACGCGCGTTATCGCCCGGTCGGCTTGCTCGACGACAAGCCCGCGCTGCGCGGTGCGCGCGTGCACGGCGTGCCGGTGCTCGGCACGCTGGAGCGTCTGCCGGACCTGGCGCGCGAATCCGCCGCGGACATGCTGCTGATTGCGATACCGTCGGCGACCACCGCACAGATGCGTCGTATCGTCGAGTTGTGCGAGGACGCCGGCGTGCCGTTCCGCACTGTGCCGCGCCTGCAGGATGTCGTCGCCGGGCGCATCGGCTTCGGTCAGCTCAAGGAAGTGGCGATCGAGGATCTGCTTGGCCGCGATCCGGTGCAATTGGACTGGGCCGCGATGCGTGCCGGTTTTTCTGGTCAGCGCGTGCTGATCACCGGCGGCGGCGGTTCCATCGGCGCGGAACTGTGCCGTCAGGTAGCGCGCCTTGGCGTCGAATCGCTTGCCATCCTCGAACTGTCCGAATACAACCTGTACCGCATCGAACAGGAACTGCGGCGCGAGTTCCCCGACCTGCTGATCGATGCCGTGCTCGGCGATTGCGGCGATGCGGCGGCATGCGAGCACGTGTTCGCGCGCGTGCGTCCGCAGGTGGTTCTGCATGCCGCCGCGTTCAAACACGTGCCGCTCTTGCAGAACCAGGTGCGCGAGGCGTTCCGCAACAACGTCCTCGGCACGCAGATCGTGGCGCAGGCCGCGGACCGTCATGGCGTCGGCTGTTTCGTGCTCATATCCACCGACAAGGCGGTCAACCCGACCAGCGTGATGGGTGCGTGCAAGCGCGCCGCGGAGATCTTCTGCCAGAATTTCGCGGGGCAATCGGCGACACGCTTCGTCACCGTGCGTTTCGGCAACGTGCTGGATTCGGCCGGCAGCGTGGTGCCGTTGTTCCGCGAGCAGATCCGCAACGGCGGTCCGGTCACGGTCACGCATCCGGAAATGTCGCGCTACTTCATGACCATTCCCGAGGCTTGCCAGTTGATTCTTCAGGCCGGCGTGCTCGGCAAGGGCGGAGAGATTTTCGCGCTGGACATGGGCGAGCCGGTAAAGATCCGTTACCTCGCCGAACAGATGATCCGCCTCGCCGGCAAGGTTCCGGAGCGTGACGTCATCATCGTGTATACCGGCTTGCGTCCGGGCGAGAAGCTGTTCGAGGAACTGTTCCACGATCACGAGAACTACCAGGCCACGAAGCACGCCAAGATTTTCCTTGCGCGGCCGCGCAGCGTGTCGTGGGAACTGCTCAATGCGCAATTGCGCCATGCGGCGCACGCCGTGCGCGATTACGACGAGGATGCGTTGCGCGCCTGCTTGACCAGTTTGTTGCCGGATTTCAACTGGCGCGCAGAAACCGAAAGCGCGCACGTCGTGTCGATCACGCGCCAAACCGGAGGAGCCTGAATGAGTGCACCGCTGCGCAAAGTCGTGTTTCCCGTCGCCGGACTGGGCACGCGCTTCCTGCCCGCGTCCAAGGTCGTGGCCAAGGAAATGCTGCCGGTGCTGGACAAACCGCTGATCCAGTACGCGGTCGATGAGGCGGTGGATGCGGGTGCCGACACGCTGATCTTCATCACCAGTCGCTACAAGCATGCGATCGCCGATTATTTCGACACCGCCTATGAATTGGAACAGAAGCTCGAGCGCAGCGGCAAGCAGGAATTGCTGGCCGCCGTACGCGACCTGATTCCAAAGCATGTGCGCTGCATCTACGTGACTCAGTCCGAGGCATTGGGGCTTGGCCATGCCGTGTTGTGTGCCAAACCCGTCGTCGGCGACGAACCTTTCGGTGTGATCCTGCCGGATGATCTGATCTGGAATCGCGGTGCGGGGGCGTTGCGACAGATGGCGCAGTTCGCTCCGAATCCGGAAGCGGGCGTCATCGCGGTCGAGGAAGTGCCGCGCGAGGAAACCCACCGATACGGCATCGTCGATGCCGATATGACTTCGGGGCGTGCCGCATGCGTGCGGCATGTCGTGGAAAAGCCCAGGCCCGAGGTTGCGCCATCCAATCTTGCCATCGTAGGGCGCTACGTATTGCCCGGTCGAATCTTCCAATTGCTGGAAAAGACCACGCCTGGAGCCGGCGGCGAAATCCAGCTCACCGACGCCATCGCCGCGTTGCTGCGCGACGGCGAAGTTCACGCCTTCCGTTTCGAGGGTACGCGCTTCGATTGCGGCAGCAAGCTCGGCCTGGTCAAGGCAACATTGCATTTCGCCTTGCTGGACCCGACGCTGGCGCAGGCCACGCGCGCATTCGTGGCCGCATCCTTCTAGCCCATCTGCGCAACCCAGAACCAACCGGCAACGGCAATCGCCACGCCGAGCAGGCAGGTGATCAATCCGACGATCCGGCTGGCCTCGCCGATGCGCACGGCGGCGTCGCCTTCGCGCACCGGCGTAGCGCGCAACGGGCGTGCGTCGTTGGCCGGATAACGGCGGTCGCGCACGATACGGCGCCCGCGCAGCAGCAGATGCCGGCCAAGCAGAAGCAGGCACAAGCTCATCAGGACCACGCAAGCGGAAATCATGTGTTCGATCGCTTTCACCAATTCGGTTGTACTCATCCGCTGTGCCGCGTGCTGCAACCAGTGGTCAAAGGCGATGAACAGGACGATCAGAGCGATCGCCGCGACGACGATGATGATCGCGGCGTTGCGGCGTTGGCTTCGATCGGCAGGCTGAATTTGCATGTCGCCTAGCATAGCGCAACGGCAATGCTGGCCCGCATGCGGCAAAGCCGCCGGAAAAAGACGGTATGCTTGCCGCATCGACTCGAGTGGAGATCCGCATGCGCACGGCGGTGTTGTTGATCTTGTTCGGTCTGCTCGCGGCCTGCCAGACGGTTCCTGGCCGCAGCGGTGCCGCAAACCTGGGCGGCGATGCCCTGCCGCGGCTGGATAGCGCGCTCGCCGGCAGTTACGACAACCACGAACAGATGCAGCGCACCGGTGCCGCTGCGCATGCCGGCACGGCGCTGGCGGTACCGCATCTGCGCGAACACTGGCAAGCGTTGTCACGCGCTCACGGCGGCAGTCTGTGGCTATGGCGGTTGGAAACGTCGGACGCGCCGCATCCGGCCACGGCCACATGGCTCTATCTGCTCAGCGCGAATGGCGCCGGCGTGACGCTCACGCCGTACCGTGCGCTTGATCCGGCGACTGCGGAGAAAGCCTCGAGTGCGCCCGAAAAATTCCGTTTCGTCGCCGAGCAGTGGGCAGAACTCGCACCGTGTGCGCAAACCGGGATATGGAAGGAAGATCGATTCATCGCACAAGCCGATGCTGCCGCGTGCAGCGCCTTGCTGCCGGGCCTCGCCGCCGCCGCCGCGCTGCTGCCTCTGCGCATGGAGCTGGATGGCGACATGCTGCGCACGGCGACTTTCGCCGATCAGGCACGCGGTGCGCATGCGAGCATCGATGCACGCCGTGTGCGCTGGTTCACCGGTTGGGCCGCGATCAACGGCGGCGGTCCGAAAGCGCGTGCCGGCAACAACGACTGGCATTTGCAGAAGGGTTTGCGCCTGTCCAGCGAAGGCGGGCGCACTGAACTGCGCTGGCGTGATGGTGCAGCGAGCGGCTGGTCGTTGCAACTGGAACGCAAGACCTACGCCGAGCGCAAGCAAGATGTGCTTCAACTCAACGTGATCGACGATGCCGACGGCGCAATCGTCGATTATGCGTGGACCAATCCGCAGGCGACCGCGATCGGATTCAACCTGGGGTGGTTGCAGGTCGGACTGACGCAGAAGACGGCGCCACGGCCGTAGCCCTCAATGCAAATCGCGCAAATCGTCCGGCAGGGGATAGGCCGGATAGGTCTTGCGGAATTTCTCGAGACTTCGCAACGCTTCCTCGCGTTGGTTGTCGCGCAGCATCTGCCGGATATTCGCCAGCCAATGTTCCGGATACAGTGTGGCATTGCTGTCTTTTTCTGCCGGTGCGACATGCGCCGGCGCCGGCGCGCCTGCGGATTCCATGTCCACCTGCTGCTTGGCCCGCATCGGGGCGGCCATTGTCGCCGCCGGCATCGGCGGCTTCGCCTCGAGTGCGGCCGGGGGCGGAGCTTCGCGCCGCGCCCGTGCGGGTGCGGGAAAGGCACGGGGCACCGGTCGTGATGCGGCATTTTCCACTTTTTGCATTTCCACGGCGGGTGCCTGCGCTGCGGGCGCGGCCATCGTGGCAGGCGCAGCGGATGTCTTCTGTGCGCTCGGCGCCACGGCGGGGGGCGACGGTGCGGAAGGAACGATGGCGGGCTCCGTTTCAAGTTGACGCGCCGGCCGTAGCCAGAGCTGCGGCCCGATGCGGAAGGCGAAGCCGACGGCAAGTGCGACCACGGCGGCGACGCTGAACGCCGGCAACCAGCGGCGATGCGCTGCAACGGGCGTTCGTGAAGTCGCGGCCACCGCACGCTGTGCCAGCGCGCGCACCGCCGCATCGAGTCGCGCATCAGGCTCGGGTTGCGGCAGCTTGCGATAGAGCGCGTCCAGACGTGAGTCGTCGCTTTCGAGAAACGCCTCGAAGTCGCGTTCGAATTGTGGATTGCCGCTGTTCATTCGGCGAGCCTCTCGCGGATTTTCGCGAACGCGTAGCGCAGACGCGATTTCACGGTTTCCTGTCCGGTGCCGGTCAGTTGCGCGATTTCGGCCAGACCGAGCCCCGACTCCATGCGCAGCACGAAGGCTTCGCGCTGCTCGGCGGGCAGGTCGTCCAGCGCCACCTGCAGGCGCCGGCGTTCCTCGAAATCACTCAACGCCTGCTCGGGCCGGTCCGATTCCGGTGCATCCAGTTCGCGCATCACGGTTTCTGTTTCCTCCGCACCGGCCTGCGGGCGGCAGCGGCGGAAGTGATCCACGACGAGATTGTGCGCGATCTGCAGCAGCCAGGTCGTGAACTTGGCCTCGACGCGATAACGCTCGCGCGCGGCGATCAGCCGACTCCAGGTTTCCTGGAACAATTCGTCGGCCACGGCGCGGTCAGCCACACTGCGCAGGATGTAGCGGTACAGCATGCCGCGGCTGCGCGCATATAACGTATCGAAGGCGCGCAAATCGCCGCGCGCGTAGGCCTGCATCAGCTTTTCGTCCGGGTAGGTGGCATCCATCATGGAAACGTCGATGACCGATTTCCGGGGTCAAGCGTCCCGCACCACCATCAAGCGTATCTCGGTCATGTCGTCGATCGCATAGCGGATACCCTCGCGGCCGAGGCCCGAGTCCTTGACGCCGCCGTAGGGCATGTTGTCGACGCGGAAACTCGGCACGTCGCCGATCACCACGCCGCCGACATCGAGTTCGTCCCAGGCGCGCATCGCTTTGCGCACGTCGAACGTGAACACGCCGGCCTGCAGGCCGAATTCGGAATCGTTGACGATGCGGATGGCGTCGTCGAAATGCTTGTACTTTTGCAGCAGAGCTACCGGTCCGAACGCTTCCATGCAACTGACTTTCTGCTTCGGCTCGACGTTCTCCAGCACGGTGGCTTCGAGCATCGCGCCGTTGCGCTTGCCGCCGCAAAGGATCTTCGCGCCGGCCTTCACGGCTTCGGCAATCCAGCCGTCGAGTCGCGCGGCTTCCTTCTCGTCGATCATCGGGCCGATGAAGGTTTTCTCGTCCTTCGGGTCGCCCGCGACGAGCTTTTTCGTCGCCGCGACGAACGCATCGCGAAAGCGCTCGTAGAAATCCTCCTGCACCAGAATCCGCTGCACGCCGATGCAGCTCTGGCCGGACTGGTAGAACGCGCCGAAAACCATGCGTTCGACCACGAAGTCGATGCGTTCGGCCTGATCGGAATCGACGATGCACGCGGCGTTGCCGCCGAGCTCGAGCACGACTTTCTTCTTTCCCGCGCGGGCTTTCAGATCCCAGCCCACGGCGGGCGAGCCGGTGAACGAGAGCAACTTGAAGCGCTCGTCGGTAGTGAACAGATCAGCGCCGTCGCGGTGAGCGGGCAGGATGGAAAACGCGCCTTCCGGCAAGTCGGTTTCGGCCAGCACCTCGCCGATGATCAACGCACCGATCGGTGTGCGGCTTGCCGGTTTCAGCACGAACGGACAACCGACCGCCAGCGCCGGTGCCACTTTATGCGCGGCGAGATTCAGCGGAAAATTGAATGGCGAGATGAACGAGCACGGCCCGATCGGCACGCGCCGGGTGAAGCCGCGATAGCCTTTCGCGCGCTGCGAAATTTCGAGATTGAGCACCTCGCCGTCGATGCGCACCGATTCCTCGGCGGCGACCTTGAACGTGTCGATCAGGCGCGTGACTTCGCCCCTGGCATCCTTGATTGGCTTGCCGGCCTCGATGCACAGCGCCATGGCCAATTCATCGTAGCGCTCGCGAAAGCGTTTGACGCAATGCTCCAGGATCGCCTGGCGCTGGAACGGCGCCATCTTGCGGCAGGGCTCCTGCGCTGCCACCGCCGCGGCGATGCCCGCATCAATCGCCTTCGCATCCGCCAATGCCACGCGCGTGGCCACCTTGCCGGTGTGCTTGTCGGTGACTTCAAGGTCTGTGTTCGCCGCGACGGGCTTGTTGGCGAGGTAGTAGGGGTAGGTGGGTTTTAGCATGGCGCGCCTCGCTGCGGGGTTGCCCGACGATTCTACTATCACGCTGTCGTTCGATTTGACGCATGGACCTAAATAGGTACAATAGCGCTCATGCGGCCGATCCTGGACGTTCGCTTCTACGCATCACGGATGGACGTCGAGCCGGTGCGCGACTGGTTACGCGATCAGCAGCGCGAAGCACGCAAGATAATCGGCGAAGACATCAAAACCGTGCAACTCGGTTGGCCGCTTGGCATGCCGCTGGTGCGCAAACTGGAGCCGGGATTGTGGGAAGTGCGCAGTCGCATACCGGCCGGAATTGCCCGCGTGCTATTTACCGTCGATGGAACAGTAATGATCCTGCTGCATGGATTCATCAAGAAATCGCAGAAGACGCCAGCGGACGATCTGGATACCGCGAGGCGGCGCAATCATGAGGTGCACCATGGCTAAGGCAAAGAAGAATCCTGCAATCGGATCGAGCTTCGACGATTTTCTCGCCGACGACGGCATGCTCGAAGCGGCAACCACGGTCGCGATCAAGCGCGTCATCGCTTGGCAACTCGCCGAAGCGATGAAGGCGAATGGCATCACCAAGAAAGCGCTGGCCGAGCGCATGCACACCAGCCGCTCGCATCTGGATCGCCTTCTCGATGCGCACGATACCGGCCTGACGCTGGAAACCCTGAGCAAGGCGGCGCGTGCGTTGGGGCGCAGTGTCAGGGTTGAATTGGCAGGAGCGTAGCGAAGTGGCGCGGGAATAGCGCAGCTAACCCCTTCAGTATAGAGTGTGGATTCCCAAAGGCGGATGTGCCGCTACGTTCCTGAATCTTTTTCTTGCGTCCAAACATCCTATCCTCAATTCATCATCTGATTAGTGTCGAACTTCAGCCAATTTGCCCACGGATTTCGCCTCTCCCGCTGGCGGGAGAGGCCGCGCCGAAGGCGCGGGTGAGGGTGGAAGCGCATCAATTGACCCGACTCTCCCGCAACATCGAACCACCCTCACCCCGACCCTCTCCCGCCAGCGGGAGAGGGGGGATTCGCGCTGAGTTTCGAAGCTAATCAGGATTCATCATGCAAATCGCTTCACTCAGCTCAGTGCGACTGTCGCCGTTCAAATATTCGAACTCAACTCCCGAATCTCCCGATTCAAAATCTGATCGTTGTCGGAATAGTCGATCGGCACGTCGATCAGATGCACGCCCGGCGTGTCGAGGCACTTGGCCAGCAGCGGCGCGAATTCCGCGGCGGAAGACGGGCGGTGCCCGTGCGCACCGTAGCTCTGCGCATAAGCGACGAAATCCGGGTTGCCCATGTCCATGCCGAAAGTGGGGAAATTCATGTTCGCCTGCTTCCACTTGATCATGCCGTAGGCGTTGTCGCGCAACAGCAGGACAACCAGGTCGAGCTTCAGGCGCACTGCGGTTTCGATTTCCTGCGAGTTCATCATGAAGCCGCCGTCGCCGGCGACCGCAATCACTTTCCGATTCGGATGCACGATCTTCGCGGCGATGGCGGATGGGAATCCCGCGCCCATCGTTGCCAGCGCGTTGTCGAGCAACAGGGTGTTCGGCTCGCGGCAGCGGTAGTAGCGCGCGAACCAGATCTTGTACATGCCGTTGTCCAGGCACACGATGCCATCGGACGGCACCGTCTTGCGCACGTCGGCAACCAGGCGCTGCGGATAGATCGGCCAGCGCGCGTCGTCCGCGCCCTGCGCCAGATGCGCGTCGAGATGTTTGCGCACGTTGGTGAAATAGGAAAAATCCCAGTGCGGACACGGCGCAATGCGCTGCTTGAGCCGCCACACGGAATTGGCGATGTCGCCGATCACCTCGATCTGTGGAAAGTACACCGTGTCGACTTCGGCGCTGGCGAAGTTGACGTGAATCACCGTGCGCCGGCCGGTGCGCATGAAGAACGGCGGCTTCTCGATGACGTCGTGGCCGACGTTGATGATGCAGTCCGAGCGCTCGATCGCGCGATGCACGAAGTCGCCGTCCGACAGTGCCGCGTTGCCCAGCCATAGCGGGTGCGCCTCGTCGAGTACGCCCTTGCCCATCTGTGTAGTGAAGAACGGAACGCCGGTGGCGTCGACGAATTCGCGCAGCATCTTGCTGCACAGCTTGCGATTGGCAGCGGCGCCGATCATCAGCAACGGGTGCTTGGCCGCGTTCACCGCCTCGACCGCGTGTGCGATGGCTTTCTCGTCGGCGATCGGTCTGCGATGGTAGCTGGCGTGGATCAACGGCGCATCGGTCGGATCG
>JAJXWU010000024.1 GCA_021781425.1 Pseudomonadota bacterium
AAGCTGCAGAGCGAAACGCAGATGCGCGAGCAGAACCTGGCTGCGCAGCGCGATGCGCTCAAGGCGCAACAGGACGCCAGTACCAAGCAGCTTGCCGACGCCGAGGCCCGGATCGCCAAGCTCAAGGCGCAGGAACAGGACCTGCTGGCGCGGCAGTCCTCGCCGGACAACGATCAAGCCCTGACCGCGCTGCGCGTCTCGGCCGCGCAGATGGACACCGCGTTGCGTGAAAGCCGTGAACGCATGCAGCTAGTGCAGAAACAGATGGCGCAGAACGACCAGCAGCGCCAGGAAGCGCTGGCGAAGTTCGACCAGGCGCGCGCGCAGCTCGCGCTCGAGCACGCGCAGAACGAAAACGCAAAACAATTGCTCAAGCTGATGGAAGCGCAGTTGTCCGAAAAGCGCCAGGAACTCGCGAGTCAGCGCATGCAGATGACGAGCTTGCAGAGCCAGATCGACAGCGCCAAGTACGCTTCGCTGCCGGCCGGGTTCACCACGGCCAGCCTGACCGGCGATTTGCGCGTCGAAATCCTGCAGCCAGCGCTCGCCATGACTCGCGGCCTCAACAAGCCGGCGGCGTCGGTGCCGCCCGCGCAGAATGGAATCGACGTGATCGGACGCGTGCAGGCGCCGGCTGGCCTGACCTCGGTCAAGCTCAACGGGCAGACCGTGCCGGTCGATGCGGGCGGGGTGTTCAAGACGCATGTAGCGTTGGCTGGCGGCAACGACACCGCGGTGCGCGTTGCCGCATCCGACAAGACCGGCGGCGAGGCCGTCCTCGACTTCATGCTGGTGCCGGGTCCGGGCGGCAAGGCTGTGCGCGAGTCGGCGCCGAGCGGGCAATCGCTGCCGTCCGGCGTACGTCTGGGCAAGTATTACGCGCTGATCATCGGCAACGACAGTTATGCCGCGTTCCCGGCGCTGGCCAGTGCGGCCGACGACGCCAAGGCGGTCGCCGGCGTGCTGCAATCGCGCTATGGCTACGACGTCAAATTGCTTGCGAACGCGAACCGCTTCGAGATCCTGTCGGCGTTGAACGACATGCGCGAGGCGCTGACCGACAAGGACAACCTGCTCGTGTACTACGCCGGTCATGGCGAAATCGACTCCTCGCGCCAGGGCTACTGGTTGCCGGTGGACGCGCAACTCAACCAGCCCAACAGCTGGATCTCCAACCGCGCCATCAGCGACATCCTCACGACCATGCAGGCGCGACACGTGCTGGTGATCGCCGACTCGTGCTATTCGGGCACGATGACGCGCTCGGCGCTGGCCACGTTCGGCGGCGGCATGGCCGACAACGTCTGGGGCGACTGGGTAAAGGCGATGGTTGCGGGGCGCTCGCGCACGGCGTTGACCTCGGGTGGCGTGCAGCCAGTCGCCGACGCGGCGAGCAAGGGTGGGCATTCCATGTTCGCCACGGCCCTGCTCACCGTATTGCGCGACAACAACCAGTTGCTGACCGGGCAGGAATTATTCCGCGAGATCGCCGCCGGCATGGCCCTGCGCAGCGCGAACGCCGGCTTGCAGCAGGCGCCGGAGTACGCACCGATCCAGTTTGCGGGGCACGAGGCGGGCGAGTTCTTCCTGATGCCGGAAAACGGTGGCCGCAAGACCGCCACACTCAACGTTCCGGGCGGTGACGGCGCTTAAGCGCGCCGCGATTTTGCCGGTCTCGCCATCGCCGCAGCGCGTCTGGCCGCCGTGCCGACCCCGGCAACAGCGCCTTTCACCGCGTTCAGTGACCACGCCGCGATGCGGCGTTCGTCGACGCCGCTGAACGCGCGCAGCGCGTCTGGCATGCCGGCGATCGGTGTCCGTGGCAGGCGCGCTGCTGCCTGCGCGCGCTTGCCGATGACGTAGGTGACGCTGGCATTCGCCAATGCGGAAGAAACGATGGCGGCCACCGGCACAGCGCGCCGCGCCACCAGACCGCCGGCGCGACGCAGCAGCCGATGCAGCAAGCCACGGCCGAGCGCGTCGCTAACCACGCTCGCGCTGGTACCAAACAGTTGTACTTTGTGCACAAGTGTATTTTGCAGTGCGGCGGGCAGATTCAGTCCGTAGAGACGGAAGGTTTCCTCGACCAGCTCGCGCTGCGTGACCGCGAGCATTTCCGCGTCGGCCAGTTCGCCAAACACCACGCCGAGCGCTTTGCCGAACCCTGGCAGGGATTCGGCTGCCGCCGTGCATGCGCCGATCGTCGCGGCGCGCACGCATTTGCGCTGCAGCAGGATCAGAAACCGCCGCGCATGCGGATCCGCCGGGCGTGCCGACCCCCGGACCACGGCGATTTCCCGGCTACGGACGATGCTGGATTTCACGCCGGCATGCTAACAGGTCGCGCGCGCATCGGTTATCCTGCACGCCTTTGGAACCGGTCATGCCGTCGCTCGAACATCACGACACAATCCGCGCTGTCGCCTGGAACGATGGCGTCCTGCGCTTGCTCGATCAGCGTCGGTTGCCGTTCGTCGAAACGTATCTGCAATGCCGACGTGCAGATGACGTCGCCGTCGCGATCCGCGACCTGGCGGTGCGCGGAGCGCCGGCCATCGGCATTGCCGCGGCCTGGGGCGTGGTGCTCGCGGCGCGGCGCGGCGAGACGTTCGACGCCGCCATCGCGACCCTGCGCGCGGCGCGTCCGACCGCGGTGAACCTCCAGTGGGCGCTGGATCGCATGCATACGCGCGTCGCGGAAGGGGCCGATGCGGATATGCTGGAACGCGAGGCTCAGGCGATCCAGGCCGAGGACCTCGCCGCCAACCGGCGCATGGGCGAACTCGGTGCCGCCCTGATCGCGCCGGGATCGGGCGTGCTCACGCACTGCAATACCGGTTCGCTCGCCACCGCCGGATTCGGCACCGCGCTCGGGGTGATCCGCGCCGGGTTCGTCGCCGGAAAAATTGTACAAGTATACGCAGGCGAGACGCGACCCTGGCTGCAGGGCGCGCGGTTGACGATGTGGGAACTGCAACGCGACGGCATTCCGGCAAAATTGATCGCCGATTCGGCGGCCGCGCATCTGATGAAAACGAGTTCGAATCAATCAGGCGCCGTGCAGTGGGTCATCGTCGGCGCCGACCGCATTGCCGCCAACGGCGACACCGCCAACAAGATCGGCACCTGTCAACTTGCCATCTGCGCGCGTCACCACGGCGTGAAATTCATGGTGGTGGCGCCGTCGTCCACGTTCGATGCGGCCACGCCTTCGGGCGATCGCATCGAGATCGAGATGCGCGATCCGGACGAATTGCTGTCGATGGCGGGGCAACGCACCGTGGTGGCCGGCGCGCAGGCCTGGAATCCGGTGTTCGATGTGACGCCGCACGCACTGATCGATGCCATCGTCACCGAACGCGGCGTGATCGAACGGCCGGACGCGGCGCGTCTGCGTGCGGTGCTCGGCGCATGAAGTCGCATCTGCGCCGGCTTGCGATCTTCAGCCTGGTCGGGGTAGTCGGCTTCATCGTCGATGCCGGCGTGCTGCAACTACTGGTGCTGGGCCTGGCCTGGGACCGCTACACCGGCCGACTGATTTCCTTTCTGTTCGCGGCCACGGCGACCTGGTTGCTCAACCGCCGCTATACCTTCCATGGGCCGCGCAAACATGCGCTGGGCGTGGAATGGGCGCGCTACATCCTCGCCATGAGTGGCGGATTCGCCTGCAATTTCGTCGCGTACTCGGCGTTGGTATACTTTTTCAACGTCGATCGGCAATGGCTAATCCTGGCCGTGGCTGCCGGTTCCGTGGCCGGCCTCGGCGTGAATTACACCGCCTCGCATTACTGGGTCTACCGGCACCCGCCGCGGGCTGCGGCGGACTCCGGCGAAAGAGTGCGCAGCTGAGCGCGGAAAACCGCCTTCCCGGGCAGGAAAATCAAGGCTTTGCGGGGCGTTGCCGAGTGTCGGAATGTGGTAGAATTTCGGCTCTGAAAAACCCGCTTCCAGGACCCGTGCAAGGCGGGCCTTGAAACCCGAAAAAATCCAGGGAAAAAACCTCAATGGCGGAGCTGGCCAAAGAAGTCATTCGCGTCAACATCGAAGACGAAATGCGGCAGAGTTACCTCGATTACGCGATGAGCGTGATCGTCGGCCGCGCCCTCCCGGACGTGCGTGATGGCCTGAAGCCCGTGCATCGCCGCGTGCTGTTCGGCATGTACGAGGCGAACAACGTCTGGAATCGCTCGTACGTCAAATGCGCGCGCATCGTCGGCGACGTGATGGGTAAATTCCATCCGCACGGCGACAGTTCGATCTACGATGCGCTGGTGCGCATGGCCCAGGATTTCTCGCTGCGCTACCCGCTCGTCGACGGTCAGGGCAACTTCGGTTCGGTCGACGGCGACAACGCCGCGGCGATGCGTTACACCGAGTGCCGGCTCGAGCGCCTCGCGTCCGACCTGCTCGCCGACATCGACAAGGAAACCGTCGATTTCCAGCCGAACTACGACGAGAAGGAATTCGAACCGAGCGTGCTGCCGACGCGCGTGCCGAACCTGCTGGTCAACGGTTCGGCCGGCATTGCCGTCGGCATGGCGACGAACGTACCGCCGCACAATCTCGGCGAGATCGTCGATGCGACAGTCGCGCTGATCGACAATCCGGATATTTCCTTCGAGGAACTGCTGCGGCTGGTGCCGGGCCCGGATTTCCCCACGCACGGCATCATCAATGGCGCGGCCGGTATCGTCGAGGCCTACAAGACCGGCCGC
>JAJXWU010000087.1 GCA_021781425.1 Pseudomonadota bacterium
CAGGTAGGCGCGTCCGCCGCGGCCCAGGTCGACCGCGCAAAAACCGTACCGATAGCCGCTGCTGTGGCAACGGATCTGGAAGTGATGATCCCAACCCTGTGGAGGATACCAGCCGCCGCCATAGCCGCCGCTGGCATCCACGAACTGGCCGGCACAGCCGCGGTCGACCCACAATCCGCCCCGATCCACACCCCAGTTTTGTCCGCGCACGCATTCGGTGTTGGAAATCTGACGCACCAGGCGCGCATCGCGCCACGGCACTCCACAACGCCGCAAGGCGTAGTTGCTGCTGCGGCATTCCACGCTATTCCCGTAGCTGCCCGGCGTGCCACCGTGGCCCGGCCCGCCGACATAGCGCGGATCCTGGGCCTGCGCGGCCACAGAGATGAAAACACTGACGGCTGCGAGAACCGGAAGTAAAAACGATCGTATCGACATGACAACCCTCCTTGACCGTGATCAACCCAGCGTCGCGAGTTTAGCGTGCGCCCGTCCGAATGTGTGCCGCATTGCAATCAGGATTCGGATTTCTTGCCTGCGGCGGCCTGGGTATCGACTTTCGGTTTGGATTCCTTCTCAGGCGTCGCGGATTTCGCGGCTTCGCCCTTGGTCGCTTCGGTCTTCGGCGCCTCGTCCTTGCCGGCGAGATTGCGCTTGCGGTCGCCATCTTTCTTGAAGTCGGTCTCGTACCAGCCGCTGCCAGCCAGGCGGAACGCCGGCGCGGTCACGCGGCGATGGATTTTTTTCTTGCCGCAGTCCGGGCAGACCGTGGGATCCGGATCTGAAATCTTCTGCAGGCGGTCGAAGACGTTACCGCAGGCGGCGCACTCAAATTCGTAAATGGGCATGGGAGTACCGGGCGATCCGACCTGCGGAATCTGGGGATTTGGCCAAGGAATGCAAGGCCATTGCGGCATGTTGGGTGAGTCCCTATGCTTGGCCGACACGCAAGGGGCGCTGCATGGGCGTTGCGGTTCGCGAACCGGAAGCAATCGGCGATGGCCCGGATCGGCTGCGCCGCATCGCCGCCGCCGATCCAAGGCAGGCGCAAATCTGGCGGCGGTTGGCCGATGCGCTCGACGCCGCCGGTGACCGCTCCGGCGCCGCGGCGGCCTATCTCGAACACGTGCGCCATGCGCCGTTCGATCCTGTCCTGATGCGCACCGCCACGGCCTTGCATGGCAACGATATTCCCGTCGCCGAGCGACTGCTGAAATCGCACCTGCGGCAGGCGCCGACCGACGTCGCGGCGATCCGCATGCTGGCCGAGCTCGCCGTGCGCCTGGATCGCTGCGAAGACGCGCGCAACCTGCTCGAACGCTGCCTGGAGTTGGCGCCGGATTTCGGCAAGGCGCGCCAGCATTATGCCCTGGTGCTGCATCGGCTGAACGAGCCCGCCGCGGCGCTGGCGGAACTGGACCGGCTGCTGCGCGCCGTGCCGGAAGATCCGGCCGCGCGCAACCTCAAGGCCGCCGTGCTGTGCCGCACCGGCGATTACGAACCGGCTATCGCGATCTACACGCAACTGCTCGACGAGCATCCGCAGCAGGCGCCGGTCTGGCTGAGCTGCGGACACGCGCTGAAAACCGCCGGTCACACCGAACGCGCGATCGCCGCCTACCGCCGCTGCATCGACCTTGATCCGGATTTCGGCGAAGCCTACTGGAGCCTGGCGAACCTGAAGACCTTCCGCTTCGACACCGCTCAGGTCGAAGCCATGCGCCACGCGCTGGCACGCGCGGATCTGGCCGACGAACACCGCCTGCATTTCGAATTCGCCCTGGCCAAGGCACTGGAAGATCGCGCCGAATACGCCGCCTCCTTCGGTCACTACGCGAACGCCAACGCGCTGCGCCGGAGACTTGTGCCCTACAGCGCCGACGATACCAGCGCGCGGCTGCGGCGCGCGCGGGAAATGTATAGCGCCGACTTCTTTCGCATGCGCGCCGGCGCCGGCTGCCCCGCGACGGACCCGATTTTCATCGTCGGCCTGCCACGCGCCGGATCGACGCTCATAGAGCAGATTCTCGCCAGCCACCCGCAGGTGGAAGGCACGATGGAATTGCCCGAGCTCGTTTCGCTCACCCGCGCACTGCGCGAACGCGCCGGCAGCCGGGCACCCGGCGCCTACCACGAGGCACTGGCGCGTTGCTCGCGCGAGGAGCTGCGCGAACTGGGCGAAGCTTATCTCGCCGGCACGCGCATTCATCGCAAGCTCGGACGCCCGTTCTTTATCGACAAAATGCCGAACAACTTCGCGCACGTGGGATTGATTCACCTGATCCTGCCGAACGCGAAGATCGTCGACGCGCGCCGGCATCCCCTGGCGTGCTGCTTTTCCGGCTTCAAGCAGCATTTTGCGCGCGGCCAGAATTTCAGCTACGGCCTCGAAGACCTTGGTCGCTACTGGCGCGACTATGCCGAATTGATGGCGCATTTCGACGCCGTGCTGCCCGGCCGCGTGCACCGCGTGCATTACGAGGCGATGGTCGCCGATACCGAAACCGAAGTGCGCCGCCTGCTCGCCTGTTGCGGACTGCCGTTCGATGACGGCTGCCTGCGCTTCTTCGAAAACGAGCGGCCCGTGCGCACCGCCAGCTCGGAACAGGTGCGGCAGCCGATTTACCGCGACGGTGTGGACCAGTGGCGGCACTTCGAGCCCTGGCTGGCTCCGCTCAAGGCCGCGCTCGGACCGGCCCTCGCCGCCTATCCATTCGCACAGGATTTCCAACGATGATCGTCACGTCCACGGATGGCAATTCATAACCATCGCAACCAAGGGGTCCAAACGTCATGAAGAAAATCCGCAGCACCCGATCCGGCCGCCGCCATGCGCTGATTGCGCGCCTGCCGCTCGCCGCCGCCATCCACCTGGCCTGCTTTGCGCCCGCGTTTGCCGCGGACGCCGACCAAAATCAGACAACCGCGCCGGCGTCCGCCGACAGCGCCAAGAACAAGAACAGCTCGCACGAGCTGCAGACGATCACGGTCACGGCGCAAAAGCGCACCGAGAACGCGCAAGACGTGCCGATCAGCATGGACGTGCTCAGCACCGACACGCTGCAGCAGATGAACGTGGCGGACATGCACGACTACGTCAAACTGCTGCCGAGCGTGGCGATCCAGAGCCTGTACCTGGGTTTCTCGCAGGTCTATATGCGCGGCGTGGCCAGCGGCAGCAACGGCAACCATTCCGGTCCGCTGCCGAGCGTCGGCATTTACCTGGACGAAGAACCGATCACCACGATCCAGGGCGCGCTGGACATGAACATTTACGACATCGAGCGCGTCGAGGCACTGGCCGGGCCGCAGGGCACGCTCTACGGCGCCAGTTCCGAGTCCGGCACCATCCGCATCATCACCAACAAACCTGATCCGTCCGCGTTTTCCGCCAGCGCCAGCGCCGAGCTCAATTCCGTCGACAACGGCGGGGTGGGTTATGTCACGCAGGCCTATGTCAACCTGCCGATCTCTTCGAACTCCGCGCTGCGCCTGGTCGGCTGGAGCAAGACCGATGCCGGCTACATCGACAACGTCTATGGCACGCGCACGTACACCGGCACCTATCCTGCCGGAGTCGGAGCGCCACTCGCGGGTACGCAGATACCCCCCATAACGGTCAACAATGCCAACCGTGTCAAGAACAACTACAACGACGCCGACACGCGCGGCGCGCGCGCGGCGCTCAAGGTGGATCTGAACGAGGACTGGTCGATCCTGCCGAGCATCGTCGGGCAGACCCAGCACGCCAATGGCATCAGCGCCTTCGATCCGAACGTCGGCGATCTGCAGGTTACCCACTTCTATCCGGAAAACTTCGACGACCGCTGGGTGCAGGCGGCACTGACGGTCAAAGGCAAGATCGGCAATTTCGACCTGACCTACGCGGTTGCGCACCTGAACCGCGACGATCATTACGCGCAGGATTACAGCGACTATTCGTTCTGGTACGACACGCTGTCCGGCTACGGCGCCTATATCCACGACAACAACGGCAATCTGATCAATCCGGCGCAGCACATCCTGGGCATCGACAAGTACCGCAAGACCAGCAACGAATTGCGCATAGCCTCGCCGCAGCAGGACCGCCTGCGCTTCGTCGCCGGCGTATTCGACGAGCGTCAGTCGCACGATATCAACCAGCAGTACATCATCGACGGACTGGGTTCGGATCTGTCCGTCAGCGGCTGGCCGAATACGCTGTGGCTGACCCAGCAACTGCGCAAGGACAACGATTCGGCCGTGTTCGGCGAAGTCAATTACGACCTCACCGACAAGCTGACCGCCACCGTCGGCGCGCGCCGCTACCACACCGACAACGGACTCAAGGGCTTCTACGGATTCGCGGCTGGCTACAGCGGCTCGCAGGGCGAGGCAACCTGCTTCACTCCGTTCGTGCCGTTCGAAGGCGCACCGTGTTCGGATCTGAACAAGGACACCACCGAAGACGGCACGCTCGGCAAGGTCAACCTTACCTACAAGCTCGACGCGGACAAGATGATCTATGCGACCTGGTCGCAGGGCTTCCGTCCCGGCGGCATCAACCGGCGCGGATCGCTGCCGCCGTACCAGTCCGACAAACTCGACAACTACGAATTCGGCTGGAAGACCGAATGGCTGGATCATCACCTGCTCTGGAACGGCGCGGTATTCCAGGAAAACTGGAAGAACTTCCAGTTCTCGCTGCTCGGCCAGAACGGCCTGACCGAAATAAGGAACGCGAACCAGGCGCGCATCCGCGGCCTGGAAACGAACCTGGGCTGGGCGGTCACCTACAACCTCACGGTCTCCGCCGGAATCGCACTCTACGACGCGGTGCTGACGCAGGACTATTGCGGTACCACCGACGCCAACGGCAATCCGATCACCAGCTGCGCCAGTCCGCAGGCGCCTGCGGGCACGCGTCTGCCGCTGACCGCGCGCGAAAAGGGCAACATCACGGCGCGCTACAGCTTCGACTTCCACGGCATGGACAGCTACCTGCAGGCCGCGGGGTTTTTCGAGGGCCGCCGCGGCACCGACCTGCGCGTGCACGAAAACGCCATCATCGGCGACATGCCCGGCTACGGCACAGTGGATCTTTCCGCGGGCTTCAAGAAGGATCTGTGGTCGTTCGATTTCTACCTGAAGAACGCCTTCGACAGCCGCGGCCAGCTCGCGCGTTATGCCGAATGCGCCACCGACGTCTGCGGCGCGCAAACCTACATCGTGCCGGTGCAGCCGCGCACGATCGGGGTTCGCGTCACGCGCGATTTCTGAGCGTCGTCAACCAGCAACGAAAAAGCCCGGCGCAAGGCCGGGCTTTTTGTTTCAAGCCTTGCGGAACACCAGCCGCCCGCCCGCCGCATCCACCGCCACCGTGTCGCCCGGCTGGAATTGGCCTTCGAGGATTGCCTTCGCCAGCGGATTTTCGAGCTGCTGCTGGATCGCGCGCTTGAGCGGGCGCGCGCCATAGACCGGATCGAAGCCGATGTTGCCGAGCAGGTCGAGCGCCTTGTCGCTGATGGCCAGATTCAACTGACGCTCGGCCAGGCGCTTGCCGAGGTAGGTGCACTGAATGCGCGCGATCTGGCGGATCTGCGCCTTGTCCAGCGCGCGGAACACGACGATCTCGTCGAGGCGATTGATGAACTCGGGCCGGAAGTGCGCCTGCACGACGCCCATCACAGCCGCCTTCATCTTGGTGTAGTCCTCGTCCGAGTCGCCCGCATATTCATGTATCTGCGACGAGCCGAGATTCGAGGTCATCACGATCACGGTGTTGCGGAAATCCACGGTGCGGCCCTGACCGTCGGTGAGCCGCCCGTCGTCGAGCACCTGCAGGAGCACGTTGAACACGTCATGGTGCGCCTTTTCGACTTCGTCGAGCAGGATCACGCTGTACGGCCGCCGGCGCACGGCTTCGGTAAGGTAACCGCCTTCCTCGTAGCCGACGTAACCCGGCGGCGCACCGATCAGGCGCGCGACCGAATGCTTCTCCATGAACTCGCTCATGTCGATGCGCACCAGCGCTTCGGTCGAATCGAACAGGAACTCGGCCAGCGCCTTGCACAGCTCGGTCTTGCCGACGCCGGTGGGGCCGAGGAACAGGAACGAACCGTTCGGCCGACTCGGATCGGACAGGCCCGCGCGCGAACGCCGAATCGCATCGGCGACAGCGTGCACGGCTTCATCTTGCCCGACCACGCGCTGGTGCAATTCGTCTTCCATGCGCAGCAGCTTGTCGCGCTCGCCCTCGAGCATCTTCGATACCGGAATGCCGGTCCAGCGGCTGACGACCTGCGCGATCTCCTCGGCGGTCACGCGCTGTTGCAGCAGCGTGAAGCCTTTTGCTTCGGTTTCCTGCGCTACGGCAAGCTGTTTTTCCAGATGCGGAATTTTCCCGTACTGGATTTCGGCGACGCGAGCCAGATCGCCATGCCGTTGCGCCGACTCGATTTCGCCGCGCAAAGCCTCGATCTGTTCCTTGATCCTGGTTGTGCCCTGCACGGCCGCTTTTTCCGCCTTCCAGACTTCGTTCAGATCGGAAAACTCCCGGTCGAGTTTGGCGATGTCGGCCTCCAGGTCAGCGAGTCGCTGTTTGGACTCTTTGTCCTTCTCCTTCTTCAGCGCCTCGCGCTGGATCTTCAATTGGATCAGGCGCCGCTCAAGACGATCCAGTTCCTCCGGCTTGGAGTCGATTTCCATGCGGATGCGCGACGCGGCCTCGTCCATCAGGTCGATGGCCTTGTCCGGCAATTGGCGGTCGGCGATGTAGCGGTGCGACAGCGTGGCCGCAGCGACGATGGCCGGGTCGGTGATCTCGACGCCATGATGCACGGCGTAGCGTTCCTTGAGGCCGCGCAGGATCGCGATGGTGTCCTCCACGCTCGGCTCGCCGACGAAGACTTTCTGGAAGCGGCGCTCGAGCGCCGCGTCTTTCTCGATGTACTTGCGGTATTCATCGAGCGTGGTCGCGCCGATGCAATGCAGCTCGCCGCGCGCGAGCGCGGGCTTGAGCATGTTGCCCGCGTCCATCGCGCCCTCGGCCTTGCCGGCGCCGACCATGGTGTGCAGCTCGTCGATGAACAGGATGATGTTGCCTTCTTCCTTGGCGAGATCCTTGAGCACGGCCTTGAGGCGCTCCTCGAACTCGCCGCGGAACTTGGCGCCGGCAATCAGCGCGCCCATGTCGAGGGCGAGCAGACGGCGGTTCTTGAGCCCTTCGGGCACTTCGCCGTTGACGATGCGCTGGGCCAGACCCTCCACGATCGCGGTCTTGCCGACGCCCGGCTCGCCGATCAGCACCGGATTGTTCTTGGTGCGCCGCTGCAGCACCTGAATCACGCGGCGGATTTCCTCGTCGCGGCCGATGACGGGATCGAGTTTGGACTTCTCCGCGCGCGCGGTAAGGTCGATGGTGTATTTCTCCAGCGCCTGGCGCTGGTCCTCGGCGTTTTCGCTTTGCACGTTCTCGCCGCCGCGCATCCCTTCGATGGCGCGCTCCAGATTCGCCTTGCTCGCACCCGATTCTTTCAATGCGCGTCCGACCTCGCCCTTGTCATCGAGCGCGGCGAGCACGAACAACTCGCTGGCGATGAAGGCGTCGCCACGCTGCTGCGCGAGCTTGTCGGTGACATTCAGCAGCCGGGTCAGATCGTTGGAGACGTTGATGTTGCCTTCCTGCCCGGCGACTTTCGGCAACTTGTCCAGCGCCTGACCCACGCGCGTACGCAAGGCCGGCACATTGACACCCGCCTGCGCCAGCAGCGGCACGGTCGAGCCACCCTGCTGGTCGAGCAAGGCGGCCATCAGGTGCGCGGGTTCGAGCATGTTGTTGTCGCGCCCGACCGCGAGACTTTGCGCGTCGGCCAGCGTCTGCTGGAAACGCGAAGTGAGCTTGTCCATTCGCATAAGTCACCCCAAAGTGGAGGCGGCGCAGAAGGCCGCAACATAAGCGATTTATGCGGCTGCGGGCCGCGCTTTTCAAGCCGATTCGGGCGACGCTGCAATCCAGATCAAACTCGCCATGCGCCCGCTTCGCGCACCATCGCGGCGATAGGAATAAAAACGCGGATCGGCGAAGGTGTCACAGCTACCGCCGAAGATGCGCTCGAGGCCGAGCGCTGACAGACGTCGGTGCGCCATTGCGTACAAGTCGCACCGCCAATGGCCGAGGCGCGTCGGCGAGAAGGCGGCTTCGGCAGCGGCATCGCGACGCAGCAAGGCCTCGCGCACCTCGACACCGACCTCATACGATGCCGCGCCGATGCCCGGCCCCAGCCACGCCAGCAGCCGCGCCGGTGGCGTGGCCATGCGACGCACGCAAGCATCGATCACACCCGTGGCCAGACCGCGCCAGCCGGCATGAATGGCCGCGATCTCCGATCCGTCGTCCGCGCACACAAGGACCGGCAGGCAGTCGGCGGTTAGGATGGCCAGCACCACGCCGGGCGCGGACGTGAACGCCGCATCGGCTTGCGGTTCGCCATCGAGCACTTCGGACGTCAGGCGCAGAACGCGGTCGCCATGCACCTGATGCAGCCAGCGCGGCGACGATGGCAATGCGAAGGCGCGCTCGAGCAGGACGCGATTGGCGCGCACGGTGGATTCGTCCTCGCCGCTGCGCAGGCCGAGATTGAAAGCATCGAACGGCGGCAGCGATTTACCGCGCAGCTTGCGCGTCGTGGTTAACGCGCGTACCTGGGGGGGGGCTGGCCAGTCCGGCAAGACAGGTGCGCCAGGGCTATGCACGCAGACCTTCCCTACGCAGGATCTGCACCCAATTTACGACCAATAGCAAAGCAAATGTAGCTAGTATGTATAGCAACGGTCGAAATGGGATGCTATATCGAGAATACGGTGCACCAATCATGTTGCCAAGTAATACGATACCCAAAATCATTGAAAACCAGCGTATCGTCTTGAGCCGCCAGCCCGAGACCACCATGTTGGCTTGCCGGGTCCAAGCCGTTATAGCGCCGAATAAGCTTGCTATCACTAACGGCCAATGTAATCCTAACATCAAAGCATGAGTGACAAGGAAGGCAACATTACCGAAATAAGGGGAGTGCAAGACTGGGTACGTGAATACGTCAGTGTATCCACCAACTATCTGCCATTTAAAGAAGTAGGCTATCTTGCCTATGAGATACCAATTGGCATAGGCAATCGGATCTTGCAGGAATTTTCGCCCTATCGCAGCAAGCGCCACACTGACATTCTTCGAAATTTCGGCAATATGCGGATCGAACCGATAGGCATATCCAAGTGTGTTCGGATCCCCGTTGTACTGCATGTTTGGATACGACCCGTGAATCAACGTGTTGACCAATAACGAAGGGTCGCCGATTTGCCCAAACTCGATCAAGTTCCGGATAATCCAAGGCGCCAGTATTAAAACAAAGCCAAGCAGACCGCACAACGCTTGCGTTCGATAGATTCGCAAATTCGAGATCACCAGGGTTAGTATGAAAACGAGCGGAGCAAACTGCATCAGCGGCGGCCGCACAAGACACGCCAATCCCAATATCAAGCCCGTGACGCCCGACAACATAAGTTTTTTGCTGTTCTCGTTCTGTCTAATCGTAGCTGTTCCCGCCACCATAAAAATTACAAGCAAGAATGTGTAGAGGGTCTCACATAGCAGATAGTTTTCCATTACTATCAAGTGCGGGGACAGGGCGACAAGAAGCATAACCAGCAGCGCAGCCATCGACCCCAGGACCATCCGAGCCAGCACAAAGGACAAAACCACCGTTGCAATACCAAGGCAGGCCTGTCCGAACATCACCGAGTGGACGAACGAATCATCCGGCAATCCGCGGAGGAATAAACGCAGGAACGCAGGATATCCAGGCTGCTGAAGCGCATCGGGAACGACCCGCGTTGGTGCCTCGCTCGGGATCCAGGTCGTTTGCCTCGAAAAGACTCCGTAATTATTCCAGTTATACGCATACGCCACATACCCCTTGGCGTCGGCTCGGATAGGAGTATCAACAACTGTGGTTCTTGCTGCAGTGATTCGCAGTGCCGCGCCAAGCACAAGAATCAGCAAGAAAGCAAGAGCACAACTTGCCTGGCGATAATTAGAGCTAGAAGTTTGAGTCATCTCGACAACCTTGTTATTTGTTTAATCAAAGCCACTACTGTCCGGTTAAATCGCCATTTGGCGGGTTGAAAGTGAGTATTGGTGCGATCTGGAGCACGATAAATTTTGGTGTCGATTTGAAACGTAGCGATCAAATATTGCGTAGGTTCTCGGGATTGACAGTCCCGAGGAATGCGTGTGAATACGGGCAAGACGTTGTTTGCTCAGCTCATGGACTTCGTGCCATGGACGAGCTTTGTACGGATCGTGCAGCGCTATGCTGGCAATGCGGGTGTGCGCACGCTGACGTGTGCAGAACAGTTTCGCGCGATGGCCTTTGCGCAACTGACCCGGCGCGAGAGCCTGCGCGACATCGAAGCCAGCTTGTCCGCCAACGCCCTCAAGCTGTATGCGATGGGGTTTCGTGCACCCATCAAGCGCTCTACGTTGGCCGACGCCAACGAGCGGCGCGACTGGCGTATCTGGGCGGACTTGGCCGCCGTGTTGATTCGTCGCGCGCGAAAGCTCTACGCCAGCGAAGCGCTCGCGGTCGAATTGGAAAATTCCGTCTATGCGCTCGATGCCACAACCATCGATCTGTGCCTGAGCCTGTTCGACTGGGCGCCGTTTCGGTCGACCAAGGCCGCCATCAAGTTGCACACGCTGCTGGATTTGCGCGGCGCGATCCCTGCGTTCATCCACATCAGCGACGGCAAGCTGCACGAGGTGAACGTGCTGGACATCCTGCTCGTGGAGGCAGGTGCCTTCTACGTGATGGATCGGGGCTACTTGGACTTCGAGCGCCTGTACGCCCTGCATCAGGCAGGAGCATTCTTCGTTACCCGCGCCAAGGCGGGCCTGGATGCTCGGCGCGTGTACTCGAACCCCACCGATCGCAACGGTGGCGTGATCTGCGATCAGCGCATCATGCTCAATGGCTTCTACTCGGCAAGGCACTACCCCGATCATCTGCGGCGCATTCGCTTCAAGGATCCCGACTCGGGCAAGACGTTGGTCTTCCTCACCAACAACACGACGCTGCCAGCACTGACAATCGCCGCGCTCTACAAGAGCCGCTGGCAGGTGGAACTGTTCTTCAAATGGATCAAACAGCATCTGCGCATCAAGCGATTCCTGGGCAACAGCGCGAATGCCATGAAGACACAGATCTGGTGTGCCGTCGCCACCTACGTGCTGATCGCCATTGTCAAAAAGGAGCTTCAACTCGACGCCTCGCTCTATACCTGCCTACAGATTTTGTCGGTCTCTGTCTTCGAGAAAACCAAGCTCTCATGCGCCTTGCAGCCTGATCATGAAATCGACCAATCCTCTGTCATCAACAACCAACTGACTTTATTCGAGTTTTAACCGGACACTACTGAATCAAAGCAAATCGCAAACGGGCGGTATCAATCAGCATCGACTGTAGATTTCGATCCGGCTGCCGACGATGGAAATACAAACAACTTGTTCATGGCGAAACCTACAAAGAATAAGGCACTTTCGACGACAAGTTTTGCCACAGCTGGATTCATATGCGAAATGCTTGAGAGAAAAGATGTCGCAAAATAGGAGATTGTCCCCAAAACCGCTACTAAAGCTACGAAGCGTTCAATCGCATGTGCGGCGGAACCGCGAAATTTAAAGACGGCACGGCGATTAATGAAAAAACTAATAAATAGTGCTACGGATCTACCCCAAACTATGCCCCAGCCGATACTGCCGGTGCGTTGAAAAACAGCCAAGAAAACTAGATTGTCAACCACTAGAGTCACGATCGAGCCGGAACAATAGCGCAAGAATACAAAGTAAATACGCATCGATTCGAACAATGGTCGATGAGTGAACATAAGGGATAGGTGGCGTCACGCTTTCGTCATGTTCGATAAGCGCCCAACGCCGTCGCGGCCATGTCTGTGCGCAAAGCGAGAATCAATGCGCGCATGTCTTGTGGCATTTCAGCACTGATGCGGATTGCACGGCAATCAGCAGGATGGGCGAATTCCAGTGCTTCGGCATGCAGCGCCTGGCGCCTGAATCCGCGCATCGCGTCAGCGAGTTCGGTCGTCGCGCCCTTGGGCAGCTTCAAGCCGCCGCCATAGGACTGGTCGCCGACCAGTGCGTGTTTCACATGCGCCATGTGCACGCGAATTTGGTGAGTGCGCCCTGTTTCCAGATGGCATTCGATCAGCGTATGTGCACGGAAACGTTCGCGCACCCGGTAGTGTGTGACCGCTGGTTTTCCCGCGGGTTCCTCGACGACGGCCTGTCTCAGCCGATCGCGCGGATGCCGCCCGATCGGCGCATCCACGCTGCCGCCGGCGATCATCGATCCGTACACGACCGCCAGATACTGGCGACGCATTTTGCGCGCCTGCAATTGCTCGGCCAGAGCGGTATGCGCGCGCAGGGATCGCGCGACCACCATAACCCCGGAGGTGTCCTTGTCGAGCCGATGCACGATGCCGGCGCGCGGAATCTTTGCCAATTCGGGATCGTGATGCAGCAGCGCATTCTGCAAGGTTCCCGCCGGCCGGCCGGCACCAGGATGCACGGTCAACCCTGCCGGCTTGTTCACGACAATGACATCCGCATCCTCGAAGCGGATGTCGAGCGCGATGGCTTCTGGCGCAAGCGCCACTTCTCCGCTGTTCCGGGCGAGCAACGTCACTTCTTCGCCGCCATGCACGAACTGGCGCGGCCGGGCGGCGGCACCGTTCACCAGCACGTCGCCGGACTTGATCCAGGCCGTCAGGCGCGAGCGCGAAAATTCCGGGAACAACTCGGCCAGGGCTTGATCCAAGCGTCGTCCGGCGACTTTCGGGGGCAGGCGCGCGCGGCGCGATTCGGGCTCTTGACCCTTGCTGAATGTCATATCGGGTTTTTCAATCTTCTAACGTGAATACGGTATTATCGCGGTTTGTCCTTGCGAAAGCGTACCTGCCCATGCGATCCGTGACTCTGCCCAAGCTTGGCCTGATCCTGCTCGCCGTTCTGCTCGCCGGCTGCCATCATGGTGCCAAGAAGGGCGACGAGACCGAGTACCTGCCGGTCGATCAGATGTACAGAACGGCCAAGGCCGCGCTCGAGGAAGGCAATCTGACCAAGGCGATCAAGTACGACCAGCGCTTGATCGCGCGTTTTCCGTTCGGTCCCTACACCGAGCAAGCCACCCTCGATCTGGCTTACGCCCAGTATAAGGACGACAAGCGCGAAGACGCGTACTCCACGATTAACCGCTTCATCAAGACCTACCCGGCACAGAAGCACGTCGACTACGCCTACTACCTGCGCGGCGTGATCAACTTCGACCGCGACCGTGGTTTCCTTGACCGCTACGCCAACCAGGACATGACCAAGCGTGACCAAGGCCACACCCTGCAGTCGTTCGAGGATTTCAATGACCTGCTCGCGCGCTTTCCGAACAGCCGTTACGCCGACGACGCGCGCCAGCGCATGATCTACCTGCGGGACAATCTCGCCCGCGGTCAGCTCAACATTGCCGAGTTCTACCTGCGCGAAGGCGCCTATGTCGCCGCTGCCGACCGCGCCGAGGACATCATCGGAAAATTCCAGCGTACGCCGGCGGTGGGCGATGCACTGGCGATCCAGGTAGTCGCCTACAAGAAGCTCGGCCAGGACAAGCTTGCCGCCGATGCCGAGCGCGTGCTCAAACTCAACTACCCCAACCACCCGTACTTCGCCGGCGACTGGCCGAAGCACCCGCACTGGTGGTGGCGGATGATTCCCTTCCGAGGTTGACGTCGACCAGGCATCAGGTTCGGTGCCACGCATTTTCGAAGGCCTTCTCCACATTCTTCGCGAATGCGGCGCCGTCCATTAACGCGGATGCTCTCATCCGCTTCGGCAAATTCTGGCGTAGATCCACCAGACGCTGCGTATCTCGCAGCTGTGTGCACACCGTATTGACCAGCGCCTCAGGCGTTGGCGCGATCCAGTTAGCCAGCCCTACCGTCATCAACAAACTTACGCCGCTGCGGGCGATAGCGCGGTCACCAGCAACCGTGGCCACGGGCACGCCCATGAGCATGGCATCACAGGTCGTCGTCGCGCCGTTGTAAGGGAAAGTGTCGAGAGCGATGTCGACTTCGCCGAACTCCGCCAGATACTTTTCGATCGGAAGGCGACCGACGATGTCGATGCGTTCAGAATCTATACCCTGTTCGTTCAGAACGCAGCGAATCCGCTCTTCCACCAAGTCGCAAGTCACACCGATTACGCGCAGCCGGCTTCCTGGCACGGCGAGCAGAACCTTCGCCCAGCTACGCAGCGCCGTTTCGTTCAATTTGGATTCCTGATTGAACGATCCAAACGTCCAATAACCGTTAGCCAGCCTCGGTAATGGCGAAGGCGGCGGCAATCCGACCTGCGGTCGATAACACCATTGGCTGTCCGGCAAACGCAGCGGCGTTTCGACTTGCCAGAGTTCCGCTTGCCCTGGCGGATCTGTGTGCGCATCGCACAGTCGATAATCCACCGCACGCAAGCCGGTCGTGCACAAATAACCCAACCATGTGAACTGCAGCGGAGCGGGTTTGCGAGCAAAGGTACCAAGGCGGTTATGCGCAGTGTGTCCGGCCAAATCGACCAGAATATCAATGCCATTGTCCCGGATGCGCTTTGCCACGTCGGCGTCGGTCATCCCGGCGATAACGTGCCAGTGTTCGGCGAGTTCGTATAGGCGCTGGGTAACTGCGTCGCTGGATGCATAGTTGTAGAAGCAATGCACTTCGAAACGTCCGCGATCGTGGTGACGCAACAGCGGCTCGATGAAACACGAAACCGAGTGACTGCGGAAATCCGCCGACATATAGCCGATCTTCAGGCGTTTACGTTCGGGCCTGTTCACAACACTTGCCGTTTCCAGCCCCCTCTCGACTAGGGTCGCATATTTGCGGTGCTCGGCCAGGATTTGTACCGCGTTCGCTTCCGGCATGAAATTCAGCGTCCAGAGAAGATTGCTCCAAGCGTCCCAGTCATGCAGTGAGGTTTGCAGTATCCGCCTATAAGAAGCACAAGCATCGGCATATTCGCCAATCCCTGCATGGATTTCACCGAGCGTGCGCAGCAACAGCGCATCGTCCGGATTCGCGCCAACGGCCAAGCGCAATTCCTCTAGGGCAGCACGAGCGCGGCCATGCTCGCGCAACCATTGCGCCAGCCGCGCAACGGTCCCATTGTGTCCAGGCGCAAATGCCAATGACTTGCGAAACGCCACCTCGGCCTCGTCCGAACGCGTATCAAGTGCGCAGCCCAGACCCGTCCATGCCGATGCCGATTCGGGCGCGATTTCCAGCGCCTTGCGATAGGTTGACTCGGCGGCTGGCAGGTCGCCCAAAGCCAGCAGCAAAGCACCCAGGTTCAAATGCGCCGGGAGCAGATCCGGCTGCAATTCGATGGCGTGGTGATAGCACTCCTGGGCCGCTTGCACACTGCCGAGCCCAGCTAGGGCATTGCCCAGGTTCATGTGCGCACGGGCTGAATCCGGCGACATCGCGACGGCACGTTGATATAGTTCTCGTGCGGTTGCGTATTCACCACGATCCTCACTGCCATTGCCCTGGGCGATGAGGACTTCCAAGTCCGTGGCCGCTGGCATATGCGGCGGCGGGACGGAGGATCGGGCAAACCAACGCAACAAGGATTTCATGAACGCGACAAACACCGCAATTGATATTCAGACAGCCGCATGATCTTCAAATTCTTTGATGCGGAGTTAGAGCGTGCTTTCGCCAAATCGATTGTAGCGGAGTACGACCGCTTGCGCCGTTCAGCAGCCTTGCGCGAGGAGCGTCCGGAGAAGGTGCGCCAGAAGCTGGCGAAATTGTCGCAACGTATCGACGCGTATTGCAACGAGCATAAACCCAATCTCTACAAGAAAGCCAAACTCATACAGGCTTTGCAGGACGGCTTAGGTAAGAAAGGTGCAGCACAAGAAGAAATCGACGCCTTCCTCAACGAGACGATAGTTCGACCCTTGCGTGGCGTGGGCTGATTTTGCCCGGCGCCTCAGCGCCACCCCGAACTGATCGGATAGCGCCGATCGCGGCCGAATGCTCGTGTGGAGATTTTCGGGCCCGGCGCGGACTGGCGGCGTTTGTATTCGCTGGCCAGCACCAGCTTCGCGACACGGCGCACGGTGGCCTCGTCGAAACCGGCGGCAACGATTTCAGCCTGCGACTGCTCCCCCTCGATAAAGCGCTCGAGGATTGCGTCGAGCGTCGCGTACGCCGGCAATGAATCCTGATCGGTCTGGTTCTCGCGCAGTTCCGCCGACGGGGCACGCTCAATCACGGCCCGTGGAATGACCTCGCCATGCCGATTGCGCCAGCCCGCCAGCGCGTAGACGAGGTCCTTGTAGCAATCCTTGAGCGGCGCGAAGCCACCGCACATGTCGCCGTAGATCGTCGCATACCCGGTCGCGTACTCGCTCTTGTTGCCGGTGGTGAGCAGCATGCGGCCGGTCTTGTTCGACAGTGCCATCAGGATCGCGCCGCGACAACGCGATTGCAGGTTTTCCTCCGTCACGTCCGCCGCACGGCCGGCGAACGCGGGCGCGAGCGAGTCGAGGAATCCGGCAAGGGGAGCCGCAATCGGAATCGTAAGCAGTTCAATGCCCATCGATGTGGCTTGCCGCGCGGCCAGAGCGTTGCTCAAATCCGAGGTGTAACGCGACGGCAGACGCACGCCGGTCACGCGACCGGCGCCGAGTGCATCCACCGCCAGCGCGAGTGTCAACGCCGAATCGATGCCGCCGGACAAGCCCAGGATCACGCCCGGAAAATGATTCTTCTCGACGTAATCGCGGATGCCGCGCACCAGCGCAGCATGCACGCGCGCCTCGCGCGAGACATCTGCTTCCCGTGGCCAATCCGGCGCATGGAATCGGCGCGTGACGCCGTCATACTCGGCGACCAGCAGGGCGTCGACGAACGCCGGCGCGCGCGCGGCAATGCGGCCGTCCGGCTCAACCAGCAACGAACCGCCGTCAAAGACCAGGTCGTCCTGCCCCCCGACCAGATTCAGATAGGCGATGGCGACGCGGTTCTCGCGTGCGCGCCGCGTCAGCAGTTCTTCGCGCGCCATGGCCTTGCCGACATCGAACGGCGACGCATTGATGACGATCAGCAACTCCGCACCTTGCTCAGTGGCGCGCGCGGCAGGTTCCGGCTCCCAGATGTCCTCGCACACCAGCCAGCCCACGCGCAGATCGGAAAATTCCGTCACCGTCGAATCGTGGCCGGGCCGGAAATAGCGCTTCTCGTCGAATACCGTGTAGTTCGGCAGCGCCTGCTTGTGCACCGTGAACGCGACGGCGGCGTCGGCCAGCAGTGATGCCGCATTGTATACTTCGCCCACGGCGTGCGGATGACCGACGTAGGCGGCGATACCGTCGGCCGCCAGCGCGACATCGGCCAGTTCACGTTCGCACGCGGCGAGAAAACTCGGCCGCAGCAGCAGATCTTCGGGCGGATAGCCGGCAAGCGTGAGTTCCGGAAACGCGACCAGTTGCGCGCCGGCATCGCGCGCCTGCCGCATCAGCTCGCGCACGCGCGCGCCGTTGCGCGTGACCGCACCGACGGGAAAATCGAATTGGGCGAGGGCGAAGCGAATGGTCGCCATCGGTTATCCTCAAAAACAAAGGCCGCGAATGATCGCGGCCTCGATTATCGTACATTCGCTTACGATTATTCCTTCAAACGCCGAGCAATCGCCTTGCCCAAATCGGCTGGAGACTTCACGGTCGTGACACCAGCCTTCTCCAGCGCCGCGAACTTGGCTGCGGCGGTGCCCTTGCCGCCGGAGATGATCGCGCCGGCATGGCCCATGCGCTTGCCCGGCGGCGCGCTGGCGCCGGCAATGAACGACACCACCGGCTTGGTCACGTGCTCGGCGATGAACTCGGCCGCGTCCTCCTCGGCGCTGCCGCCGATCTCGCCGACCATGATGATGCCGTGCGTCTGCGCGTCGCCCTGGAAGAGCTTCAAGCAATCGATGAAGTTCAGGCCATTGATCGGATCGCCGCCGATGCCGATCACCGTGCTCTGGCCCAGGCCTTCGTTCGTGGTCTGGAACACCGCTTCGTAAGTGAGCGTGCCCGAGCGCGAAACGATGCCGATCCTGCCCGGCTTGTGGATATGACCGGGCATGATGCCGATCTTGCATTCGCCCGGCGTGATGACGCCGGGACAGTTCGGCCCGATCAGAACGGTGTCCGGGTACCGCTCGAGCACGTTCTTCACGCGCAGCATGTCCAGCACCGGAATGCCCTCGGTGATCGCGACGATCACGCGGATGCCGGCATCGGCCGCTTCCATGATCGCGTCGGCCGCAAACGGCGGCGGCACGAAAATCATGCTCGCGTCGGCGCCGGACTCGTCCACGGCATCCTGCACGGTATTGAATACCGGCAAGCCGATGTGCGTCGAGCCGCCCTTGCCGGGCGTGACGCCGCCGACCAGTTTGGTGCCGTATTCCAGCGCCTGTTCGGAATGGAACGTGCCCTGCTGGCCGGTAAAGCCCTGACAGATGACCTTGGTGTTCTTGTCGATCAGTACGCTCATCGTTATTCCTTACTTCACGGCCGCCACGGCCTTCTGCGCCGCATCGTTCAAGTCCAGCGCCGGCGTGATTTTCAGGCCAGAATTGGCAAGCAACTCTCGGCCCTTTTCCACGTTCGTGCCTTCCAGGCGCACCACGACCGGAATCGTCAGGCCCACTTCCTTCACCGCGGCGATGATGCCTTCGGCGATGAGGTCGCAACGCACGATGCCGCCGAAGATGTTGACCAGGATGCAACGCACCTTGTCGGACGAAAGAATCAATTTGAAGGCTTCCGTAACGCGTTCCTTGGTCGCGCCGCCACCGACGTCGAGGAAGTTCGCGGGCTCGCCG
>JAJXWU010000051.1 GCA_021781425.1 Pseudomonadota bacterium
AGGGCTTGGCAACATCGGACCGCTCGCGGCGAAGCCGGTGATGGAAGGCAAGGGCGTGCTGTTCCAGAAATTCGCCGGCATCGATGTGTTCGACATCGAAATCGCCGAATGCGATCCAGAAAAGCTCGTCGACATCATCGCCGCGCTGGAGCCGACCTTCGGCGGCATGAATCTGGAAGACATCAAGGCCCCGGAATGCTTCACGGTCGAACGCAAACTGCGCGAGCGCGTGAAGATTCCGGTGTTCCACGACGATCAGCATGGCACGTCGATCATCGTCGGTGCCGCCGTACTCAATGCCCTTGCCGTGGTCGGCAAGAGGATCGGCGAGGTGAAAATCGCCTCCACCGGCGCGGGCGCGGCCGGCATCGCCTGCCTGGACATGCTCGTGCAGCTCGGCGTGAAACCGGAGAACATCCTCGTCGCCGACCGCTCCGGCGTGATCTACAAGGGGCGCGCCGACGACATGGATCCGGCCAAGCAGCGTTACGCACGCGATACGAAGCTGCGAACGCTTGCGGGGATCGTCGAAGGCGCGGACATATTCCTCGGTCTTTCCGCCGCCGGTGTGCTCAACGCCGACATGGTCAAGACGATGGCGGCGCGGCCGATCATCCTGGCGCTGGCCAACCCGGTGCCGGAAATCCTGCCCGAGATCGCGCGCGAGGCGCGGCCCGACGCGATCGTCGCCACCGGCCGCTCGGATTATCCGAATCAGGTCAACAACGCGTTGTGCTTCCCGTACATCTTCCGCGGCGCGCTGGATGTCGGCGCCACCACGATCAACGAGGCGATGAAGGTCGCCTGCGTGCATGCGATCGCGGAACTGGCGCGGCGCGAGATTTCCGACATCGCGGCGCGTGCCTACGGCGACCGCCTGCTGTCGTTCGGCCCGGAGTATCTGATTCCGCAGCCCTTCGATCCGCGTCTGCTGGTGTCGCTGGCGCCGGCCGTGGCCAGCGCGGCAATGAATTCGGGCGTGGCGACGCGGCCGATCGCAGACCTGAACGCGTATCGCGAGCGCCTGTCGCAATTCGTCTACCGCACTGGCATGGTGATGAAGCCGGTGTTCGAGCGCGCCAGGTCCGACCCCAAGCGTGTGGTCTACGCCGAAGGCGAGGAGGACACCATCCTGCGCGCGGTGCAGACGCTGGCGGACGAAGGCATGGCCCGGCCCATCCTGATCGGACGCCCGGGCGTGATCGAAAAGCGCATCGCCCGGCTCGGCTTGCGCATCCGCGCCGGCGAGCATTTCGAGCTGACCAATATCGACGACGATCCGCGCTACAACGACTACTGGAACCTGTACCTGAAGCTCGCCGAGCGCCGTGGCATCACGCCGGCACTGGCCAAGTCGCTGGTGCGTTCGCGGCCGACGCTGATTGCCGCGCTGATGGTCGTGCGCGGCGAGGCCGATGCGATGATCTGCGGTATCGTCGGCCGCTACCAACGCCAGCTCAATCACATCCTCGATGTGCTGCCGCTGGATGCCGGCGTCAGTGCGCCGGCGGCGATGACCGCGGTGCAGAACGACCGCGGCACCTGGTTCTTCGTCGACACGCACGTGCAGTACGACCCCTCGCCCGAACAGATCGCCGAAGCAACCTTGCAGGCGGTGTTGCGTCTGAAATTGTTCGGCATAGTGCCGCGCGTGGCGCTGTTGTCGCATTCGAATTTCGGCAGTCACAACAGCCCCAGCGCCTGCAAGATGCGGCGCGTGCTCGAACTGGTCCGGGCCAAGGCGCCGGCCCTGGAGATCGATGGCGAGATGCAGGCCGATACCGCGCTCAACGAGGAAATCCGCGCGCGCATCTTCCCGAATTCGCTGCTGCGTGGCCGCGCCAACGTATTCGTGTTCCCGAACTTGGATGCCGCCAACATCGCCTACAACATGGCGCGCCAGTTCACCGAGGGCGTCGCGATCGGGCCGATCCTGATGGGCGTGTCCAAACCCGCGCACGTGCTCACGCCGGCGTCGACTGTGCGCCGCGTGGTCAACATGACCGCGATTGCCTGCGTCGAGGCGCAGATTCGAGCGCAGACCACGGGTTGAAATCGACGCCGCGGTCTGGCGTCGCTACACTGGCGGCCATTCACCGACATGCGATGACGGCGCCGCTGCGCCGCGCGGAGAAGACCATGAACCCGCTCAACGAGCTGCTCAACCAGGATCCGGATCCGGCCGAAACCCGCGAATGGCTCGAATCCATCGACGCGGTGATCGGCGCCGAAGGCACCGAACGTGCGCATTTTCTGCTGGAAAAACTCGTCGACGAAACGCGCCGCGCCGGCGGTCACCTGCCGTTCTCGCCGACTACCGAATACATCAACACCATCCCGACGCATCTGGAAGCGAAGATGCCGGGTGATCCGACCATGGAATGGCGCATCCGCTGCCTGATCCGCTGGAATGCGATGGCGATGGTGGTGCGCGCGAACCGCAAGCCGGGCGAATTGGGCGGTCACATCGCGAGCTTCGCTTCGTCGGCGACGTTGTACGACGTCGGCTTCAATCATTTCTGGCGCGCGCCGAGCGAAAGTCATCCGGGCGACCTGATTTTCCATCAGGGCCATTCCAGTCCCGGCGTGTATGCGCGCTCGTTTCTCGAAGGCCGCATCGGCATTGATCAAATGGATCTGTTCCGCATGGAAGTGGCGGGCAAGGGTCGCGGCCTGTCGTCGTATCCGCACCCCTGGCTGATGCCGGATTACTGGCAGGTGCCGACGGTGTCGATGGGACTCGGACCGATCCAGGCGATCTATCAGGCGCACGTATGGAAATATCTGGAGCATCGCGGCCTGATTCCGAAATCCGACCGCAAGGTCTGGTGTTTCCTCGGTGACGGCGAGTGCGACGAACCCGAATCGCTCGGCGCGATTTCGCTGGCCGGGCGCGAAAAGCTCGACAACCTGATCTTCGTCATCAACTGCAATCTGCAGCGCCTGGATGGTCCGGTGCGCGGCAACGGCAAGATCATCCAGGAACTGGAAGGCGTATTCCGCGGCGCCGGCTGGAACGCGATTAAAGTCGTGTGGGGCAGCTACTGGGATCCGCTGCTGGCGCGCGACCAGGACGGCATCCTGCGCAAGCTGATGATGGAAACCGTCGACGGCGAATACCAGGCCTGCAAGGCGTTCGGCGGCGCGTACACGCGCGAGCATTTCTTCGGCAAGTATCCCGAAACACGGGAGATGGTGCGCAATCTGTCGGACGACGACATCTGGCGCCTGAACCGCGGCGGCCACGATCCGCACAAGGTGTATGCGGCCTACTTTGATGCGGTGAACACGCAAGACATGCCGACCGTGATCCTGGCCAAGACCGTCAAGGGTTACGGCATGGGCGCGGCGGGCGAGTCGCAGAATCCCACGCATCAGCAGAAGAAGCTCGACGACGACGCGGTGCGCCACTTCCGCGACCGTTTCCGCATCCCGATCGCCGACGACCAGCTGGCCGATGTGCCGTACTACCATCCGGGCAAGGATTCGCCGGAAGTGCAGTACATGCTAGAACGCCGCCGCGCGCTCGGCGGCTTTCTGCCGCAGCGCCGGCGCAAGAGCCAATCCTTCGAGGCGCCGCCGCTGTCGGTGTTCGAGCCGATCGTCAAGGGCACCGGCGAGCGCGAGATCTCCACGACAATGGCGTTCGTGCGCGGCATCAATCTGCTGCTGCGCGACAAGGCCATCGGCCCGCGCGTGGTACCGATCGTCGCCGACGAGGCGCGCACCTTCGGCATGGAGGGCATGTTCCGCCAGATCGGCATCTACGCGCCGTTCGGGCAGAAGTACCGGCCGCAGGATGCGGATCAGCTCATGTATTACCGCGAGGATCAGAAAGGCCAGGTGTTGCAGGAAGGCATCTCCGAGCCCGGCGCGATGAGCGCGTGGATGGCCGCGGCGTCGAGCTATTCGATCAGCGACGTGCCGCTGTTGCCTTTCTACATCTACTACTCGATGTTCGGTTTCCAGCGCATTGGAGACTTGGCCTGGGCCGCGGGCGACATGCGCGCGCGCGGATTCCTCGTCGGCGGCACTGCCGGACGCACCACGCTCAACGGCGAAGGGCTGCAGCACGAGGACGGACACTCGCATCTGCTCGCCGGCGCAATCCCGAACTGTCGCGCCTACGATCCGACGTTTTCGTATGAGGTCGCCGTGATCCTGCAGGATGGCGTGCGCCGCATGTTGCAGGAGCAGGAGGATTGCTACTACTACATCACGGTGATGAACGAGAACTACGCGCATCCGGACATGCCGGCCGGCGCGGAAGCGGACATCATCAAGGGCATGTACCTGTTGCGCGATGCCGGCAAGCCGAAGAAGAACGAGCCGCGCGTGCAGTTGCTCGGTTCCGGCACGATTCTGCGCGAAGCCATCGCCGCGGCGGAGCTGCTGGAGAAGGAATTCGGCGTCAGCACCGACATCTGGAGCTGCCCGAGTTTTTCCGAGTTGCGCAAGGACGGCTTCGACGCCGAGCGCTGGAACCGCCTGCATCCGGAAGAAAAGCCGCGCGTCGCGCACGTGACCGCGTGTCTGGCCGACCGCGCCGGCCCGGTCGTCGCCGCGACCGACTACGTGCGCGAATACGCCGACCAGATCCGCGCGTTCATGCCGGACGGTAAAAAGTATACCGTGCTCGGCACCGACGGCTTCGGCCGCAGCGACACGCGCGAACACCTGCGCGGCTTCTTCGAGGTCGACCGCTGCTGGATCGCCCACGCCGCCGTCGCCGCGCTCGCCGCCGAGGGCAAGATGAGCGCCAAGGACGTCGCGCGTGCGATCAAGCTGTGGAAGCTGGATGCGGAGAAGCCCAACCCGCTGGGGGTGTGATTACCGCGGCCGCGACCGCTTCAACGCCGGGTTGAGCCGATCCAGATCGGCTTGCACCTGTTCGGGGGTTCGTTCGTAGACGATTTCGCGGCCCAGCGCCTTGCCGGAAAAGGCCATCTTGTTCGGTGTCGGCGTCATGTCGCACTTGACGCTGTGCACGCCGGCGCCGAGCACCACCGTGATGCGATGCGCGTATTTGTTCAGCACCACGACATCCATGGTCTTGCCGGATTCGGTGATGCGTACCGTGATCTTTTCGATGTCCATGTAAAGTGTGGCCCGGTTCTGGATCGATGGAGTTTACTCTGCGGTGACCTTCACCGTCGCATCACCGGTGCCGGCTCACGCTTGGGCGCGCAATGATTCGCCGCCCGCGCCGGTCTGATCAGGCGCCATGCACCAAGGAACTCGTCCATGCTGCGCCAACTTCTTGCCACAGGATTGCTCATGATCGTCACCCAACTCGGGGCACAGGCCGCGCCTGTCGAACGGCCCACCGCACCGGCGCACGCCGAAACCATCACGCTCGGCGGCGGCTGTTTCTGGTGCCTGGAAGCCGTGTTCGAGGAATTGAAGGGCGTGGTCAGCGTGACCTCGGGTTATGCCGGCGGTCATGTCGCCAATCCGGATTACGAACAGGTTTCCAGCGGCACCACGGGCCATGCCGAGGTGGTGCAGATCGTGTTCGATCCGCAGGTGCTGCCGCTGGACGTGCTGCTGCACGTCTACTTCACCATCCACGATCCGACCACGGTTGACCGGCAAGGCAACGACGTCGGCTCACAGTACCGCTCGGTCGCGTTCTATCGCGATGCCGCACAGAAAACAGCGATCGACAAGGCCATCGCCGAGGCGGGTCATGAATATTCCGACAAGATCGTCACCCAAGTCGAACCGTTCACGGTGTTCTACAAGGCGGAAAATTACCATCAGGAATATTTCCGTCTGCATGGTACGCAGCCCTACTGCCAGCTCGTGATCGCGCCGAAGGTGGCGAAGTTTCGCAAGAAATTTCACGAGTGGTTGAAGTGAGATTTTCGGTCGAACGGCTGCGCTCTTCCCCCTCTCCCGCTGGCGGGAGAGGGTTGGGGTGAGGGTGGCTCGGTTTACTCAAGCGCAGTGTTTCCACCCACACCCGCCGCGCTGCGCGCGTCGGCCTCTCCCGCCAGCGGGAGAGGCGGATGCCCAAGACCGACTTCGCTTATCGCTATTCGCGCCTGCGTCGCTACGCACAGGGCGAACGGATAATTCAACGTCGCCGTTACTACCGGAACAGCTCCGGCTGCGGCAATTCGTCTGCATCGCAAAAGTTGTGCAGGCCCACGCCGACGAGACGATAGAGCGTCGTCTCCGGCAGATCGACGCGATCGCATAGTGCGGCGGCAATCGCCACGAACGCGCTTTCCGACTGCGGCGGCAGTGCCGGGGTGAAACTGCGCGTAAGGATGTGGAAATCCGCGGTCTTGAGCTTGAGCACCACGGTGCGGCCGATACGGTCGGTCTTGCGGCTGGCCGCCCAGGTCTTCGCGGCGAGCGTGCGGATCGTCGGCTCGATGGCGGCAAGCGGCAGATCGTGCTCGAAGGTGTCCTCGGTCGAGATCGACTGCACGAGTTGATCGGGATCGACGGGTCGCTCGTCGATGCCCATGCTAAGTTCGTGCAGACGGCGTCCGTAACGGCCAAAGCGTTGTTCGAGGTCACGCGCGTCGCGCAGGCGCAGGTCCGCGCAGGTGCGGATGCCGAGCGTGGCCAGCTTGCCGTCCATCACCTTGCCGACGCCGGGAATCTTCGCCACCGGCAAGGGAGCTAGGAATGCTTCTGCCTGCTCTGGGCGAATCACGAACAGGCCGTCGGGTTTTTTCCAATCGGACGCGATCTTGGCCAGGAATTTGTTCGGTGCGACTCCCGCCGAGGCGGTGAGTGCGGTTTCCTCGGCAATGGCACGGCGTATGGATTTGGCCACGGCAGTTGCGGAATCGAGCTCCGATTTCGGCGTGGTGACGTCCAGATACGCCTCGTCCAGCGACAGCGGTTCGACCAGTTCGGTATGGCGCAGAAAAATCTCGCGCACCTGTTTCGATACGGCGCGATAACGGGAAAAATCCGGCGGCACGAAAACCGCGTGCGGACACAGGCGCTCGGCGCGCACCGCCGGCATGGCCGAACGCACGCCGAAGCGGCGCGCTTCGTAGGAGGCCGCACACACCACCGAGCGCGCGCCACGCCAGGCGACGACCACGGGTTTGCCGCGCAGCACCGGATCGTCGCGCTGTTCAACGCTGGCGTAGAAGGCGTCCATATCGATGTGGACGATTTTTCTCACCTGCGCATTGTGCGCGAGGCGTAGGCGATTTCCTACGCCAGCGCGCGGCGCCTGCCGATTTCCGCGAAGCGTCCGCATGCCGATGATGGTGCCATCCAACGGAGGTGGGTCATGCACACGATTCGGTTCGAGGCGAGCGGACGCAGCATGCGCTGGTATGAATGGCTGGTCGGCCTGTTCCTGCTGAGTTTGGCATTCGGTGTGCGTGCCGGCTCGGTCTACAAATGCGTGGATGCTTCCGGCGCGGCCGCATTCCAGGACCGACCTTGCGCGATCGCGCAAGGCCAGAGCGAAATCGAGATCGCCCCCGCTCCGGTTTATGCGCCGCCGCCGCAGTACGCCATCGAAACGCATCCACGGCGCGAAAATTCGCGCAACGAATACCGCGCGTCACACTGGCAGGCACGCGGCATGGCCTACGAATGTCGCGCCAGCGATGGCCGCGTGTTCTATCGTCTGGGTGCCTGTCCGCGTTCGCTGGCAGCACAAGGCGGCAGCGTAAGCCACGGCAAGAGCCGCGGCCGCAGCGGCGGCACATCGGTGAGCGTGTCCGGCTATCCGGTTCCGCGCGAGGATGCCTGCATGCAGATGCGGCGCGCGGGTTCCATCGGCCGCAGCGGTCACGAATATGACGAACACATCTCCACCTACGACAAGAATCTGGGTCGGGATCCCTGCGCATAGACACGGGTTGCGCTATCGTGGCGAGAGACCCGCTTCCCGGATTGCCGCCATGCGTTTTCAATGCGCCCTCATCGTCGTCTTCGGACTGATTCTTGCCGCCTGCTCGGACAGTACGCCGCCGCCGGTGGATCCGGCCGTCGCCGCGAAAGCCGCCAATGAAGTTCGCGCCGCAAAAGAAGGCGCGCTCTACGAGCAGATGCGCCAGAGCGGCAGTTGGGACGTGGCGACCTCGCTCGGCGATGAAATTCTCGCTAAATATCCGGACACGCAAACGGCGGCGCGCGTACAGCAGACGATTGCGCAAACGCGCACGAAATCGGCAGCGAACGCCGACGCGCATCGATTGGCGGGGCTGTGGAGCTATACCGTCACGGCGGAAGACGGTGGCACGCAATACGCCGCGGTTATCGCGAGCAGGAAACCGTTGAAGCTTGCGAACGCGCGTCTGCGTCTGGTGCTGCGCCAGCATCCGCAATGGGGCCGCAGCGTCTACCTGCTGCTCGACAACGCCAGGTTCGACTGCAAGGGCGGCTGCGCCACGCTGCCGGTGAGCTTCGACGGCGCCAAGCCGCTGCGCATGAAGGCGACGATTCCACCGACCGGCGAACCGGCCCTGTTCGTCGACGACGACACGGGCTTCATCGCCAAACTCGAAAAGGCGAAAACCGTTGCCGTCGGTGTGAACGTGAAAGGTGCTGGCGCGTTCGACGCCGAATTCGAGGTTGGCGGATTTGATCCGGCGAGGCTACCGGTCAAGACGAAGCATTAGCCGGTGCCCATCACGCGCCAAGATGCCCGAGCACGCGCCCGCGGTAGCGCCGGCTGAGGGCGATCTTCGCTCCGCTGCGCATGACCGCGACAAGATTGCCCTTGAACATTTCCTGCAGCTCGCGGATCTGCTCGATGTTGAGCAAGGCGGAACGGCTGACTTGCACGAATCCGGACTCGCGCAACTCGGCCGCCAGCGCGGCCAAGGGTCCGTCCACGATGTGCCGTTCGGACGCGCAATGCAGTACGCAGTGCCGCCCTGCCGACGCAACCCACTCGATCTGACCGTGCCGCACCAGGCGCACGCGGCCGTCTTCGCGCACGGCAATGTGCCCGCGCCGAGCCGTTGGCGATGCGCAGGACGCATCGCTCGTGCCGATGACGTTGCGGATGCGTTCGGTCAATGCCATCGCTTCGCGGCCGCGCAGGCGTTCGCGCGCCATGTCCAGCGCTTGATCCAGGCGCGCCTTGTCGAATGGTTTGAGCAGATAGTCCGCGGCGCGGCCTGCAAAGGCATCCACCGCATAGCGTGGATGCGCCGTGGTGAATACCACCAGCGGGCCGGACGGATCGTTCAGATTGCCCAGCACAGCCATGCCGTCCTGGCCCGGCATCTGGATGTCGAGCAGCGCGATGTCGATGCCGCCGCCGTCGAGCGCAGCCTGTGCCTGATGTCCGTTGCGGCATACGGCGACGAGCTCGAAATCCGCACGCGCCTGGACCATGCGCGCCAAGCGTTCGCGCGCAAGGTCTTCGTCCTCGGCAATGAGTACGCGCGGACGTGCCGTATTCATGTGGCGACCGGCAATTCGATCAGGGCGCGAAACCGATCCGGAGCGATCGGCCCGGCATCGAAACGGGCGGCGCTCCCGTACATCAGTTCAAGCCGGCGCCGGCAGTTTTCCAGGGCGATGCCGTTGCCGCGCACGGCGTTTGCCGCCGGGCTCCAGGAGTTGGTGACCTCGATGCGCAACCGCGATTCGTCGCATTGCGCCGTTACGCAGACGTCGCCTCCGGCGGGATCACAGGCGATCCCGTGCGTTACCGCATTTTCCACGAGCGGCTGCACGAAACATGCGGGCAGGACCGCGCCGCGCAATGTCTCGGGCACGTCGACACGGGCGCGCAAGCGCGCGCCCAGACGCACCCGCTCCACGTGCAGATAGGCGTCGACGAGGCGAAGTTCTTCGGCCAGCGTCGCGCTGGCACGCTCGCCGTTTGCCAGCAGCAGACGCAGGATGTCGGCCAGCCGTATCGTGAAGCATTGTTCCGGCGAATCTTCGCGCTGCATGCAGACCAGGGCGTTGAGCGCGTTGAACAGAAAATGCGGCTGCATCTGGCGCTTGAGCGCGGCGAGCTGCGCGTTGGCGGCGCGCACTTCCATTTCGCGTCTTGCCGCTGCCTCATATTGCGCCCGACGCAGATAGAGCACGACATGGGTCGCGGCGAGGACGGTGGCATAGCTGAGCAATTCCCATTGCAAGGTCGTCGCCAGTAAGGTCAACAATCCAGTCGAAAAGCTGCCGAGAAAATCCCGACCACCGGGCAGAGCGAACCACAAGATCGCGGTTTGCGTGAACAGATGCAGGCACGCGAACAGCATTGCCAGGCCCACATGCAACGCGATGCGGATCGTGCTGGCGACGCCATCGCCGAATAGCGGATAACGCAATCCGGCCAGAACGATCAGCGGGACGAAGATGGCCCAGGCGTACCATTGCGCTGCTCCCCAGAGCAACGATTGCGACCATGGCGGCGGCGTGCCGTGATGCAAAACATAGTAACCATGACTCTGGCTGGCGCCCATGACGGCCAGCAGCGTCGCCGCCGCGAAGGCAAGCGCGAACAGGCGCAGCACACTGTACCCGTGCAGCCGGATCGATTCGCGGGTATATGGCATAGGCTGGCGCTCCGGCCGCGACTTTAGCACCGTGACCGGACTGCACCAACTCGAATCGCGGCTCCGGGCAGTCGCCGTTCGTCAGGCCCTGACTGAATCGCTATTGACAGCTCTTGGCTGGATAGTCGTAACAATCGCGAACGGCGCTCTGCGGCAACCGCGTAAACGTGAGGGCTGCTCCGATGGTGCCGTCGATCAGTGCCGTCGCGCCGCCAGAACTCAGCGCTTTCAGATGCGTTTGCAACAGCGCCGGGGTGATGTAGAGACGGCCGTGGAAATTGGCCGGGCCCATGATCGGTTTGCCGCTGGTGTCGAGACGATACAATTCCATGCCGGCCGTGGCCGATGCCGGATCGTACCAGAGCAGAGCGCGTTCGGTGCCCAGGGGGATTTGCTGCTTGCGCGAACCCGGCGCGGCGTTGTTGAAGATCATCTCGATCGAAAAGCACGCATTGTCGTCCGCACCCATCTGACTGCCGGCGCATTGCAATGTATACAAATGCGCTGTCGCCGGCGGCAACGCGATGTCCGCCGAGGAAGTCGGGTCCAGCGAGAGCTGACTGACGTCGAACGCGGCGGGGGCCACCGTCATCACCGCAATGTCGGTCGGCAGGGTGGTCAGGGTCTGCGGGCCGGCGCCGGGATACACACTGTCGTCGTTGACCAGGCTCACGGCGTAGCTGCCGGGTAGGAACTCCTCATCCGTCTTGCCTTCGTAATTCGCGGCCTGGAAGTGATAGGTGTACGTGGTTCCGTTGAGCGGGAAGCTCATGTCGACATGGCGCGCCGAGGTCCAGGTGAACATCGGCACGATCGACGTGACGGACAAGGATTGGGCGCGATAAACGCAGCCTGGGCACTGTCCGTTGAGCGCCTGGTAGAAAGGCGACGATGTTGCCGTCCCGATGTTTCCCGTCGCATCCAGTTCCGCCTCGCTGGATGGAGTGTAATTCGGCTGCACGATGTAATTGACCTGATTGCCGCCGGTATCGTACGAGGCGAATTGCAGAAACAACATGCCGCCAGGGCCGACGTCGACCGACAGGCCGGACCCGCTCTGGTGCGGGTCGTAATACATTCCGGTATACGGCTGGATCGTGCCGAGCCGCGTGCTGATCATACCGGCATGTGCTACGCAGCACGCCGTCAACGCCATGCTGGCAAGCGCTGTCTTTTTCATGTCCGCTCTCTTGCTGTTTGGAGCTGGCACGCTGACGCACGCCAGGCGAACCGAAAAGGGTTCGGGAACGAGCGCTTCGAATTGCCGCATGGGCGGTACCCGGCGAGGCACGGATGGAGTCGGGCGGCAAGCCCGGAATGACCGCGCCTCAGCGCTTGCGCGCCAGCATTACGCCATCGCCGATTGTCAGCAGCGTCGCATCCACGCGCGCATCGGCGTGGATCTTCGCGTTCAACGCACGAATCGCATCGGTGTCGGCATCGTGCACGTTCGCATCGGCGACCTTGCCGGACCACAACATGTTGTCCAGTGCAATCACGCCGCCCGTGCGCAGCAGTTCCAGACAGGCTTCGTAATACGCGTCGTAGCGCGCCTTGTCCGCGTCGATGAAAGCGAAATCGAATCGGCCGCGTTCGGTTTTCGCCAGATCGCGCAGCGTATCCAGCGCCGGCGCCAGACGCAGATCGATGCGCGACGCGACACCGGCCTGCGCCCAGTAGCGCCGCGCGATGGACGTCCACTCCGCGCTGATGTCGCAGCAGATCAAGCGGCCGTCATCCGGCAAGGCGGAGGCGACTGCGAGCGCGCTCATGCCGGTAAAGGTGCCGATCTCGATGCAGCGTGCAGCACCGATCGCGCGCACGAGCAAGGCGAGGAACGCCGCCTGATCCGGCCCGATCTGCATGCCGGCTTGCGGCAGTTTCGCGGTTTCCTCGCGCAGGCGCGCAGCAATTGTGTCTTCGCGCGAATGCGCCCAGACGTAATTCTCGATGGCATCGGATGCGGACATGCGGCGGGTCATGGGATTCTCCGGCGGTTCGCGCAAGGATAATCCCGTCACGCCGCTGCGCGGCAGTGTCCATCGTCACACGGTGTGCCGCTCAGACCAGACGCAGATCTTCGGATTTGGTTTGCGGAAACACATGCGCAAGCTGCGACCCGTTCAGTCCCCACAGCCGCGCGAACACGCCGCCGAGCAGACCGCGATAATCGTTGAGCACCGGAAAATCGCGGTTTTGCAACAGGTTTTCTTGTGTCACGCGCACCTGTTCGCCAGCGATGCGGCCGCCGTTGATGCCGCCGCCGAGCACCCAGTAGACAGAACCGTGGCCGTGGTCGGTGCCGCGGTTGCCGTTTTCGCGGAAGGTGCGGCCGAACTCCGAGACCACGACCACGGTGGTGTCCTTCCAATCTTCGCCCATCGCCTGCGCGAATGCGGCCAGGCCGCGTGCCAGATTGCCGAGGTTGTTGGCGAGCACGCCCTGCGCGCCGCCTTCGCCGACGTGCGTGTCCCAGCCGCCGACGTCGATGAAGCCGAGCTGGTACTTGTCGCGCAGCATCTGCGCGATGCGCGGCGCCTGCTGGGTGAAACCGTAGGCGTTCACGGCGCCGCGGCTGGCCTTCATCATCTCCTGCGCGAATTCGCCGGCGACCTGCTGGCGCAGCGCCAGGCCTTCCGCAACCGGATCCGCAAGGGCCGTGTCCTTGTACATGCCGGCGAGAATCGCCGACTGGCGCGCATCGAAGGCCGCCTTGCCGACGCGCGCCAGGGAAATGTTCGGCACGTCGCCGCCGCCCTGGAAGCTCAACGGCAACGAGGCAGTGAACGCGATCGGCGCGGCGATGCCGTTGAGCGTTCCGGACAGGCGCGCGAGGAATCCGGAGCGGTCGCTGTGGTCGTTTTCCGGCAGGCCGTGTTCGATGTCGTCCTGCGTCTCGAAGTGGCTGCGCGACAGGTTCGGCGTACCGGCGAACGGCACGAAGGCGATCTGCTTGCGCGCGTACAGCGGTTCGAGCGCCTCGCGCACCGCCGGCGCCAACGCCCAGTCGGCGTCCAGGCGCAGCGCACCGGCAGCGGAATCGGGTCGCGCAATGGCGATGTTCGGGCGCGCTTCGTAATAGAAGTCGCTCGCATACGGCACCAGCAGGTTGGCGCAGTCGTAGCCGCCGCGCAGGAACACGAGCAGAAAGCGCGGCGAGCCGGCCGGCGCCGCGAACAGGCGGCCGGCGAATCCGGCGGCGGGCAGCGCGGCGAGCGTGGCGAGAAAATGGCGGCGTTGCATGGACGTATCCTCAGCGGTAGTTGGATTCCGGGGCGGCGAGCAGATAGGTATTCCATTCCAGCGGCGACCGCGCCTGGTTCAAGGCGGTCAGGGTGGCTGGCGATAACCACGGCTTGATCGCGCGCGCAAACAGCGGCCCGGCCAACCGCGGCACTTGCGGCATGGCCACGCCGTCGAACAGACGGACATCGCCGTTGCCGATCGCGCGTGCCAATTCAAAGCGCGCGCTCATCTGACCCGACGAATTCCAGGCGCTGGATACGAGCGGATAGCCGTCGGGCGTGGCGTGGCCGAATTCGCCCTCACCCTGCTGGTTGAGCCAGACCACCAGCCGGCGCGGGTCGGGCACGGCGTCGCCGTCGTAGGCCAGACGCAGGGACGAGACGAGGTAATGCATCGGATCCTTGAATTCGTGACCGAGCGAGGCGGTAAATTGCGGCGAATCGAACAGCGTGCGCAGCACCGCGCGGATGTCGCCGTGCGAGCGCTGGAAGGTTTCCGCCATCGCGTCGACCAGCGCCGCGGGCGGATTGTCGGAAACGAAATACGCCGCCAGTTCGCCGGAGATGAAATGCGCGCAGGCCGGTTGTGCGACCAGCAGATCCACGGCCTGACGCACCTCGTCGAAGCCGCTGCCGCGGATGCTGTGGCCGAGCAGCAGCTTGTCGCCGAAGTCGTGGCGGGCCGGATTGAACTCGAAGCCGTCGTGGCGGATGTACAGGGCGCGCAGATCCGGACGCAGATGCGGCTCGCGCGGATTCAGAGCCACGCCCGCACCGGTGAGAATGCGCACCATCTCCTGCACGTCGTTCTGCGTGTAGCCGGCGTTCACGCCGAGCGTGTGCAGCTCCATCAGTTCGCGCGCGTAGTTCTCGTTGTGATGTTTGGCCGCATTGCGCGCGTTGTCCAGATACACCAGCATGGCCGGATGCGTCAGGGTCGCCATGACCAGGTCGCGGAAATTGCCGAGAGCATTCGGGCGAATCGCGCTTTCCACATAGTCGGCGTCGAGCCAGGCCTCCGGACCCTTGCGGTCGAACACGCTGAAGTGGTTCAGCCAGAACCAGACCATCTGTTCCTTCAGTTGCGCCGGCGAATACACCGCGCGCAGCAATTCGCGTTCCTGCGTCTGCACCGCGAGCGCGACCCCTTGCCTGCGCAGCGCCTTGCGCTCCTCGACCTTGGCCTGCGTGTCGTCGATGCTCTTCAGCCTGTCGCGCGCCGCCGCGAGCGTGGCGATGTCGTCTGTGATGGATCGGTGCGAAATCGGCATCGCATCGATCTGCGCCTGCACGCCCGGCGGCAGACGTTCGTCGCGAGCGGCGAGTTGCGCTTCGAGAAAATCATGCCGGCCGAGTTGCTGCAATTGCGCCAGACTCGCCGAATTCACGCCGTAGGTGATGCGGTCGAGCCATTGCAGATCGGAATGGCTGGGACGGGAATCGGCCTGCGCGCCGCTGGCTGCGGTGAGCAGGGCGGCGATGCAGGCAAGGCGAACGTGGGCGTGTGGCATGACGAATTCCGGTATGGCCTGATGCTGAACAACGCAGGTGCGGCCGTGGCGTTTACAATCCGGCCATGCAAGCAAAGGTAAAAGCGGCCTCGCAGGTGGAAGCACGCATCGCCGCGCTGGCCAGCCAATGCGTCAAATGCGGCCTGTGCCTGCCACATTGCCCGACGTATCGCCTTGCCGGCACAGAAGCCGAGTCTCCGCGAGGGCGCATCGCCTTTGCGCAGGCGTTGGCCGAGCGGCATCTGGGTGCTACGCCGTCCGTTTTGGCGCATCTGGACAACTGCCTGGCCTGCATGGCCTGCGAGCGCGTGTGCCCGTCGCAGGTGAAATACGGCGAACTTATTGCAACGACCCGCGCGTGGCTCAGCGACGCCGGTGCCGCGCCGCACGGGGCTCGCGCACTCGGCTCATTGCTGGCACGGCCGCGCCTGCTCGGCGCGCTGCTGCGCATGGCGAATCTGCCCGGCCTTCGGCGCCTCCTGCAAAGCCGGGTCATGCGCGCGCTGTTGCGGCCGTTCGGAACGGATCGTGCCGTCGCCGAATTGCCGCGGCTGCCGCGCATCGAAGTCCGGCCGTCGCGTGCGCCAGAGTCGCCGCGCGCACGGGTCGGGTTGTTCCTCGGCTGCGTCGCCGCCAGCGTGGACCGCGACGTGCACGCCGCGGCACGGACCCTGTTGCAGGCACTGGATTACGCGGTCGTGCTGCCGTCCGCGCAAGGCTGCTGCGGCGCACTGGCCTTGCACAACGGTGATGCGGCACAAGCAGCGCGCCTGGGCGAAACGCTGCGTTCGCTGTTTGGCGGCGCCGGCGTCGATGCCGTGCTCGTATCCGCATCGGGCTGCTTCGGCACGCTGCGCGACCATGTGTTTGCGGATTCGCCTGTCCGCGTGCGCGAAATCCACGAATTCCTCGTTGCGGATGCGCGCATCGGCACCCTGAAGTTTCGCCCGCTGCCCGAGCGCATTGCCTTGCACACGCCCTGCACGCAGCGCAATGTCGCGCGCGCCGATGGCGCCATCGCGCGCCTGCTCGCGCGGATTCCACAGCTGCAAATCGATGCGCTTCATGCGCCGCCGGGCTGCTGCGGCGCCGCCGGGGATTATTTTTTGCATCATCCGGAAACCGCCGATGCGTTGCGCGCGCAGACCCTGGATAGTGCGTTCGCGACGCAAGCGCAAATCCTTGTCACCAGCAATACCGGCTGTCGCATTTTTCTTGATAATGGCCTGCGTAGGCGCACGGCCGGAATCCCGGTAATGCATCCTGTTGTATTGCTCGCACGTCAGTTGGAAAATTGACGCATGTTCACACGTCATCTATCCGGTTTGGATCGCATCCTGGTCGAGATCGAACGCGCGCTCGGCGCCTCGCTCAACGCGGCGCCCGAGGCGCGGCGGCCTTCGCCCACCGTTGGCGTTGCGCAAGGATCGCTGGATGATGGCGAGCGCCGCCACGCCGCGGGTCTGATGCGCGTCAATCACACGGGTGAAGTCTGCGCGCAGGCGCTGTATTCCGGGCAGGCCGCGGTGGCGCGCAACGAAGCCACGCGCGCGCAACTCCTGCACGCCGCCGCCGAGGAAACCGATCACCTGGCCTGGTGCGGCGAACGCCTCGAAGCGCTCGCCAGTCGGCCGAGTCTGTTCAACCCGTTGTGGTACGCCGGCAGTTTCGCGATCGGCGCGGCGGCGGCTTTGATCGACGACAAGACGAGCCTTGGGTTCGTGGTGGAAACCGAACGCCAGGTCGAGGCGCACCTCGGCGAACACCTGGAAAAATTGCCGGAAGCCGATGCCGCCAGCCGTGCCGTGGTTGCGCAAATGCAGGCCGACGAGGCGCGACACGGAATGATGGCGAGGGAGGCGGGCGGCATCGAATTGCCACCGCCGATTCCGGCGCTGATGCGTTTCGCCAGTGCGGTGATGAAGGCGGTGGCGTACAGGATTTGACCCGAACCGTTCGCGTTGAGCCTCGCTCGCGAAGCGAGCAAAGTCGAAACGCCGTGCTGCCCTTCGACTTCGCGCCGGTGGCGCTACGCTCAGGGCGAACGGTTGAAAATCAGGTCAAATTCCTGCCGTGGAACAACTCCTCGATCTCACGCTTGAGCAAGGTCTCGATGCGCTGACGATCCTTGAACGACAGATCTTCGGCGTGGGCCTCGAACAGGTAGGTTTCCAGATCGAATTCCTTCACGTGCATCTTGGTGTGGAACATGTTTTCCTGGTACACGTTGACGTCGAACATCTCGTATTTCTGGCGGATATGCTTGGCCAGATATTCCTGGATCGAGTTGATGCGGTGATCGATGTAGTGTTTCTTGCCGCGCACGTCGCGGGTGAAGCCGCGCACGCGGTAATCCATGATCACGATGTCGGACTCGAAGCTGTCGATCAGGTAATTCAGGGCCTTTAGCGGCGAGATCACGCCGCAGGTGGCCACGTCAATGTCGGCGCGGAATGTGGCGATGCCGTTGTGCGGATGCGTTTCCGGATAGGTGTGCACGGTGATATGCGACTTGTCCAGATGCGCCACCATCGCCTCGGAGATCACGTCGCGGCCGAGTTTTTCCACCACCGGATGCTCGGAAATCAGGATCGTCACGCTCGCGCCCTGTGGGTCGTAGTCCTGGCGCGCCACGTTGAGGATGTTCGCGCCGATGATCTCGGCCACGTCGGTGAGGATCTTGGTCAGGCGATCCGAGTCGTACTGCTCGTCGATGTAGTCGATGTAGCGGTCGCGCTGTTCGGGCGTCACCGCGTAGCAGATGTCGTAGATGTTGAAGGACAGCGCCTTGGTCAGGTTGTTGAAACCCTGCAATTTCAGGCGCGGAAGGGGCTTGACCACGGCGGGTACCTCGGGCGGGCGGTCGGCGGACAGGCGCGGATTATGGAGCAATCCGGCGGCGCGGGAAACCGTTTTCGACGACTTGCACAGCGCCCGCCGGAATCCGATAAGATGGCGTGGCACCGGCGCCGCATCGCCGAGCCGTTTCGCAGGGAGTCGAGATATGGAGCTTCGCTACACGCTGCAACGCGCGGTCAATCGCGTGCAGGCGCCAGCATCGCTGGTGCTCGATCAGGCAGCGTTGGATCGCTTTCTGGCGTATTGCCATCGCCGCCGTTATCCCGGCAAGACCGCGATCATCCGCCCCGGCGACTCGGCCAATATCCTTTATTTCATCATCGACGGTTCGGTCAGCGTGCTCACCGAGGACGAAGAAGGCCGCGAGTTGATTCTGGCCTACATCAACGCCGGCGAGTTCATCGGCGAGATGGGGCTGTTCGTGGAATCCCCGCGTCGCGAAGTGATGGTGCGCACGCGTACCTCGTGCGATCTGGCCGAGATCAGCTACGAGCGTTTGTTCCAGTTGTGCGAGGGTTCGTTGCGCGAGGATTGCGCCAAGGTGCTGTTCGCGATCGGCACGCAACTGACCAATCGCCTGCTGCACACCTCGCGCAAGGTCAGCCGCCTGGCCTTCATGGACGTGACCAATCGCGTCG
>JAJXWU010000147.1 GCA_021781425.1 Pseudomonadota bacterium
CGTCATGGGGACAAGGTGGGGTACTTGCCATGTGGGCAAGCGTTTTGCTCGCGCTGGGGGCGGCGGCGAGTGCGCAGCCGGATTTCGCGCCGCTGAAATCGACGCCGTATTTCCGCACGCTGGATGCGAGCGACGGCCTGCCGTCGAGCACGGTGTGGAAAATCGCCCAGGATCGCGACGGCTACATCTGGATCGGTACCGCCGACGGGCTGGCGCGCTACGACGGTGTGGATTTCCGCATCTACCGCAACGACCCGAACGATGCGGCAAGCCTGTCCGGCGCGGACGTCACTGCGCTGTTCGTCGACCGCGAAAACCGCCTGTGGTGCGGCGGCGAGGACGCCGGATTGAACGTACTCGACGCGCGGCGCAACGGTTTTGCGCATTTCCGTCACGCTGAGAAAAAACCGGCAAGCCTTTCCGGCGACGACGTCTGGGCCATCGCCCAGGACGCGGGTGGGGCGATATGGGCCGGCGGCTACGCGATGGGCCTGGACCGGCTCGATCAATCCACGAATACATTCGTGCACTTTCGCCACAAGCACGCGGTTCCGGACAGCCTGGTATCCGACAATGTGCTGGCGTTGCGCGGCGATGCGGCGGGCAACCTGTGGATCGGTACGGATGCCGGCATCGATGTGCGTGGGGTCGACGGACGTTTTCGTCATAGCGATCTGTCCGCCGTGCCGGGCACGGGCGGGATCAATGCCGCGGTGTTCCTGGAAACCCCGGACGGCATGTTTGCGGGCACGCGCCGCGGCGTGCTGCGAATCGGCGCAGATCTCAAGGCGCGGGTACTGGAAGACGCACGGCTCCCCGACAAGGTCGTGTACGCGCTGGCTGCGGGAACCGATCGGGCGCTGTGGATAGGCACGCGCGAGGGATTGGCGCAGCGTGGCAAGGACGGACGTCTGGAAGTCCATTCGGAAAACGCTGCGGTGGCTGGCAGCCTGCCGGGCAAGAAGGTGTTCGACGCACTGCGCGACCGTGACGGCGGGTTGTGGTTCGGCACGACTGGCGGCGGCGTGGCGTATCTCTCCCCGGACTGGCGGCGCTTTGCCCTGTATCGCAACAATCCGCTCGATCCGGTCAGTCCGAGCGCGAATCGAGTGGAAGGCCTCTCTGCCGATGCACAGGGCGGCATCTGGTCGGTGAATCTCGACGGCGGTATCGACCGTCTCGACCCGTCTTCCGGAAAAGTCGACCGCTTGGCGCGACGCTGGCAGGCGCCGGAGTCGGCCTTGTGGTCGGTGCTGGCCGGCCGCGACGGCCGGATCTGGGTCGGTCACGCGCACGGCTTGCGCGTCTTTGATTCGAAATCTGACGATGGGAAAAGTGGAACATTTGCGGATCTTGCCGTGGATGCTCAGCGCCGCGACGCGCTGGCTCGCGGCACCGTGGACCTGATCGTCGAAGCGGCCGATGGCGCGGTCTGGGCGAGCAGCAACGGCGGCGGCATCGCGCGTATCGATGCGGCATCAATGGCGATCACGCGTTACGACGATGCCGATGGACTGCGCAGCGGCGATATCGGCCAGATCGGCTTCGCGCCCGATGGCGCCCTGTTGGCGGCGAGCGCGTCCGGATTGGATCGGCTTGATCCCGCCACCCGGCGATTCGCCGCCGTGGCCGGCGCGCCTGCGCGCCGCGCGCTGGCCTTCGCCTTCGCCGACGACGGCACGTTGTGGCTGCATGCGATCGGTGTGCTGGAGCATTACCGCTATGCAGGCGGCGTATTGACGCCGCTGGATCGCATCGATGCCGGCGACGGCTGGCCGGGCCTGACCGCGGGCGGCATGCAGGTGGATGGCAGTGGCCGCGTGTGGGTGGCGAGCGCGCGCGGGTTGTGGCGATTCGATCCGGCCACGCGCCGCGTGCGCCGCTTCGGCACGGGCGATGGCCTGGCCAGCGCCGAATTCAACCGCGCGCCGTTGCTCGAGCGCGCCGATGGCGCGATTTTCGGCGGCACGCTGGCCGGAATTGTCGGTTTTATACCTTCGCGCATTGTGGAAAATGCAGCATCGCCAGCGCCGCGCATGGATCGCATCGTCGTGCGTCGCGGCGGCAACGACGTCGTGTTGCGGACGAGCGATGTCGCACTCGGCTGGCAGGATCGCGACTTGCGGCTGACTGCGCGGGCCCTGGTCTACGCCGATCCTTCCGCGCAGCGCTATCAATGGAAGCTGGACGGCTTCGAACCGGACTGGGTTGTCGGGAACGCGCGCGGCGAGCGCGAATACGCGCAGCTTGCGCCCGGCGATTACGTCTTGCGCGTGCGCGGCGCGGATGCCGGCGGTGTGTGGGGTGCGCCCTCCGCGCCGCTGCGCGTGCGCGGGGAGCCGCCGCCGTGGTCGACGCCGCTGGCGTATACGGCTTATGCGGCAGGCACTGCATTTGCGATCGTGATCGCGTTCCGTGCGTACCGCGTGCGCCTGAAACGCAGGCACGCATGGGAACTGGCCAAGCAGCAACGCGCGTTCGCCATGAGCGCGAGCGCGGCGAAAACCGATTTTCTGGCGACCATGGGGCACGAGATCCGCACGCCCATGACGGGCGTGCTGGGCATGGCCGAATTGCTGCTGCGCACACGGCTCGACCAAGCCCAGCGGGGTTACGCGCAGGCGATCCAGGATTCGGGCCGGCTCTTGCTGCGTCTGGTCAACGATTCGCTGGATCTGGCGCGCATCGAAGCCGGCAAGCTGCAATTGGAAATCGCGCCATTCGATCTGCACGCGTTGCTGCATCAGGTCGCGGCGCTCGCGCAGCCACAGGCCGCCAAACGCGGATTGGCATGGACGCTGTCGATTGCGGACGACGTACCGCGCTGGCTGACCGGCGATGTCTTGCGCATCGAACAGATCCTGCTCAACCTCGTCAACAATGCGATCAAGTTCACCGAACGCGGCGGCATTGCCGTGTCCGTCGCGCGCGGAGCCGTCGCCGGCATCGCCTTCGCCGTCAGCGACAGCGGCCCGGGGATCGCCGCGGCCGAACGCGAGCGGCTGTTCCGCCGCTTCGAGCAAGCCGATAGCCCGCAGCGGCGCTCGGGCAGCGGTCTCGGGCTCGCGATCTGCCGCGAACTGGTTGCGCGCATGGGCGGAACGATCGAGCTGGACAGCGAGACGGGCGGCGGCAGCCGGTTTCGCGTCGCCTTGCCGTTGCCCGAGTCCGCGCCGCCGAAAAATGTGGAAAATGCCGCATCGCCGACGGCCGCCGCGGCGCGCTGCATTCTTCTGGTCGAGGACGACGCGACCGTCGCCGCGGCGATCGCGGGCCTGCTCGAAACCCAGGGCCATGCCGTGCACCGCGCCGAACACGGGCTGGCGGCGTTGAGCGAGCTTGCCGCTGCCAGTTACGACGTGGTGCTGATCGATCTGGATCTGCCGGGCGTGGATGGTTTGACGCTCGCGCGCATGATCCGCGCGCAGGAGGCGAAGGACGCCAGGCGCCATCTGCGCCTGATCGGCATCAGCGCGCGCTCGCGCGGCGACGAGCAGGCGCTGTGTCGCAGTGCCGGCATGGATGCGTTTGTGCGCAAGCCGGTGACCGGCGAGATGCTCGCCGGCGTGCTCGTGGAACAGGAGTGATGCCGCTTACAGAGTGCGGCCGGTGACGTCGGTGAGCAGTTTGGCGGCGGGATTTAATGCAAGCGTTTCGCCGTTTTGCAATGCGTGGTCGCTACCGACTGGTTTCCAGTCGCACTTGCCTTCGCCGTGATGTAGATGAAAGCAAACCGGGACCACCGAGCTACCCGCGAGCGGATGCCCGCCGACAATCTCAGGATCAAAGCGCCACTGCCGTAGCGCGCGCTTCGCTGCCGCGATTAACGATGAATCGACCTTGGGTGCTGTTGGCACAAGCGCCAGATGCACGACACGGCCACCGGCATCATAATCGAGTTTCATCACGACCTCGCCGCTGGCGAACCGGTCGGCTGCCGACATCGAATACCGGGGTACTACCGTCTTCACGCCACGTACGCCGACACTGGCGCGATCGATACGGATGCGAATCGAATTGGCGGACTGGCCTATCAACGTGCACTGGACGCGCAATCCGGTTTCGGTTGGCGCGGGAACGTGGTTTACCGTTCCCGGTACGAATTGCCACGTACGGATTTCCTGTTCGATTCGCTGGCGCATCTGCGGCAACCGATCCAGAAGGCGTTGGTTCGGTGGAGGTTGGATGCTCGTCACATGCCCCTGCGCATCAATTGATACGATCCAGCCGAAGTTGACGTGCGCAGTTTGCGCCAGTGAATCGCTCGCAACGGCGGTGCCGAAAAGCGCTAGTCCGGCAAGAAACTGAAGCCCATAGCGCATTTATGAAATATCCAATGATGTCCGGTCGGAATTCGTGCGATTTTGGTCCGATGCGCCCGCGCGATCCGCCGCCGCGGATGCGTCATTTTCCGTGATCGGTGATCTCGGTCAGCAGGCGCGCGATTGGATTGATCGCCAGCGAGTCGCCTTGGCTGAGGGCGAACGTGGTGTTGGGCGGCGTCCAGTCACAATTTTTCGGCTCGTCAGTCATGCGGCCCAGTCCATCGACGGGCGTTACGAAGATGCACATCGGCATCAACTCGGTTCCCGGGACACCATGGCCACTGACTTTTTCCGGCCTAAATGACCAGCGCTTGACCGTCTCGATCGCCACGTGGGCCAATATTTTGGATGCCCGCGGTGCGCCCGGTTCCAGTTCGATCTTGGTCGGATTGCCGTCGGCATCATAACTGATTCGTAGTACGACCAAGCCGCTGTGAAAGCCGTTCTGCAAGAGCGTAGGCGGAATGAAAGGCGGCGTGGACCGGGCGATTTCGCCGCCGGTTCGCGCCGTGTCGAAGGTTATTTGTAGCTGGCCGGACCCCTTGCGCAGCAATGAAACGTCGAGCTTCAGGGTCGTTTGCGTTGGCGCAGGCTTGCCGTTGAGCGTGCCCGGTGCGAACTGCCAAGTGCGGATGCGCTGCTCGATCGACTGGCGGATTTCGGGAATTTTCAAATGCTGTGTCTGGCCTTCTGCCGTCAGTGCGGTGACGTGGCCCTGAGCATCCATCGACAACCGCCAAGACAGATCAAGTCTGAGTGGAGCGTCGGTAGCGGGTTTGCCGCGCGCGACGATTGGGCCAAGCAGGGCAAGCGCCAATAGCCATGCATGCTTCATGTAATTTCCTTGTCGAAGCGAGGGACGGCGACTGATCCAGCTTGCAACAGTGCGTGATCGCAAGTCAATATTGGAATCCTCAGATTCAGCCGGGTGCGCTCAATTCGTGCACCGCGTCTATCAGCACGCGCACGCGCTCCGGATCCACATCCGGCGTGATGCCGTGGCCGAGGTTGAAGACGTGGCCGGGATGCGGGCCGAAGTCGGCAAGCGCCTGCTTCACCTGAGTGCGGATCGCGGTGGGACTCGCATGCAGCACCGCCGGATCGAGGTTGCCCTGCAACGCGACGCGCTGGCCGACGCGCGCGCGCGCTGCGCCGAGGGAAATCGTCCAATCCAGACCCAGCGCCGCACAGCCGGTATCGGCGAGCGCTTCCAGATGTGCGTTCGCGCCCTTGGAAAACAGGATCAACGGAGTGGATTTTGCCACATTGTGACTTTGTGAACTTTGCGCGATCTGCGTGAGGTAACGCAGGCTGAATTCGCGGAACATGTCCGGCGCGAGCAGGCCGCCCCAGGTGTCGAACACCATCAGCGCCTGTGCGCCGGCAGCGGCTTGCGCCGCGAGATAGACGGCAACGCTGCGCGCAACGACGTCGAGCAGGCGGTGCATCGTCGCGGGATCCTCCAGGGCCAATGCCTTGGCGCGCGCGAAACTCGCAGAGCCTTGGCCTTCGATCATGTAGCAGGCCAGTGTCCACGGACTGCCGGCGAATCCGATCAGCGGAACCTTGTCGTGCAATTCGCGCCGGATCAGGCGTACCGCGTCCATGACGTAGCGCAAATCCGTTTCCGGATCGGGCGCGGTGAGCGCGGCGATGTCGGCGTGCGTGCGCACGGGCTTGGCCAGACGCGGACCGGTGCCTTCTTCCACGGACAGCCCCAAGCCCATCGCGTCGGGAATCGTGAGGATGTCCGAGAACAGGATCGCTGCATCCAGCGCATAGCGCGCAATCGGTTGCAGGGTGACTTCGCAGGCCAGCTCCGGCGTCTTGCACAGGTTCACGAAGCTGCCGGCGCGAGCGCGTGTGGCGCGATATTCGGGCAGATAGCGTCCGGCCTGACGCATGATCCACACCGGGGTGCGGTCGACGGGCTCGCGCCGCAGGGCGCGCAGAAAACGGTGATCGGACATGCGATTCCTAGTGTTCCGTGCGCCGCAATTCGGTCTGCAGCGGTCCCGCCCGTCGCGGCCAGCCGGGTGCCGCGCCCTGCGCGACGAGTTCGGCGCGCGCAATGCGTGCCGCTTCCAAGTCGTCGAACGGCCCCCACAGCAACAGCCATGCATCGATTCCATTTTGCTGCAAATGTAATTCGTATACATTGCCGTGCGCCGGATGTGCGGCCGCGCGAGCGGCGTCCAGACCGGCCTTGCTGTCCGCGTGCGCGAGTTCGATCACGTAGCTGGTTGCGGGCAGGGCGAGAAAATTGTGAGCGAGGCGCGTCGGCGCAGGTGTGACGGAAGCCGGAGCAGCCTCTGGTGAGGGCACGGTCGGCACGGATCGGGTTTGTGCCGGGGCGGGCGCAGCAGCCGGCACGGGTGCGGGTTTCGGCACGGACTTTTTCGGCCCAGGAGCCCGCGCGGGCACCATCGGACCCTTGACGCGCGGTTTCGGTGCGGGCTTGGGTGTCGGCGCAGCGGGCATCGGCTGCAGGGTCTCGCCTGGGTTCGGCGCGGCCAGATAGCCCGGCAACGCGCTGGCCCGTGGAGTAGGCGGCGCTGTCGGTGCGGCGGGAAAGGCTTCGTGCGCCGGTGCGGGCGCGGCGGCGGGAGTCTGCGCAGGCTGCGGCGCTGGCGGGACATCCGCGTTGCCGGTTTCCTTGCAATCCCAGCCTTTGTGGTCGGCGGTTGGTACACAGTTATACTTTTTCCCGGGCTGGAAGGTATCTGCCTTGCCGTAGTCGGACGGATCGGCCTGCGCGACCGCGGCGGCGCACAGCAGCGCGAGTGCGAAGAATTCATGCGGCCGCATACGGCGAGTCCTGGCCCTGGGTGAACATGATGTGGAAGCCGCGCTTGAGCTGGGCATCGCGCGCATGCTCGAACGCGGCCAGCGCGGCGTCGCGTTCCAGATACACGTCGCGCTTCAGGCTCACGCGGCCGCCCGGCTGACCCCATTCGCGGATCAGCATCCAGCCGCCAAGCAGATCCTGCTGCAGGGCGATCTGGTAGTAGCGCGGCGTTTCCGCGGCGAGAGGCTTGGTCTGCATGTAAAGGCGCATACGCCTATTTTAGCTTGCCGCGCTCAATTCGGCCCGAATTGCAGACTCGTCAACCGCTTCGGCGATTTCGGCGCGCCCGACGCCGCGCCACAGGATCAGGCGCAGACGGCCGCCGGCGTTTTTCTTGTCGAGGCGCATGGCCGCGAGCAGGGCGTCCGCCTTCGTGCCGTCGGGAATCGACGTCGGCAGTCCGAATCGGATCAGCAAATCGCGCAAGCGCGTCGTGTCCGTATCGGCGGACATGCCCGACCGCGCCGACAAGCGCGCCGCCAGACTCATGCCGATCGCTACCGCCTCGCCGTGCAGCAGGTTGCCGTAGCCGCAGACAGTTTCCAGCGCGTGGCCGAAGGTATGGCCGAAATTGAGCAGGGCGCGTTCGCCGCGTTCGGTCTCGTCGCGCGCGACGATGCCGGCTTTCTGTTCGCAGCAATGCGCAATGCATTCGGCGAGCACATCCGGATCGCGCGCCAGCAGCGCGTCGGCATTCGTCTCCAGCCAGGCGAAAAACGCGGCGTCGCCGAGCGCGCCGTACTTGATCACTTCGGCGAATCCAGCGCGCATTTCGCGCTCCGGCAACGTCGCCAACGTATCGGTGTCGGCGATCACCGCGCGCGGCTGGTGGAACGCACCGATCAGGTTCTTGCCCTGCGGCAGATCCACGCCGGTCTTGCCGCCGACGGAGGAGTCGACCATCGCCAGCAGGGTCGTGGGCATCTGGATAAAGGCGATGCCGCGCATCCAGCAGGCCGCGGCGAAGCCGGCGAGGTCGCCAATCACGCCGCCGCCGAGTGCGATGACGCAGGCATCGCGGCTGGCGTGCAAATCCGCTAGCGCGGCGAAGATCTTGGCAGCGGAATCCAGCGTCTTGTGCGCCTCGCCGGCGGGCAAAGTGAACAGCGCAGTGTGCAGATGCGCATCGTGACGATGGAGGAGGTATTGCACGGATGCGGCGTATAGCGGTGCGACATGCTCGTCGCTGACAATCAGTACGTGTCCACCGCGGATTACGTCGCGCGTGGCTGCGTCGAAGCCATCAATATCGGACAGCGATCCCGCGCCGATGCGGATCGGATAGCCGCGCGCGCCAAGCTCGACGCGAAGTTCGCGCAGGGTGGAATTCATGCGGCCTGTCCCGTTGCCGCGCGCCGCCAGGTTTGCGCGATTTTTGCGGCCAGACGCTGCGCGATGGTGGCGGTGCTGCCGCGGTGCCCGGCGGGCAGGGTCAAATCGGCGATCTCGCGGTACAGCGGATCGCGCTGCGCGGCCAGCGCGAGCAGACGTTCGCGCCGGTCCGGCGCGGCGAGCAGCGGGCGCTTGCGGTCGCGTGCCAGGCGCTCGAGCTGTTCGTCGACCGTGGTCTCCAGGTACACCACGAAACCGCGTTCGTGCAGCGCGCGGCGGTTATCCGCATCCAGAATCGCGCCACCGCCGGTGGCCAACCCGATGCCTTCGCGCGCGGCAAATTCCGCCAGCGTCGCACTTTCGCGGCGACGGAATCCGGCCTCGCCCTCGATGTCGAAGATCAGTGGAATGTCGGCGCCGCAATGCTCCTGGATCTCATGATCGAGATCGAAAAACGGCAGGTCGAGCGCCTCGGCCACGCGCTTGCCGAGCGTCGACTTGCCCGCCCCCATCGGGCCGATGAAAAACAGATTCGGTGCGGGATTCATGCCCGAATCCTAGCAGGTGGCGGCGGATGTTTGCGTGCCGTGCCGCGCTACAATGTCGACTTTCGCCACGACGATTCGCCATGCTCCGTTTCATCATCGCCTTTCTCGTCTGCCTACTGGTGCTATTCACCGCTGAACTGCTGCAACCGGTGCAGGCGCATGTGATCCTGCCGTTCACCGCCGGCGTCGCGCACGTCAGCGCCTTCGTCATGGAGGTGTTCGACCATAACGTGGTCGCGCGCGGCAACGATATCCTCAGCGCACGCACGGGCGGCGGCATCGAGATCGTCGCCGGCTGCAATGGCGTGGAGGCGGTGCTGATCCTGGTCTCGGCGATCCTCGCGTTTCCGTCGCCGTGGAAGCACAAGCTCGCCGGCATGGCGATCGGGTTCCTCGCGATCCAGAGTTTGAACGTGGTGCGCATCATCAGTCTGTTCTATCTGCACGAATGGAATCAGGTCTGGTTCGACTGGTTCCATCTGTATCTGTGGCAGGCGTTGATCATTCTCGACGCGTTGGTTTTCTGGCTGGTCTGGCTGCGCTGGCTGCCGCGCCGGGGAACCCCTGCATAACCTGCTGCGCTCGACATCTCGCGCGCCGGCAGTGCTCGAAATCCTCATTTGCATCTGAGTAAACTCCGGTCCCTGCGCGCTGGCGGCGCGCGTGATGTCTTCGCTCGCTACGGTTCTTCACGGGTTCCTTCGCCTGTTAAACTCAGCGGGCTGCGTAGCGGCGATCCATCAATCCCGGAGGCAAGCCATGAACAAGATCACGAAAGTCATCGAGCTGAGTGCATCCTCGACCCTGGGCATCGAGGACGCCGTCACCGGCGGCCTAAAAAAGGCAAGCAAGACGGTGAAGAACATCAAGGGCGCCTGGATCAACGACATCAAGGTCACCACCAACGACGACGGTTCGGTGGCCGAGTGGCGCGTGAACATGCGCGTCAATTTCCTCGTGGATTGAGGACAACGCCATGCCCGCCATTCCCAATTCCATGGTCACCGGTGCGTTCGAGTTGCCCGGTTACCGCATCGCGCGCAATGCCGGCATCGTGCGCGGCATCGTGGTGCGCTCGCGCAGCGTGGTCGGCTCCATCGGCGCCGGCCTGCAGACCCTGCTCGGCGGCAACATCAGCCTGTACGCCGACATGTGCGAAAAGGCGCGCGAAGATGCCTACGAGCTGATGACGGCGCATGCGGCTTCGCACGGCGCCAACGCGGTGATCGGCATGCGCTACGACGCGAATGAGATCGGACCCGGAGTCACCGAGGTACTGGCATACGGTACCGCCGTGGTGGTCGAGGCCGAGCGCGCCTGATGACGGACGCTCTGCAGGCCGAGGCGATCGCGCAGGTGCGCGAGCTGCTCGATGCGGCGCGCGCCGCCGGCGATCCCGAACCCACGTCGATGACGCTCGCCACCAGCGATGCGCGCGGGCGCGTGTCCGCGCGCATCGTGCTGCTCAAGGATCTGGACGAACGCGGCTTCGCGTTCTACACGAATTACGACAGCGCCAAGGCCGCACAGCTAGGCGAGCATGGTTATGCCGCACTGTGTTTGCACTGGAAGACGCTGCGCGACGGTGTGCAGGTGCGCGCCGAAGGCGTCGTGGAAAAAACTTCCGCCGCCGAATCGGATGCCTACTTTGCCTCGCGCGCGCGCGCCAGCCAGATCGGCGCCTGGGCTTCGCTGCAATCGCAGACACTGCAAGATCGCGCCACGCTGGATGCGCGCATCGCGCAGTACGAGCGCGAGTTCGCCGGCAAGCCGGTGCCGCGTCCGCCGCACTGGGGCGGCTATCGCCTCGTGCCGGACATGATCGAACTGTGGTACGGCCAGCGCGCGCGCCTGCACGATCGCGTGTCTTACACGCGCGCGGACGACGGCGCGTGGACGAAGCGGTTGCTATATCCGTAAGCGGCGTCAGAGCCGGATTGCGAAATCCGCCAGCGGCGCGACGATCAGCAGGCGCACCAGGACCAGCGCAATCGCGGCGAACCAGCACGAGAAATCCAGTCCGCCCAGCGGCGGCAGCAATTTCCGGAACGGCCGCACAACCGGCTCGACGACCTGCGCGAGCACGCGGAAACTGGAATCGTAGTGCGCGCCTGGAAAAAAACTCAGTAGGCAGTAACCGAAGATCGCGACCAGCTCGATCAGCACGATCCAGTCCAGTGTGTCGGCGACGGCGCGCAAAAGCATTCCGCCGATACTCAGCGCCGCACCGAACAAGGCGGCGAATACGAGCAGTTCCGCCAGCACCAACAGATAGGCGACCAGCAACGAAACCAATTCGATGCGCCGCCAGCGCGGCACGACGCGGCGCAGCGGCGTCGCCACCCGATTGGTGATCTGCCAGACGAAGCGGCACACCGGCTCGTTGAACGGCGCGGCGACCGCGATCAGCAGCAGACGCAGCAGGAACACGACGATGAAAAAGCCGAACAGCGTCTGGATCAGGAAGACGCCGGCGTTTTGCAGATAGGGCATGTCAGCTGTCCAATCCCATGTCAGTCTCGAATGCGGACGATTTTTGCCCCTCTTCCGCTGGCGGGAGAGGCGAAAACACGCGGCTTGCCACTGAGGTTCGACACGAATCAGTCATCCAACTGCGCCGACAACTCGCCGCCGCGGCGCGTCGCCGCGGCAATCGCCCGCGCCACGATCTGGCCAAAACCGTCCGCCGCGAACGAGTCCAGCGCGGCCTGCGTGGTGCCGTTGGGCGAAGTCACGCGCCGGCGCAGTTCGGCCGGTGCGGCGCCGTCCTCGCGCAGCATGCGTCCGGCGCCGAGGCAGGTTTGGGTGGCCAGCTTGCGCGCGACTTCGCGCGGCAAGCCCTGCGCCACGGCAGCGTCGATCATCGCTTCGACGAACAGGAAAAAATACGCCGGCCCCGAACCGGATAGCGCGGTGACGGTATCCATCTGCGCCTCGTCGCTTATCCATACGGCGAGCCCGGCTGCCGAAAGTATACTTTGCGCCAGATCGCGCTGCGCCGCCGAGCAGGCGACGTTCGCACATAACCCTGCGGCACCGGCGCCGAGCAACGCGGGCGTGTTCGGCATGCAGCGCACGATGGCGAGGTTTCCGCCGAACCAGGCGTCGAGCTGGTCGACACGGATGCCGGCGGCGATCGAAACGATCAGCGGCTTGCGCGCCTGCGCGCTCTCGCGCAGGCCCGCGCACACGGTCTTCATCACCTGTGGTTTGACCGCAAGCACGAGCGCGCCCGCATCGCGTGCGGCGTCAACATTCTCGGCATGCGTGGCGACCGCAAAATCTTGCGTCAGCGCGGCACGCAGGTCCGGGTCCGGTTCGGCGACGGTGATGGCGGCGGCAGGCATGCCGTCGCGGATCATTCCGCCGATCAGGCTGCGCGCCATATTGCCGCCGCCGATAAACGCGATGGCCGGGCGGGAGAATTGGGAGGCGGAATTCGTGGACATGCGGCTAGGATATCAAGCCGCACGTCCGTTACGGAAAAACGCTGCGATCCGCCGGGCGGAGCGCAGCGTCGACGTGAATCACTTCGCCGCGGTGTAAGTCAGGTCCGCGTTGTAGCTGTCGATGTGCGAAGACGTTTTCTCGATGGAATCGCCCAGCGATTTGCGGATCGTGGCGGCTTCGGTCTTGCCGTACACGTTCTCCATCATCTTCCATAGCGAAGGATTGGACTCCATGCCGACATCGGCCCAGTTCTTTTCCGGCAGCAGGACGATGTAATCCGGCGCACCCTCGCCGCCGTAGCTGATTTCGAGGGTCTGGAAATGCCCCGACCAGTTGGATTTGTCGGCGGCGGCGGCGATCTTCTTCACCGCATTACCGAACGCCTCGTGCGCCTCATGGCCGTTCTTCAGATGAAAAACGACGACGCCGATCATTGCCGGCTGCGGAGCCTTGTCGCTGTCCTTCGGCATGTGGCTCATGTCGGCGTGACCGACCATGAACGCGCTGCCTTCGCTCTTGAGTTGCGGATTGCCCTGCTTGCGCCAGGTCGCGTCGCAAGCCTTGCCGGCGGTGTGCATCGCGTCGAAATCGGCCCAGGTGTAAGGTCCGGCGACGTACGAATAGGTGTAGGTATTTCCGGTTTCGTGGTTCCAGGCGCCCCAGGTGTACTTGAAGCCGTGGTCGTGCAGGCACTGGTTGTAGGCCTTGAGTCCGGCCTCGTAGGCCTCTTGCTTGGCTGGAGCAACGGTATCGTTGAAGACACGATAAACATTCGCCTTGCTCGTATCCGCCGCGAATGCGCCCGTGTAGGCCGAAAGCGCAAGCGCCGACGCCGCGCACAAAGTCAGAATCTTCATGAAACCTTCTCCCTTGGTATTGGTTGATGAACCAGAATTCCCCACCCGCCGTGCGGGCGAAGGGTCGTCACCGTAGCAGAGTTGTACGGACAAATCATGGCATACCGCAACATGGCTCAGCGCGGGTCGTTGCGTGCTCCAAACAGCGCTGTGCCGATGCGCACCAGCGTCGCACCTGCTGCGATGGCGAGTTCGAAATCGTCCGACATGCCCATCGACAGGGTATCGATGCCGGGGAGATCCGCGCGCAATGCGTCGAACAGCTCGCGCATGCGCGTGAACGCCGCGCTGCGTGCATCCGGATCGGCAGGTTCGGGAATCGCCATCAGGCCGCGCAGGCGCAAGCGCGGAGCAGACGCGATTGCGGCGGCGAGTGCGGGTATCGCATCCGGCGTGCAGCCGGATTTGCTCGCCTCGGAATCGATATTGACCTGGATCAGCACGTTCAGCGGCGGGCGATCCGCGGGCCGTGACCGATTCAGCGGTTCGATCAGTTTTTCCCGATCGAGACTTTGCAGCCAGTCGAAATGTTGTGCGGCTACGCGGCATTTGTTCGATTGCAACGGGCCGATCAGATGCCATTCCAGATCGGGATTCGCCAGCTCGCGCTGCTTGGCGATGGCTTCCTGCACGTAGTTTTCGCCGAATGCGCGCTGGCCTTGCATCGCCAGTTCGCGCATTGCCGCCGTCGGCTGCATCTTGGAAACGGCAAGCAGGTTCACGGCATGTCCGGCAGCCTGTGCGGCAACGTCGACACGGGCACGGATTTGCTCATAAGACGGATTCAAGATTGCGCCTCCAAAGGGTTGCGCCGGCTTGAAATTATCGCGCTATACTCGGATGCAAGCGCTATGCGCGAACCGGATTGAATGAAGGGGACTATCGCATGGATATCGCCGAGCTGCTGGCTTTTTCGGTCAAGAACAAGGCCTCCGACCTGCACTTGTCGGCGGGCCTGCCGCCGATGATTCGCGTCGACGGCGACGTGCGCCGCATCAACATCCCCGCGCTTGATCACAAGCAGGTGCATTCGCTGGTTTACGACATCATGTCGGACAAGCAGCGCCGCGACTTCGAGGAATTCCTCGAAGTCGACTTCTCGTTCGAGATTCCGGGTCTGGCGCGCTTTCGCGTCAACGCCTTCAACCAGAACCGCGGCGCCGGTGTGGTGTTTCGAACGATTCCGTCCGAAGTGCTGACGCTCGAAGACCTCGGTTGTCCGCGCATCTTCAAGGAACTGATCGAGCAGCCGCAGGGCCTGGTCCTCGTCACCGGACCGACCGGTTCGGGCAAGTCGACCACGCTGGCGGCTATGCTCGACCACGTCAACAAGAACGAGTACGGCCACATCCTCAGCATCGAGGACCCGATCGAATTCGTGCACACCGCACAAAAGTGCCTGATCAACCAGCGCGAGGTGCACCGCGACACGCACGGCTTCAATGAAGCCCTACGTTCGGCGCTGCGCGAGGATCCGGACTACATACTCGTCGGCGAGATGCGCGACGTCGAGACCATCCGCCTGGCGCTCACCGCCGCGGAAACCGGGCATCTGGTGTTCGCGACGCTGCACACGAGTTCGGCATCCAAGACCATCGACCGCATCATCGACGTGTTCCCGGCGGCGGAAAAGGCCATGGTGCGATCGATGCTGTCCGAGTCCCTGCGCGCGGTGGTGTCGCAGTCGCTGCTGAAAAAGGTCGGCGGCGGGCGTATTGCCGCGCACGAAATCATGGTCGGCATTCCGGCGATCCGCAACCTGATCCGCGAGGACAAGGTCGCGCAGATGTATTCGTCGATCCAGACCGGCAGCCAGTACGGCATGCAGACCCTGGATCAATGTTTGCAGGATCTGGTCAAGCGCGGCCTGGTCACGCGCCAGCAGGCGATCGGTTATGCCAAGAACAAGGAAATATTCAAGTGACGACAGGATGCGCTCATCCCGTGCAGCACACGGACGTGCGATGACACGGGATCCATCGTCGGGCCATCGGACCCGGGAGCTGTGACATGAGCGCTGTCGATTTCACCTCCTTTCTCAAATTGATGGTGCACAAGAAGGCGTCGGACCTGTTCATCACGGCCGGCGTGCCGCCTTCGATCAAGGTGCACGGACGCATCGCGCCGATCACGCAGAACGCGCTGACGCCGCAGGCGTCGCGTGACATGGTGCTGAACGTGATGACGCCGTCGCAGCGCGAGGAATTCGAAAAGACCCACGAGTGCCAGTTCGCGATCGGCGTGTCGGGCGTCGGTCGCTTCCGCGTGTCGTGCTTCTACCAGCGCAACAATGTCGGCATGGTGCTGCGCCGGATCGAGACGCGCATTCCGACGATCGAGGAATTGAACCTGCCGGCAATCGTCAAGACCCTGGCGATGACCAAGCGCGGCATCATCATCTTCGTCGGCGCCACCGGCACCGGCAAGTCCACCTCGCTCGCTTCGATGATCGGTTACCGCAACCAGAACTCGACCGGCCACATCATCACGATCGAAGACCCGATCGAATACGTGCACAAGCACGAGGGTTGCATCATCACCCAGCGCGAACTCGGCATCGACACCGATTCGTGGGACAACGCACTGAAGAATACGCTGCGCCAGGCGCCGGATGTCATCATGATCGGCGAGGTGCGCACGCGCGAGACGATGGAGCACGCGATCAACTTCTCCGAAACCGGACACCTGTGCCTGTGCACGTTGCACGCGAACAACGCCAATCAGGCGATGGATCGCATCATCCATTTCTTTCCCGAGGACCGGCATCCGCAGTTGTTCATGGACCTGTCACTGAACCTCAAGGGCGTGGTTGCACAGCAGTTGATCCCGACGCCCGACGGCAAGGCCCGCCGCGTCGCGGTCGAGGTGATGCTCGGCACGCCGCTGGTGCAGGACTACATCCGCAAGGGCGAGGTGCACAAACTCAAGGACGTAATGAAGGAGTCCACGAACCTGGGCATGAAGACCTTCGACCAGGCCCTGTTCGAGTTGTATCAGGCGGGCGAGATCTCGTACGAGGACGCGCTGCGCTACGCCGACTCGGCCAACGAAGTGCGTCTGAAAATCAAGCTCGCCCAGGGCGGCGACGCGCACACGCTGTCGCAGGGCATGGACGGAGTCGAGTTGGTCGAGACCTGAGTGCGTCTTCAGTCCCGCGCCAGCAATTCGGCCAGCACCGCCATGCGCACGAACACGCCGTCGGCGACTTGCTCGAGGATCAGCGACTGCGGGCCGTCGGCGACGTCGGACGCGATTTCGACGCCGCGGTTGATCGGGCCTGGGTGCATGACCAGGCAATCCGGCGCGGCGCGGCGCAGGCGCTGCGCGGACAGTCCGTAGCGCTGGAAGTATTCGGCCTCGGAAGGAATCGCCGCGGCCTGCATGCGTTCCTTCTGCAGGCGCAGCATGATCGCGACGTCGACGCCGGCGATGGCCGCGTCGAAATCGTGGAAAATGCGGCATTGTGGAAACTCGCCGGAATCGGGCGCCAGTTCCGCCGGTGCGCACAGGCGCAGCTCGCGCACACCGAGCGCGGCGAATGCGTGCACGTCCGAGCGCGCCACGCGCGAATGACGGATATCGCCGCAGATCACGATGCGCAGTGCGGAGAAATCCTTGACATGCCGACGCAGGGTCAGCGCGTCGAGCAAACCCTGCGTCGGATGCGCGCGGTTGCCATCGCCGGCATTGAGCACGGCGGCGGCGCTGCGCAGGTGTTGCGCGATGAATTCGGGCGTGCCGGATTCCTTGTGGCGCACGACGAAGGCGTCGCAGTGCATGGCTTCGAGCGTGTGCACGGTGTCAAGCAGGGTTTCGCCCTTGACCGTGGACGAACTGGCGATGTCGAAATTGATGACCTGCGCACCGAGCCGCTGCGCGGCAAGGTCGAACGAGGTGCGCGTGCGCGTGGACGGCTCGAAGAACAGGTTGATGACCGTGCGCCCGGCGAGCAGGTCGAGTCGGCACGTGCCGCCGCGCGATTGCGTACGCAGCGCCTCGGCGCGGTCGAGCAGGGCGCAGATCGTCGCGCGCGGCAGGCCATCGAGCGTGAGCAGATGGCGCAGGCGGCCGTCGGCGTCGAATTGCGTAGCTGGAGGTGATTGATTCATTGGAATCCTTTTTCCGTTCGCGCTGAGCGTAGCTTGCGCAGCAAGCGGAGTCGAAGCGCCGAATCGCTGTCCTTCGACTACGGCGCTGCACGCCTACGCTCGGGACGAACGGCGTTGCGCTGGCATGTCAATTATCCCGCAACCACTGCTCCACGATCACTTCCGCGGCGACCGCGTCGATGGCGGTCGCGTGCTTGCGTCGAACCGATCCGCTCGCGCGGCGCTGCGCGAAACGCTGCGCCGCTTCGTGCGAGGTCAGGCGTTCGTCCACGAGCCGTACCGGCAGTCGGAAACGTTCGCCGATCTGCGTGGCGAACGCGCGCGCGGCGGCGCTGTTTTTCTGTTCCGCACCATCCATTGTCAGTGGCAGGCCGACCAGGAGAACCTGCGGCCGCCATTCGCGCACCAGAGCATCCACGCGCGCCCAGTCCAGACCCTGTTCAGCGTTCACGACGATGCCGAGCGCGCTTGCCGTGCCGGTCAGCGCATTGCCGACCGCCACACCAATGCGGCGTGCGCCATAATCGAAGCCGAGTGCCGTCGAGATCGTGTCAGGCGTGGCCGGCATAATCGGTCAGGCTTGCGATGTCCACCCCGACCAGATTCGCCGCCGCTTCCCAGCGCGTCTCCAGCGGAGCGGAAAACAGGATCGCCTCGTCCGCTGCGCAGGTCAGCCAGGCATTTTCCTTCAGTTCGTTCTCGATCTGGCCAGGGCTCCACCCGGCATAGCCGAGCGCCACGATCGCGTCGCGCGGGCCGTTGCCTTCGGCCATCGCGGCGAGCACGTCGCGCGAAGTCGTCACGCACAGGCGCTCGGAGATCTTGTACGAGGATTCCCAGTCGCCCGGCGGCGCGTGCAGCACGAAGCCGCGTTCGGGTTGTACCGGCCCGCCGATCAGCACCGGCGCTTCGCTGATCCGGCTGAGCGACGACTTGATGTTCATTTGCGCGAGCACGTCGCCGAGCCGGTATTCGGACAGGCGGTTGACGAGCAGGCCCATCGCGCCGTCCTCGCCGTGCTGGCACACGTAGGCCACGCAGCGCCGGAACAGCGGATCGCGCGTGCCCGGCATCGCGATCAGGAACTGGTTGGCGAGCGAAGTGGCGGTCTGCATGAAACTTATTGTACTAGTGGACTGTAACACTTGAATCGGTAGTATCATTGCGTCCATGGAGGGCGCGATGAAACTGACCAAGAATGAGCGTATGGAACTTCAACGGCAAGCCAGTGCAAGGAACG
>JAJXWU010000163.1 GCA_021781425.1 Pseudomonadota bacterium
TATCGACGTCTGCGCCAGCGAATGCCGTACGCAATCGGCGCGCGAGTTCGTCCGCCTGCGCCGCATCGCCATTGTGCAGGTGCAGCGCGCCGCAACAGCCTTGCCCGGCCGGATCCACGACCACGTAACCGAGCGCCTGCAACAAAGTTTGCGCCGCTGCGTGCACGTCGCGGTCCACGCTCGCGGCAACGCAGCCGAGGAAGAGTCCAACGCGCCCGCGCGGCGACGCGGACACGCGCGAAGGCACGGCGTCGACCTGCCGCAATCGCGGTAATTCGGCGACCGCGCGATCCAGCCCAGACGGGCGCAGCAGCGCCCGCACCATGCGGCTTTGCAGGATCTGCCGCAGTCCCGGCAGGTTCGCCGCGCGCAACAGCGCGCCAAACAGGCGCGGCCGCGCGAACAAGCGACCAAGTGCTCGAGCGCTGCGCGAAGACTTGCCGGAATCGTTGAGCCACGCACGCGTGGTCGTGATCAGCTCGGCGTACCGCACCTTCGACGGGCAGACGCGTTCGCAGGCCATGCAGGCGAGGCAGTTGTCCAGGTGCGACAAGACGGACGCAGAAACCTCCAGCCTGCCCGCGACCAGCGCCTGCGCGAGGGCGATGCGCCCGCGCGGGGACTCGGCCTCGTTCGCGGCGAGGCAATAGGTGGGGCAATGCGGCAGGCACAGCCCGCACTTGACGCACTGGCCAGCCAGCGCGGCGATGCGCCGTTCGGCCGCCGACTCCGCGTTTACCTTCGCTTGCATCTCGGGATTGTAAACGCGGTGGCCGCCGATGCGTTGCTGACTGGCAGGTTCCGAGGAAAAAACCATGCCTTCCATGCTTCCCGTCCGCCTCCGCCTCGCCGGTATCGCTGCGTTGCTGGCCGCAGGCGCAGGCGCGCACGCCGATACCGCGCCGAGTCACACGGATCTGCTCAGGCTGGACCGCATCACGTATGGCGTCAATTCCGCGAGCCTGGCCGCATTCGAGCGCCTCGGCGCAAGCCGATTCCTCGACCAGCAACTCGCCGCGCGCGACGAGCGCCTGCCGCCCGCGGTGCAAGCGCAAATCGACGCGCTGCCGATCGCGCACCAAAGCATCGGGGACGCCATCGCCACGCTGGTGGCCGCGCGCGACAGGCTCAAGAGCATCGACGATGCGCAAGCCAAGGTCGAAGCGCGCAAGGCGCTGCGCAAGCAAGGCATTGCGCGCGCGTTGCAAACGCAGGAACGTGAACTGCTGCGCGCGGTGTATTCGCCGGCACAGCTCAAGGAACAGATGGTCTGGTTCTGGCTGAACCACTTCAACGTGTTCGACCGCAAGGGTCCGGAAGCCTGGCTCGACGCCGATTACGTGGAAAACGCCATCCGCCCCAACGCACTGGGCAACTTCCGCGACCTCGTCATGGCCACGCTGACGCACCCGGCCATGCTGGTGTACCTGGACAACGCCCGCAACGCGGCCAATCACCATAACGAGAACTACGCGCGCGAGCTGATGGAACTGCACACGCTCGGCGTCAACGCCGGTTACACGCAGAACGACGTGCAGGAAATGGTGCGCATCCTGACCGGCGTCGGCGTCGCGATCAATCCGCGCATGCCGCATCTGCGCCCGGACCAGCAAGCGCTGTACATACGCCGCGGCGGCTTCGAGTTCAATCCCGCGCGCCACGATTTCGGCGACAAGGTGCTGCTCGGTCACCGCATCCGCGGCAGCGGCTTCGACGAGGTGCGCCAGGCCGTGGACCTGCTCGTCGCGCAACCGGCTTGCGCGCATTTCGTTTCGCAGGAGCTGGCGACGTATTTCGTGGCCGACAATCCGCCGGCGCCGCTCGTCGACGCGATGGCGGATACCTTCCAGCGCACGCATGGCGAAATCCGCCCCGTGCTGCGTACGCTGTTCGATTCGCCCGAATTTGCCGCGTCGCTTGGCACCAAGTTCAAGGACCCGATGCACTACCTCGTCTCCTCCCTGCGCCTGGCCTACGACGGGCGCGCCGTGCCGGATCCGCGCCGCCTCGTGCTGTGGCTCAACCAGCAAGGCGAAGGCGAATTCGGCCACCCGACGCCGGACGGCTATCCGCTCGTCGCGAGCGCCTGGGATTCTTCCGGCCAGATGAGCGCACGCTTCGAGCTGGCGCGGGCGATGAGCCAGGGCGACGTGCGGTTCTTCGACGGCGTGACGATACCGGACTCGCCGAAGCTTTCCGGACCGCTGTTCGCTCAAGCGATCAAACCGTGGTTATCCAACGCGACGCTGGCGGCACTGGACCAGGCCAAGTCGCCCACCGAGTGGAGTACGTACCTGCTCGCCGCACCGGAATCCAATTACCGCTGAAGGACACCCCCATGCAACGCCGCCACTTCCTCGCCACCTTCGCCGCCATGCCGCTTGCCGGCATCGCCGGACGTCTGTTCGCCGCACCGGCCTCTGCCCCGCGTTTCCTTCTGGTGTTCCTGCGCGGCGGTTACGACTGCGCGAACCTGCTGCTCCCCTATGCGAGCGACTTCTACTACGAATCGCGGCCGAACATCGCCATTGCCCGACCGGATGGGTCGACGGGCGGGGCGCTGCGGCTCGATGCCGATTGGGCGCTGGCACCGGCCGTGCGCGAGGCGCTGGAACCGCTGTGGGCAAGCAAACAGGTCGCTTTCGTCCCGTTCGCCGGCACGCCCAACCTGTCGCGCAGCCACTTCGAGACGCAAGACGACATCGAGCACGGCCTGCCGGAAAACGACCATGCCGACCGCTCGGGCTTTCTGGCACGCCTGTCCGGCACGCTCGGTGGCACGGCCACGCCGATAGCATTCACCGCATCGCTGCCGCTGAGTTTCCAGGGCGGCGGCGACGTACCGAACATTTCGCTGGCGCGCGTCGGCAAGGCTGCGTTCGATGCGCGCCAAGCCGCGGTTCTGGCCGGCATGTACAAGGACACGGCGCTGGCCGATCCGGTCGCCGAAGGACTCGCGCTGCGCCAGCAGGTCGCCGGCGAATTCGCCGGGGAAATGATGAAGGCCAGCCGCGGCGCAGTGAATGCCTACGGCTTCACGCAGCAGGCACCGCGTATCGCGCAGATGATGCGCGACAAATACCGGCTCGGCTTCATCGATGTCGGCGGCTGGGACACCCATGTCGGCGAAGGCGGCGCACAGGGCCAGCTTGCGAACAATCTCGGCAACCTTGCGCGCGGCCTCGCCGCGTTCGCGCAGGCGATGGGCCAGGACTGGAAGGACACTACTGTCGTCGTCGTGTCCGAATTCGGCCGCACCTTCCGCGAGAACGGCAATCGCGGCACCGACCACGGCCACGGCTCGGTCTACTGGGTACTCGGCGGCGGCATCGCCGGCGGACGCGTCGCCGGCGAGCAGGTGAAAGTGGCGCAATCCACCTTGCTGCAAGACCGCGATTTTCCGGTGCTCAACGATTACCGCGGCCTGCTCGGCGGCGTGTTCGCGCGGCTGTGGGGATTGAATGCAACGCAACTGGAACACGTGTTTCCGCAGACCCAAGCGAAGGATCTGCAATTAGTCTGATCAAAGCGCGTGACGGCCGTACTCCCGCAAGGCGGGCCGGCAGGATTATCCTTGCGCGATGCACCGGAGCACCCCATGACCCGCCGCATCGCCTCATCCGAAGCCATCGAATCCTACGTCTGGACGCATTCGCGCGAGAGCGAAATCGCCGCGCGCCTGCGCGAGGAGACCGCGAAGCTGCCGCAGTCCGGGATGCAGATCGGCCCGGACCAAGCCGCTTTTCTTGCCCTGCTGGTGCGCGCGATCGGCGCCAGGCGCTGCATCGAGATCGGCACCTTCACCGGCATGAGCGCACTGGCGGTCGCCTGCGCGCTGCCGGACGACGGCAGGTTGGTGTGCTGCGACATCAGCGCAGAATGGACATCCATCGCGCGGCGCTATTGGATCGAGGCGGGCGTCGCCGCGCGCATCGACCTGCGTCTGGCTCCCGCGCTGGAAACCTTGCGCGATCTCGCCGCACGCGGCGGAAAAGGCACATATGACTTCGCCTTTATCGACGCCGACAAGTCCGGCTACGACGCCTATTACGAGTCCTGCCTCGAGCTGCTGCGCCCGGGCGGACTCGTCGCGCTGGACAACATGCTCTGGTCCGGAAAGGTCGCCGATGCGAACGTGCACGACGCCGACACCGATGCGATCTGTGCGCTGAATGCGAAGATCCACGCCGATCGGCGCGTGGACGCGTCGCTGCTGACCGTCGGCGACGGGGTGGTGCTGGCACGGAAACGCTGAGGCGAGCTATTTCCTCGGCTTGTTCGGCAGCTTCGCCGGATCGAATCCGCCGACCTCGAACTTCGCGCTGAATTCGCCCGCGCTCCTCACGTTCACGCCGACGGCGACGGTCTTCGCCTTCTCGAGTCTGGCGATGAAACCCTTGTCGTCGTCGATGAACAGGGCCGGCTCGCCGGTCGGCGGAATCGTCGCCTTCATGTGTTGCGGCTTGGCGCCATCGAAGCTGACCGGCAGCGTCGCGCAGCCGCCCTTGCAGTCGAATGTGGCGTTGTCGAGCAACAGGTACACGCTCTGTCCCCACTTCGGATGCTGGCGCAGCACCAGGC
>JAJXWU010000176.1 GCA_021781425.1 Pseudomonadota bacterium
TGCTACGCACATTCGGACAAGTACTGGAGCGAGGACCCGCAGGGCGTGCGTTGGGAGAGTTTCTACACGCACGGGGCGGCAACGACCTACTTTGCGCCCGATCAAGCGGCCGCCTGCTGCGGACCGCGGCCGGTCGGCGACGGTTGCTGCGGCGGATGAGGCGCATCTTGTTCGTCTGTGTGGAAAACTCCAACCGCAGCCAGATGGCGGAAGCCTTCGCCCGCGCGCACGGCGGCGCGCAAGTGGAAGCGCATTCAGCCGGGTCGCGTCCGACCGCACAGATCAATCCGCGCGCGATTCGGTTCATGGCCGAACGCGGCATCGACCTTAGCACGCAGCATTCGAAGTCACTGCAGGACATCGACGCTGCGCCGTTCGACGCCGTGGTGACGATGGGCTGCGGCGATGCCTGTCCGTGGATCGCCGCCGCGCGGCGCGAGGATTGGGCGCTGCCCGACCCGAAGAACCTCCCCGACGACGAGTTCCGCGCGGTACGCGACGAAATCGAAAGCCGCGTACTGGCGCTGCTGCGCGAGTTGCCCGCCGATGCGCACTAGCCATGCGGCGCTGGGCGCGTTCGAGCGCTGGCTGACCCTGTGGGTCGGGTCATGCATCCTCGCCGGCATTGGTCTCGGCCGCCTGTTCCCGCGAGCCGTTCATGCGCTGGGTGCGATCCAGGTCGCGCACATCAACCTGCCGATCGGAGTGCTGATCTGGCTGATGATCGTGCCGATGCTGATGCGGGTGGATTTCGGCTCGCTCGGCGCGGTACGCCGGCACTGGCGCGGCTTCGGCATCACCCTGTTCGTCAACTGGGCGGTTAAGCCCTTCTCGATGGCGTTGCTCGGCTGGATTTTCATCCGCCACCTGTTCGCCTCGTGGTTGCCGGCAGCGCAGCACGACAGCTACATCGCCGGTCTGATTCTGCTCGCGGCCGCGCCCTGCACGGCCATGGTCTTCGTCTGGAGTCGGCTGGTGGACGGTGAGCCGAACTTCACCCTGACCCAGGTCGCTCTCAACGACACCATCATGGTGTTCGCGTTCGCACCCATCGTTGCGTTGCTGCTCGGTGTCGCCGCGATCGCGGTACCGTGGGCGACGCTGCTGTTGTCCGTGGCGCTCTACATCGTGCTGCCGCTCGCGCTCGCCCAGGCGGCGAGAATCCGATTGCGCCGAAGCCCCGGCGCGCTGGAGGCCGCACTGCGTGCGCTGCACCCGTTATCTCTGCTCGCCCTGCTGGCCACGCTCGTGCTGTTGTTCGCTTTCCAGGGCGAGGCCATCATGCGGCAACCGTTGGTCATTGCCCTGCTCGCCGTACCGATCACCATCCAGGTCGTATTCAATGCTGCGCTCGCCTACGGCCTGAATCGGCTGGGCGGGGAAGCCCACTGCGTGGCCGGACCCTCCGCCTTGATCGGAGCCAGCAATTTCTTCGAGCTGGCGGTCGCCACGGCCATTGCGCTGTTCGGCTTTCAATCCGGCGCCGCGCTGGCGACGGTCGTGGGCGTGCTCATCGAAGTGCCGCTGATGCTCGGTGTCGTCGCCGTGGTCAATCGCAGCCGGGTCTGGTACGAGGAGCGCTAGCGCCTCAGCGCGGCAAATAGCCTATCCCGCCCAGCTGCCGCACCTGGCGCTGCGTCCACTCGGCGTGGCGCAGCACGTAGGGCGAGGGTCGATCCGCGTGCAGCCGCTTGGGATTCGGCAGCACCGAGGCGAGCAGCGCGGATTGGTAGCCGTCGAGCTGGGCGGGCGCTGCGTGGAAGAGCATGCGTGCCGCCGCATCGGCGCCGTAGATGCCATTGCCGAACTCGGCGATGTTCATGTAGACCTCCAGGATGCGCCGCTTCGGCCAGGTGATCTCCAGCAGCACGGTGAAATACGCCTCCAGCCCCTTGCGCACGAAGCTGCGTCCGCCCCACAGGAACAGGTTCTTCGCAACCTGCTGACTGATCGTGCTCGCACCGCGCAGGCGCTCGCCCTCGTCCGCTTCGTCGATCGCATCCTGGATCGCCTGCACGTCGAAGCCATGGTGGAACGGGAATTTCTGGTCTTCGCTGGCGACCAGCGCGATTGGCAGTTGCGGCGACACCTCGCGCCACGGCACCCAGTGGTAATGCAGCGTGAAATCCCTCTCGCCGGCGCGCCAGGCGGCGATGCGGCGTTCGAGCATGAACGCCGAGGTCGGCGGGGGCACGAAGCGCAGCACCGCGACGACGAGCCAGGTCAGCGCGATCCACGCCAACCCCAGGCGCCAGGCCCATCGCCAAAGACGGCGCAGCGCACGTTGCGGAGGATTCGGTCCGGCGGGTTTCATGGACGCGCACGATGGCCGACGCGGCGGCATTGTGCAATAGTCGGCACCGCGTTGATTTGTTGCGTTTGCGCCCCACCTTCAGCGGCCATGTCCGATTTCGCCAACGATTTCCTGCACCGCTTCGAACTCGAGCGCGCCGGGGTGCGCGGCGTGTTCGTGCGCCTGAACGAGAGTTGGCAACACGTGCGCGAACGCGCCGATTATCCGTCCGCGCTCGCCGACCTGCTCGGACGCACGCTCGCCGCGAGCGCGTTGTTCACCGGCAACATCAAGTTCGAAGGCGCCCTGTCGATCCAGATCAAGCATGCAGGGCCGGTAAATCTGCTGTTCGCCGAATGCAGCAGCGACGGCCGTGTGCGCGGACTTGCCCGCTGGCAGGGGGAAATCGCGGACGCTTTGCGCCTGCCCGACGCGCAGCCGGCGCCGCTGCTGGCGATTACCATCGACAACCGCGCCAGCGGCCAGCGGTACCAGGGCCTGGTACCCGTGGAAGACACGCGACTCGCCGTATTGTTCGAACGCTATTTCGAACGTTCCGAGCAACTGCCCACGCGCGTGCTCCTGGCTTGCGGCGGTGGCCGCTGCGCAGGCCTGATGCTGCAACGCCTGCCTGGCCGCGCGCCGGAGGACGACGACGCCGATGCATGGAACCGTGTCGGCCACCTGCTGGCGAGCGCGAGCGAGAATGAACTGCTGGAGGTCGCGCCGGAGACGCTGCTCTACCGCCTGTTCCACGAGGAAGGCGTACGCTTGCATGCAGCCAGGCCGCTGAGTTTCGGCTGCAGTTGCTCGCGCGAGCGCGTCGCCGCCATGCTGCATTCCATCGGCCGCGCCGAAGCCGAGGCCGCGCTGCGCGACGATGGCCATGTCGAGGTCACCTGCGAATTCTGCAACACGCAATACCGTTTCGACCGGGTGGATCTGGAACAGGTGTTCCGCAGCGGCCAGGACTTGCCCGCGGCGCCGACGCAACATTAGCCGTTGCGATCGATCCACGCATGGGCCGGCTGCGGCCGCGCATACAGGAACCCCTGCCCGAACTGGCAGCCGAGCCGCACCAGGGCTTCGTGCTGGGCTTCGGTTTCGATGCCCTCGGCGATCGCCTGCATGCCCAGCGCACCGGCCAACGCCAGGATCGCGCGCACGATCACCGCACTGCCGGATTTGTCCGAGCCCATTTCGGCGACGAACGAGCGGTCGATCTTCAGCGTCTGCAACGGATACTGGTGCAGGTAGCTCAACGACGAATAGCCGGTACCGAAGTCGTCGAGCGACACGCCGATGCCGTGCGCGCGCATGGTATCGAGCAGTCGCTTGGCCGCGGGCGGGTTGTCGATGAGCATGCGCTCGGTCACCTCGATGCGCACGCACTCGGGTTTGATCTCGTGCTTGCGCAACAGCGCCAGCAAGTTTTCGTCGAGCGCGAGCGTACGAAAATGCCGGCCCGACAGATTGATCGCGACGAAACCGGCTTCGCCGCCGAGCAGCGGCTGCGCGACCTCGAACGTGCGCTCGTACATCTGCCAGTCGATCTGTTCGGCGGCCCCGGTTTCCTCGGCAACCGCGAGGAAATCGGCAGGCGCGAGCAGTCCGCGCTCGGGATGCTGCCAGCGCAACAGCGCCTCGTAGCCAACCGTAACGCGGTCTGACAGGCGCACCACCGGCTGGAAGAACGGCACGAACTCGTTGCGCGCAATGGCGCGGCGCAGGTCGCTTTCCAGCTCCATGAGCTGCATCGCTTCCTTGTGCAGGTGTTCATCGAACAACGCGAAGCGATGGCGGCCTTCGCCCTTGGCGCGGTACATGGCAACGTCGGCGTCGCGCAACAGTTCCTCCGCCTTGCGGTAGCGCGTGGACGCCATGGCGATGCCGATGCTGGTGGAACTGAACACTTCCTTGCCGCCCAGCCGGACCGGCGCGTTAAGCGAGTCGATCACGCGCTGCGCCAGTGCGCACGCGTCGTCGGCGTCTTCGATGTCGTTGAGCAGGATCGCGAACTCGTCGCCACCCAGGCGCGCGACGAGATCGCGCGATTCGAGGCACCCGGCGATGCGCGCGCCGACCTCGTTGAGCAGCTCGTCGCCGATCAGATGGCCGACCGAATCGTTGATCACCTTGAAGCGGTCCAGGTCGAGGAACAGCACGGCGAAGCGGTGGCGCGGATCGCGCGCGAAATCCGCGAGCGCCTGGGTCAGGCGCTGCAGCAGGAAATTGCGGTTCGG
>JAJXWU010000017.1 GCA_021781425.1 Pseudomonadota bacterium
ATTACGACGAGTGGCTGGAATACGGCTATTTCCAGCAAGGCCGCTACCGCGAGGCGCAGCGCACGCTCGATGCCTGCGCGAAGACTCTTCCGCTCGGGATCGCGTGGGCGAAGCAAAACGCGCCGGTATTGCGTGCGGAGCATGGTTCGCCGGAGCAAGTGGCCAAACACCTGCGCGGCTCAATGCTGACCATGCGCGGCACCGCGCTGGTCGAATCGCGCGAATGGAACGGCGCCGCAGCGAAACTCGAAGTGGATGTTTCCGACCTGGGCGCCCGGGCGGCGTGGAACGATTTCGCCGTCGGTTATGCTGCCGCCGAGCGCGGCGATCTGGCCCACGCGCAGCGCCATTCAGACGATCTGCAGGCGTGGCGCGAAAGGATGACCGCTTCGGAAACCGATCCGCAGATGCCCGGGTATCTGGCGATCATGGACGACGTCCTGCACGGCATCGTGTTGATCCGACAGCAGCATGTGGACGATGGCCTGGCGGCAATCCGCGCAGCCGCACAACGCTACGACTCGATGGCCTTCGATTTCGGCCCGCCGGTACCGTTCAAGCCGCCGCGCGAGGTGCTCGGCGAGCAGCTGCTGCAATTGGGTAGGCCCGCGCAGGCGGTTGCCGAATTCGAGGCCACGCTGAAGACGGCGCCGAATCGCAGCTTGACCTTGCTCGGGCTGGCGCGCGCGCAAGCTGCCGCGCACGATGCCAAGGCGGCCGCCGCAACGTATCGCAAATTGCTGGCCAACTGGCATGCCGCGGATGCCGACCTGCCGGCGTTGGCCGAAGCGCGCGCGCGTTCTGCCGACTAGGGAGAAGCTTGCCATGTTGCGCCATGTGATCTCGCATCTGCGCCGCCAGGACTGGGCGGCGGTCTGCATCGAACTGGTCGTCGTCGTCATCGGCGTATTCATCGGCATGCAGGTATCAAACTGGAACGAAGACCGCGAGACCAACCAGAAGGCCGCGGTTTTCACCCAGCGCCTCAAGGCCGATCTTCGCGAAGAGGCGTGGGGCTACGAGATGCAGATCGGCTATTTCGACGAGGCGCTGGACAGCGCCAAGCAGGCCACCGATGCGCTGACCGGCAAGACTCCGCTTTCCAGCGAGGCGTTGTTGATCGCCGCCTATCGCGCCACGCAATTCAACGGCAACACGCGCCGCCGGGCCACTTATGATGAACTGATTTCGACCGGCGAGATCGGCCTCATTCACGACGCGGCGTTGCGCGATCTGGCGATGCGTGATTACACGGATCCCGTGATCGACCAGATCACACAGGACGGGCAGCATTCGGAGTATCGAAAGGAATTTCGCATGGCGATACCGTATGACGTCCAACTGGTGCTGGCGGACAAATGCGGAGACCGCGTCGTGCCGGTTGGCAATTACGAAGGCATTGCGCATGTGCTCGATTACCCCTGCGTAACAGGACTTTCGCCAGCAGCCATCGAGGCGGCGGATGCCATCTTGAGGAAGAATCCGCGCATCGTCCCGCTGCTGCAACTGCGCATCTCCGATATCGGTACCGATCTCGGCAATCTCACGGTGTATTACGCGAGCACGATCCGGGAGCCACTGCACCGACTTGCGCAGGAGAAGCCGTGAGCTTCATCGCCGAACTCCAGCGCCGCATCGGGTCGGCGCTTGCGCCGGTCGTCTCGTCGTGATCGAACATTGAACCGGCCAATGGGCCGGATGCGCTGGCTTGCCGATGGGCGTGCATCTGTCCGGCCGTTGGAACCCATGCGCGGCGCACGTGTAGCATACGCACTCGGGGAATAGGCCCGGAGAACCTTGGGCATGGCCGGATCGCTGCGACAAACCTTCGAGGAATTCCGCCGCCGGCGCGTGTTTCGCGTGCTGGCGGTGTACGTTGTCGCGGCCTGGGTAATGATCCAGTTCGGCAGCTCCGTGTTCGAGCCGCTCGGTTTGCCGTCATGGTCGATGCGTATGTTGCTTGTGCTGCTCGCGATCGGTTTCGTGCTGACCTGCGTGCTGGCATGGGTGTACGACATCGGTCCACGCGGTATCGAGCGTACCGCGCCGCTGGCCACGGTCGCCACGGCTGACCCCGAGACTGTGCCCAAGGCGACCGATGCCTTGGTGGCGGTCTTGCCATTCGCCGATCTGAGCGAGGCGAAGGACCAGGATTATTTTTGCGACGGTCTGGCGGAGGAAATCCTCAATGCGCTCGCTTCGGTCAGTGGATTGCGCGTCGCGTCGCGAACCTCGTCGTTCCGCTATCGTGGCAGTACGGAGGACGTGCGCGAGATCGGCAAGGCGCTGCGCGTGGGTGCAATCATGGAGGGCAGCGTGCGCAAGTCCGGAAATCGCGTGCGCATCACCGCACAATTGATCGATGCCGGCAGCGGCTATCACTTGTGGTCGGAGAGTTTCGATCGCCAGTTGCGCGACATCTTCGCGATCCAGGAAGAAATCGCGCGCAGCGTGGTGAATGTTTTCCGGATTTCGATCAAGGGCCAGACGCTGGACATCTGCCGTTGCCCGCCGACCGACATGCGCGCCTATGAGTTTTACCTGCGTGGGCGGCAGATCGCGTCGGTCAAGGGCAGCGACGAGTGGACCAAGGCGCCGGAAATGTTCCGCCGCGCGATCGCGCTCGATCCCGGCTACGCGCAAGCCCATGCGGGATTGGCCGACCTGTTGGCGCAATTGCTGATCTGGCGGATATTGAAACCGGAAGACGTGCTCGAGGAGGCGATCGATGCCGCCAAACGCGCGCTGGAATTGGCTCCGGACATGGCCGAGGCGCAGGTCGCGCGGGCCAACACGCTGTCGCTGGCGGGCGATAACGCGGGCGCTGTCGCGGCATTCGAGCGGGCGATCGAGCTCAATCCCGGCCTTTACGAGGCGCACTACTATTTCGGGCGCCACGATTTCGCGCAGGGCAACTACGCGCGTGCGATCGCGCAATTCGAAGCGGCGCATCGCGCACGGCCCGACGAGTTTCAGGCACTCGTGCTGGCCACCAACGCCGCCGATTCGGTTGGCGACACGGCGCATGGCGACGCTCTCGCCCGTTCGGCGCTGCCGATCGCAATGGCCGAAATCGCGGCCGATCCCGAGAATGGTCGCGCCTTGTATCTTGCTGCCGGCTTGCAGGCGCGCCTCGGCGATGTCGAAGGCGGGCGCCAGAATCTCGAAGCCGCGCTGCGCCTGCAGCCGGACGACTTCGGTACCTTGTACAACGCCGCGTGCACATTCACGCGCATGGGCGACCATGATCGCGGCCTCGATCTGCTCGCGCGCGCGCTGGCGAGCGGCGGCGGATTCCGCGATTGGATCGAAAAGGATTCCGATCTCGATGCACTGCGAAAATTGCCGCGCTACGCGCAGATCATGGCGCGATTCGACGACAAGGCGCACGACACATCCGGCTAGCGATGAGTTCGGTTGGTTGCCAAACACGCACTGGCGGCAGATCGGCTAAAATGGCGGCTTTGCCGGAGGCCGCATGAGCCAGTCCCAATCAGCAGGCGCGCCAGCTTCCAGTGGAGCACGTTTCCGCGCCGCGCTCGCCGCAGAATCACCGTTGCAGGTCGTCGGCACGATTACCGCCTACGCCGGACTCATGGCCAAGCGCGTCGGTTACAGGGCGTTGTATCTATCCGGTGGCGGCGTCGCCGCGAATTCGCTGGGCATGCCGGACCTCGGCATCTCGACCATGGAGGACGTGCTTACCGATGCGCGCCGCATCGTCGAGGCCACGCAGTTGCCGCTGCTTGTCGATATCGACACGGGTTGGGGCGGCGCCTTCAACATCGGGCGCACGATCCGCAGCTTCGAGCGTGTCGGCGTCGCCGCGGTGCACATGGAGGATCAGGTCGGTCAGAAGCGCTGCGGTCACCGTCCCGGCAAGGAAGTGGTGGCGAAAGAAGAGATGGTCGACCGCGTCAAGGCGGCTATGGATGCAAGGACCGACAAGGATTTCGTGCTGATGGCGCGCACCGATGCCGGCGCGGTCGAGGGCATCGACAGTGCGATCGAGCGCGCGGTGGCCTACGTCGAAGCCGGCGCCGACATGATCTTTCCCGAGGCGATGAAGACGCTGGACGACTACCGCCGGTTCAAGGCCGCGGTGAAGGTGCCGATTCTCGCCAACCTCACCGAATTCGGATCGACGCCGCTGTTCACTGTCGGCGAATTGCGTTCGGCGCATGTCGATATCGCGCTGTACTGCTGCGGCGCCTACCGCGCGATGAACAAGGCCGCGCTGAATTTCTACGAAGTCACACGCCGCGAAGGCACGCAGAAATCCGTCGTGCCGCAGATGCAGACGCGCGAAGAGTTGTACGACTTCCTCGGTTACCACGCCTACGAAGACAAGCTGGACGAATTGTTTGCGGGAAAGAAATGAATCAGGAGCCTGTCATGAGCGAAGCCGCCATTCCATTCAAGCCGAAGAAATCCGTCGCCCTGTCCGGCGTCGCTGCCGGCAACACGGCGTTGTGCACGGTCGGCCGCAGCGGCAACGACCTGCATTACCGCGGCTACGATATCCTGGAGTTC
>JAJXWU010000210.1 GCA_021781425.1 Pseudomonadota bacterium
CCTGAGGCGCCGCCGGCGGTGTGTTCGGCATCGGCTCGGACTCGCACATCTCGGTGTCGCCGGTCGAGGAGTTGCGCTGGCTCGAATACGGGCAGCGATTGATTACGCGCCAGCGCAATATTGCCGTTTCCGAATCCAGTACCAGCGTCGGTGAGAATCTGTGGGGCGACGCACTGTTTGGCGGTGCGCAGGCGTCCGGCACCGACATCGGCGCGATCGAGCAGGGCGCGCGTGCTGATCTGATCGTGCTCGACGATGCCGCGTCGCTGCTGGCCGGCCGCGATGCCGGCAACGTGCTGGACACGTTCCTGTTTGCCGGCAACGCCAACCTCGTGCGCGATGTCATGGTCGGCGGCGAATGGGTGGTGCGCGGCGGTCGTCATCGAGACGAAGAACGCGTCGCCGCGCGCTATCGTGATGCCGTGGAAGGCCTGGCGCTGCGGGCGTGATCGCCGCTTGCGTTGGTAAAGACCCGGCGTGTTAGGATTGCTTCCTGAAGATCTCGGGGAGATTACGCCATGCGTTACGTGTTCTGGGTTGCTCGCGCCGTCGCAGTTGCCGGAATGTTGGCGGCGTGCCCAGCCGTTGCCGGCATCCCCACGACGACGATTTTCGGAGGCAGCATCGTCGATTTCACGTCACCCGGATTGGGTGTGGGCGGCCCCACGCAAACCATCACCCTGAACTTCGGCGGACCCGCTAACGGCGCAAAGCTCACATCGTTGGCGCTGGCTGGCACCAACGCCGCAGATTTCGCCATCGTCGGGGGCACTTGCCAGCCGAACACCACGGTGCTGCAAGCTTCGCCTGGTCCGACTTCCTGCACCGTGATCGTCCAATACACGGCCAGCTCAGCGAATCCGGAAAGCGCGCAATTGAACGGCACATGCCAAACGGTTGCTCTGGCAGTTGGCGGGTTCAGTCTCACGTGTACCGGCGCCAGCGGACAGCTGGCTTCTCTGGCCGGCGTTCTGCTGGCGGCGTTGGTTTCCACGCCGATGCTGGATCCGAAGACGCTCACGGCGCTCTGCGCGCTGCTGCTTGCGATCGGCGTCTATTACGCAAATCGCAAGCGCGCCTGATTCACAGCGCGGACAATTTCCGCGCCCGCCAAGGTGTCATCAGCATGCCCCATGCGCTATGCCAGCGCGGCGTGTCCAACGCGCGCAGACCGAACTGTGGCGCGCCGTCGATCGGCGATGTCAGCGTGTCGAAGTTCCGATCCCACAGCGACAGGATCACGCCGTAGTTCGAGTTCGTGCGCGCCATTTCCGGCGAGTGATGGCTCCAATGCATGCGCGGCGTGATCAGCAGCCACGAGAACGCGCGGTCGATCCAGTGCGGCCAGCGCACCGCCGCATGGTGCATATGGGCAAATCCCAGATTCAGGATCTCGTGGATCAGAAACACCCACGCTGGCACTCCGATGGCTGCGCAGGCCACCAGCTTCCATAGCTCGGTGGGAATCAGATGCAGCGGGTGCTGACGCAGGTTGGTCGTCACGTCCACATGCGGATCGGAATGATGCACCGCGTGCAGCAGCCACAGCCAGCGCACGTTGTGGCTCAGACGATGGAAAAAATAATCGCTTGCATCGAGTAGGGCGAATGCCAGCACGGCGTGCAGCCAGAACGGCAGCGGCAGGAAATACAGCACGCCGATACGGCGAAACTGCATCCATTGCAGCAACAGCCAGATCGTGCCGCCGAACACGACCGACATCACGGCGATGCCGGCGAGCCACAGCAGCAAGTTGTGCGCGCCGTGGCCGATGCGCGCCCAATCGCGGCGCGCGCCAGTGGCGGGCAACAGCCATTCGGCAGCGAACATCAGCGCGAAACCGCCGAACAGCACCATGCCGGCGACACGCTGGAGCGCGAGCAGGAAATCGAGCGAAGCGGTTTGCGTCATGGCGCGAGCATGCCGGAAACCGTGCGCAGATCGCCATCGTTCGGTTCTGGCCGGATGCCGAGAATGCGCGCGAGCAGGGGGTATACATCCACATTGTCGAATTCCGGCACCACAATTCCCCGCCGGAACGCCGGGCCTTCGGCGACGAACAGCGCGCGCATGGCCGGATCGTCGTTGTCGTAGCCGTGTTCACCGTTGGAGATGTGATGGTTCGGGCGGTCGAGATATTTCCGCGTCTCGATCAGCCAGCCGTCGTCGGCCAGACACAGGATCGGCGGGATGCGGGCATTGCTGCCGTAATGCAATCGCGCCGGCACCTGCGACTTGTTCCAGCAGCGCATGTGCGCGTGCGGACGCAGCAGAGCGGCATCGACTTCGCGCGCATGGCCGGGTTTTGCGGCGAGGTCGGCGAGCACGCCCGCGGTGATCACGTCCGCATCGCGCATGTCGAGGATCCTGTCCAGCACGACGAGACGGTCGGGACTGGTTGCGGTCATGCCGTGATCGGAAACGACGACGATGTTTGCGGAAGCGAACAGGCCGCGCCGCTTGAGTCCGGCGATCAGCCGCCCCAGCGCGGCGTCGATCTCGCGCAGCGCCGCGTTCACCTGCGGCGAATCCGGTCCGTAGCCGTGGCCGGCGTGATCGACCTGCTCGAAATACAGGGTGGCGAAATCCGGACGTTGGCCCCGCGGCAGATCCAGCCAATGCAGCAACTGGTCCACGCGCTGATCCGGAGTGACCGTACCGTCGAATTGGCGCCAGTGTTCCGGGCGTACGCCGTCGATCGCCACGTCCGAACCCGGCCAGAACATGGTCGCCGCCTGTTTACCCTGACGCTCCACACTCACCCACAGCGGTTCGCCGCCCCACCAGTGCGGGTCGGATGTGGTCTTCGGATCGTTGTAGACGAACTTTGCGCCGGTCAGCGGATCGAGAAAACGGTTGTTGACGATGCCGTGATGATCCGGATACAGGCCGGTGACGATGGTGTAGTGATTCGGAAACGTGAGCGTGGGAAACGCGGGTTTCATCGCGGTGGCGCGTACGCCGTTACGTGCGAGCGCGGCAAGATTCGGCGACAGGCCGCGCTCGATGTAGTCGGCGCGGTAGCCGTCGATGGAGATCAGGATCAGCGGCGAATACAGGTGCCGGGACTGCACCGGTGCGCGCACGCAGCCGGAAAGGATGAACAACAGGGCCAGCAGGGGCGCCCCTAGCGGGTGGCGCCGGATTGTCATGGTTGCCATCACGGATTACTGATCAGAGTGTCGCGGCGTTGAAGGTGTCGCAGCTGCGGATGTCGCCCGACTGGAATCCCGCCTTGAACCAGCGCGAGCGTTGCGCCGAAGTGCCGTGGGTGAACGAATCCGGTACGGCGTAACCGCGCGATTCCTTCTGCAGCGTGTCGTCGCCGACTTGCGCGGCGGCGTTCAGCGCGGCGTCGATGTCGCCGGCCTGCAGCCAGTCCAGTTGTGCTTGCGACTTGTTGCCCCACACGCCGGCGAAACAGTCGGCCTGCAATTCGAGACGCACCGAGGTGCCGCTGGCACCTTCCGTCGGTCGGCCGACCTGCTGCATGATGCCAAGCAAATCCTGCACGTGATGGCCGACCTCGTGTGCGATCACGTAGGCGCGCGCGAAATCGCCGCTGGCGTGGAAACGCGTGTCCATTTCCTTGAAGAAATCGAGGTCGAGATATACCAGTTTGTCGGCTGGACAGTAGAACGGCCCCATCGATTCCTGTGCCGCGCCGCAGCCGGAACTGGTCTGGCCGTGGAACAGTACGAGTTTGGGTCGCACGTATTGCTTGCCCATTGACTGGAAATAGGGCCCCCACACGTCCTCGGTACTGCCGAGTATCGTTGCGACGAATTTGGTTTGCGGATCGCTGAGGTTCGCCGCGTGGCGCTGTCCCGGCGCGGGTGCGGATTGCAGCCTGCTCGAAGTGCCGCCACCGCTCAGGAACAGGTTCATGATCAGCGGCCGGGTCTGCGGGAAGATCAGCGCAATGATGACGACGATGACCGTGCCGCCGACCCCCAGATGGAAGCCGCCGAAACGCATCCCGCCGCTGCCGCTGGACCCACCTCCGCCGTTGCCATCGTCCTCGACGACGTTGTCGCTCTGCCGACCTTTCTGCCAATCCATGTGTCCTCCCGCCTTCAGCCAACGCCGGCAACACTACTCTGCCGTGCGTGCGCCGCGCAAGGGCGCCGCCACGTTGGACGCTGCCCTCGCTTCGCGTATACTGCGCGCCCTGCCTGCGGCGCCACTCTGCGCGCCGATCAACACACGAGCCGGTGTGGCGGAATTGGTAGACGCGCTGGACTCAAAATCCAGTTCTGGCAACAGAGTGTGGGTTCGATTCCCTCCACCGGCACCAAGCAATCAATGCGTCGCGTCCAGCGACAACAGCCGCTGATCGCGGCTGTACCAGCGCTCGCGCACGGGTTGGAACACCGAGCACTGCGTCATCGGTCCGCGGTACACGTGCAGGGTGACGGCGATCGCGTCGGCGCTGGGATTGCGGATGGTGTGGTATTCGTGCGGCGGGATCAGGCTGCCGGCCGAGCCGGGGCCGACGTGCATGGTGCCGCGCGGCTCGAAGCGGTAGCGGCCATCCTCTTCGCCGGTGAGTTCGTACGGCGTGATTTCGAGTTCGCCGTGCCAGACGCCTTCCACGCACCACATGCCGCAGTGATCGTGGATCGGCGTGCCTTGACCGGGACCCCAGGTCATGGCGATGACGGTGTAGCCGTGCTCGTCGCTGCGGTACAACTCGCGGCGCGCGTAGTGGTCGGTGGCGCGCTCGTAGCAGCACGCGGGCAGTTTCACCGACGGATCGCGGATCAGCCTGCACAGCGCGTTGCGCAGGCAGGCGGTGAGTTCGTCGGCGCAGTCGTGACGCACCGCATCGTCGAGCGCATCGACGAGCTGGCGGCTGCCGGGAAATTCGAGTGCGAGCATGCGCGGATTCTACAATGACGCCAGGAACGCCGCGATAGCCGCGCCAAATCGTGGAATATCCACCAGAAACGCGTCGTGCCCTTGTGGCGAATCCAGCGGCACGAAGTCGACCTTTGCACCCGCCGCCGTCAGTCCCTCGGCAATCTGCTGCTGCTGCGACAACGGAAACAGGATATCGGTGGATACGCCGATCACCAGCGCGCGCTCCACCTCGATGCGCGCAAGCGCGGCGTCCGCATCGCCGTCGCCGTACTCGGCGATATCGAACCAGTCGCTGGCGCGGGAAAGATACAAATAGCAGTTCGGATCGAAGCTGCGCACGAAGCGTCGCGCGTGACCGGCCAGATACGATTCGACCTGGAATTCGACACCGAACGGATCGTCGCCGGGGCGTGTTTCGGCGTCGAGGCGGATGCGCGCGAAGCGGCCCACCCATTCCATCGCCGAGCGATACGTGATGACGCCGAGCTTGCGCGCGATCGACATGCCGGTTTCAGGGTAATGAACGTCGTCGTAATTTCCGTTGTTCCAATTGGGATCCAGCCGGATGGCTTCGCGCTGCAGCGAGCGGATGGCGATGGCGAACGGTTGCGCCTGTGGCGCCGTGGAGATGCTGATGTGCGCGCGCACGCTGCCGGGATGCTGCAGCAACCAGCCGAGCGCGCTCATGCCGCCCATCGAATTGCCGATCAGACAGGCGAGGCGGTCGATTCCGAGTCCTCGCACCAGCTCGAACGCGGCATTGCCGACGTCTTCGAGCGTCAATTCCGGAAACATCAACTTGTATACTTTGCCGCTGGCCGGATCGATCGATGCCGGTCCGGTCGAGCCCTTGCAACTGCCGAGCGAATTGACGCAGACGACGAACCAGCGCTTGGTGTCGATGGGTTTGCCGGGGCCGAGCATCTCTTCCCACCAGCCGGGCGATGGATCCTGCGCATTGGCGGCGGCGTGCGCGCTCGGCGACAGGCCGGTCAGGATCAGGATTGCGTTACCACGGGCGGCATCGAGCGTGCCCCAGGTTTCATACGCAAGGCGGGCGCCGGTCAGCGTGCCGCCGCGCTTCATCGCAAACGGCGAGGGCAGGTCGAAGTACTGGCGGGCGTCGGGCATCCGCCAATTTTACGGAAATCTCGACAAACCTGCTGCGCTCGATCATTTGCTCGCCGGCGGTGCTCGGAATCCTCGTGTACGTCAAAGTACACTCCGGTTCCTGCGCTCCCGCGGCGAGCAGCGCATCTTCGCTCGCGACGGTTTTTCGAGATTTCCTACGGGACGATCTGATCGATCGTCAGCTTGATCGGTTCTTTTGTTGTGACGGCAACGGGATTCGACAGCACCTGCAAATCGCCGCTCTGCGGCATCGCATTGCCGGACTTGGACACCCGCGCGCCGATGACTACTTGCGGGAATTGCGACAGCTTCATGCTTGGCAGCATGCCCATGCCATCGGTCAGGGTGACCGTCACCGGCAGCCTGGCTGCGTCCATGCGCTGGATCGCGAGCGGCATCGGCGGGCCTTGCACGGCCTTGGCGTAGACGAAGAGCACGTCTCCGGGTGCGAGTTTGCCGGCGAGCTTCGGATCCATCGACACTTCGACATGCAGTTGCGCGCCGCTTGCCGAAGCCGGTTCCGGCGCAGAAGTCGCTTCGGTCGCAGTGGCGGCATTCGCTTCCTGCGGCTCCTCGGCGGGCAGCGGCTTGCCGTCGCGCTCGGCTTCGGCGCGCGCAATCTGCTGCTGCACGGAAGGCACGATGTCCGAATCCTTCGGCAGCACGCCGATCAGGCGTTTCCATGCAGCGATGGCGCTGTCGTATTTTTTCGCCTGGTACTCGCTGATGCCGAGCAGCCACAGGCCGCGCACATTGTCCGGCGCGGCCTTGAGCGCGGCATCCAGAATCTGTCGCGGCTCGCCTTCGATGCGCCGCGTCGGACTCGCGAGCGCCAACGCCTCGGCATAGGCCACGTCGACATCCGGATCGCCCTTGGCCAGATCGTAGGCATGCTTGAGCGCGTCGCGCGCTTCGCCGAAGTGTTGTGTCGCCTCGTAGGCGCGGCCGAGCAGGGTCCAGCCTTCGGCATCGTCGGGATTCTGCTTGAGCTTGGCGGCGAGTGCGGCTATGGCCTGTTCCATGTTGCCGCCGTGATCGGCTGGCGCCTGCGCCGTCGTTTCCGCACCGGGGACGAGCGCCGCCGGCGTACCGACGATCCGGTACAGCACGATGGCTGCTGCCGGCAGGATCAGAGCGATGGCGACGGCGATGGCATAGCCGCGCCGCGGCGGTGGCGGCGCGTCGAGTGTGCCAAGCAGGCGCTCGCCGAGCTCGGCGCGCTTGGCGGCGTATTCGGCATCGCTCAGGATGCCGCTTGCGTGCGAGGCGTCGAGCAGACCGAGCAATCGGCGCGCGTCGTTCGCCGTATTCGCGCGCGGTCCGCGCAGCAACGGCGTCAACACGAAAGCGAGTGCTGCGGCCAGCATCACGGCGGCAAGCAGCATGAACGTGAACATCACCAGTCTTCCTTGGAATCGGCGGATGGCAGCGGCGCATTCGCGCGCTTGCGCACGATGCGCGTGACAACGAACGTACCGAGCGCGAGAAACGCGAACGGGCCGAACCACAGCAGCCAGGTGCCGGTCTGCAACGGCGGATCGTAAAGCACGAAATTGTTGTAGCGCGACACCAGATATTGCTTGATCTGATTGTCGGTCTTGCCTTCCTGCATCATCTGGAAGACCTGACGGCGCAGGTCCCGGGCAAGGTCGGCCTCCGAATCGGCCAGGTCCTGGTTCTGGCAGACCAGGCAGCGCAGTTGACGCGTGAGATTCTGGAAGCGCACTTCCTCGGCGCGATCCTTGAATGGCAGCGGATCAATCGCGAACGCGACATGCATGCCGACAAACAACAGGGCGGTGACGAGCGCGATGCGCTTCATGGCCGCTGCTTGCCCAGTTGCGCAATCGCGGGTTTCAGCTCGCTGTCGATGCTGTCCGGCGTCAGGTTGCCGATATGCTTGTAGCGGATCACGCCGTGCGCGTCCACGAGGTAGGTTTCCGGCGCGCCGTAGACGCCGAAGTCGATGCCGGCCTTGCCGCTCTCGTCGGCGACGATGGTGTCGTAGGGATTGCCGAACTGCGCCAGCCAGCGCTTGGCCGTATCCGGGTCGTCCTTCCAGTCCATGCCGATCAGGCGCACGCCGAGCGATTTTGCGTAGGCCATCAGCACCGGGTGTTCGTCCTGACAGGTCACGCACCAACTGCCGAACACGTTGAGCAGCCAGGGCTTGCCGAGCAGATCCTTGCGGTCGAGCGTTTTTGTGGAATCGTATAGAAGTGGCAGGTTGAACGGCGGTGCCGGCTTGTCGATCAGCGGACTTGGCACCCAGTTCATGTCGTGCGAGCGGTTCCAGTGGATGCCGAACGCGAGCAGGGCGACGATCAGGCAGAAGCCGATCAGCGGCAACAGGCGGCTCATGCGGGAACCTGCGCCGGTATGGCGTTGAGCACGGGCGCTTCAACACCGGCGCGGTACGCGCGGAAGCGACGGTCGGCCGCGGCGGTCAAGCCGCCGAACACCATGAACAGACCGCCGAACCAGATCCAGCGCACGAACGGCTTCACGTAGATGCGCACGGCCCATGCGTTGTCGCCGAGCGGATCGCCGAGCGCGACGTAGATGTCGCGGAACACGCCGCCGCTGATCGCTGCGACCGATTGCAACTGCTGACCGTCGTACTGGCGCTTTTGCGGGTACAGCGTGGCGACCAGGTTCGCACCGTCGCGCACTTCGATTGTGCCCTGGTCGGCGAGATAGTTCGGACCTTGCACGCGCGTCACGCCGGCGAAACGGAAATCGAGGCCGCCCGCCTGCTGCTCCTCGTTCGGAGTGAAGCGCAGATCTCGTTCTACGCTGGTCGATTCGGTAATCAGCACGCCGGCGAGGAAAACCGCAAGACCGAAGTGGGCGAGGATCATGCCGAGCATTTCCGGTGTGTAGCGGCTTCCCGCCGGCGCCTCGCGCCAGCGTTTGAGCGCGTACAGCACAATGCCCGCACCGACCCAGAACGTCGCGGCCACGCCGGCGAGCGCGCGCAACGGCGCGTGCGTGAACAGCAGTTTCGCGGCGATCGTCGCGACGACGGCGAGGATCAATGCGGCACGCAGCGCGCGCCACGTGGCGCGCCAATCCGCAGCGGCCCAGCGGAAGAACGGTCCCAACGGAATCAGCAGCACGACCGGCAGCATCAGCAGCGGAAAAACAAACCCGAAGTAGGGCGGGCCGACCGAGATGCGGCCGATGCCCAGCGCATCACCGATGATCGGATACAGAGTGCCGAGCAGCACCATTGCCGCCGCACAGACGAACATCAGGTTGTTGACCAGCAGCAGGGTCTCGCGCGAGAGCAGGCGGAACGCTTTGCCGCCGGCGACTTTCGGCGCGCGCGCTGCGTGAATCAGCAGCGAGCCGCCGACGACGATGCCGAGAAATATCAGAATGAAAATGCCGCGGCGCGGATCGGACGCGAACGCGTGCACGCTGGTCAGCACGCCCGAGCGCACGAGGAAGGTGCCGAGCAGCGACAGCGAGAACGCGAAGATCGACAGCAGCAGGGTCCAGGCGCGGAAGGAACCGCGTTTTTCCGTCACCGCCTGCGAGTGGATGAGCGCGGTACCGACCAGCCAGGGCATGAACGAGGCATTCTCGACCGGATCCCAGAACCACCAGCCGCCCCAGCCGAGCACGTAGTACGACCACCACGAGCCGAGCGTGATGCCGAGGGTGAGGAAGGCCCAGGCGACATTGGTCCAGGGACGCGCCCAACGTACCCACGCAACGTCCAGCTCACCGCCGAGCAGCGCGGCGATGGCGAACGCGAACGCGACCGAAAATCCGACGTAGCCGGTATACAGCATCGGCGGATGCACGATGAGTCCCGGATCCTGCAGGATGGGATTGAGGTCGTTGCCGTTCGGCAGCGCGGGCAGGTGGCGCAGGAACGGGTTCGAGGTGAGGATGGTGAACAGCAGGAAGCCGCAACTGATGAAGCCGAGCACGCCGAGCACGCGCGCCATCAGGGCTGCGGGCAGGTGCCGGCTGAACGCGGCGACGGCGACCGTCCAGATATTCAGGATCAGGATCCACAACAGCAGCGAACCCTCGTGGGCACCCCACACGGCCGGAAAGCGGTAGTACCAGGGCAAGGCGAGATTGGAATTCTGCGCGACGTAGGTCACCGAGAAATCCTGGGTGACGAAGGCGTAGGTCAGAATTCCGAACGCGAGCGCGACGAACACGGCTTGGCCGGCAACGGCCGGGCGCGCTACGGCGACCAGTGATGCATTGCTGCGCCAGGCGCCGTAAATCGGCAGCGTGCATTGCACGGCCGCAAGCAGCAGGGCGAGAACGAGGGCGAATTGACCGAGTTCGGGAAGCATCTGAACTGTTGTGCGCGCGTGGCGCCATCGGCTTGCGAGGCAAGCCGATAGATTACGCGAGACGGATGAAGATTGCGACGCGTGGAATCGCGTCGCCCGGGTGCCGTCAGGCTTTCTTGGCGTAGCCGGCGCACCAGCCGTTGCGGTGCACGGCCTTGCCCGGGAACAGCTGGCAGGGGCCCCACTGCGCGGCGCCGCCCTGGAAGAAGTTGCAGTTGTTGCAGACTTCGCCGGCTTTCCACGTCGGCGCAGCCGTCTTGTCGACCTTGGTCGCGTTGTCGTTGTAGTGCAACGCCTGTGCGGTCGGATCGGACGGGCTCAGATGCGGCAGCTCGTCGGCGCGGGCTTCGCGCGGCAGGGCGCCGACGATGGCGGCGGCGCCGATCGCGCTGCCGGCGATGGCGAAGAAGCGGCGGCGGCTGGTGTTCGTGGAATCGGATTCGCGGGACATGCTCGATCTCCTGAGTAGAAACGGTGCGGGGCGCGGGGATGCAGTGCCAACGATCCGATTATAGGCCGTCACGACGGCGACTGGGGCGCCTTGGCGCCGCGAAATCCGCATTGTTTGATCTGGATCAGTTCGCCGCGGCGGCGGCCGCCTTGGCCGCCTTGGCCTTGGCGATCGCCTCGGCGACCTCCTTGGGCATGTAGGTTTCGTCGTGCTTGGCGAGCACTTCGCGCGCAGCAAAATAGCCGTCGCGCATCGAGCCGGTGGCGATAATGCTCTGGCCTTCGCGGAACAGATCCGGGAGCACGCCGGTATATCGCACCGGCATGTTGTGGAAGCGGTCGGTGACCACGAAGTCCACGGTCAGCGATCCCGGCGCGCGCTTGATCGAATGTTCGAGCACCACGCCGCCGAGACGGAAACTCGCGCCTGCCGGCGCCTTGCCGGAGAGTACTTCGGTGGGCGAGAACAGATAGCTCATGTTGCGGCTGAGCGCGAGTACGGTCAGCGCGGTGGCGATGGCGATGGCGGCGAGGATCAGGCTCGTCGCGATCAGGCGGCGCTTGCGGGTGGGGGTCACGGCGATTTCCTCGATGCGGTGCGGCGCAGGCGGCCGGCAAGGTCGCGCAGGATGCGGCGGCGCGCGAAGACGGGCGCGATGGCGTCGGCGATCAGCGCGATGGCAAACACCGCGTAGGCGGGCCAGACGTAGGCAGCGTAGCCGTGCATGGCGAAGAAGTCAGCCATGTGCGGCCTCCGTTGCGGGCAGCAGCTCACGCACCCAGTCCTTGCCGGATTCCAGTTCCAGCAGGGCCACGCGCGCGCGCGCGAACAGGCTTGCGAAAAAGTATACATGGGTGGCAAAGGCGACCGTGAGCAGCGGCCAGAGCATGTCCGGGGAGATCTTCGAAGGTCCGAGAAAACTGACCGTACTGCCCTGGTGCAGCGTGTTCCACCAGACCACCGAGTAGTGCACGATCGGCAGGTTGACGATGCCGACCAGCGCCAGAAACGCCGCGGCGCGCGCGGCCTGGCGGCGGTCTTCGATCGCGTGATACAGGCCGATCACGCCGAAATACAGGAACAGCAATACCAGTTCCGAGGTCAGGCGCGCGTCCCAGGTCCACCACGTGCCCCAGGTCGGCTTGCCCCAGAGCGATCCGGTCACGAGAGTGACGAAGGTGAATGCGGCGCCGATCGGCGCGCTCGCCATCGCCAGCGTTTCCGACAGTTTGATGCGCCACACCAGCGCGACGAATCCGTTCGCGGCCATGAAAGCGTAGGCGAACAAACCCATCCACGCGCAGGGCACGTGCACGTACATGATGCGAAACGAATCGCCTTGCTGGTAATCGGCCGGCGCCAGCGCCAGACCGCCGTAGAAGCCGATCGCGCCGGATACCAGCGCAATGGCGTAGAGCCACGGCAGCCAGCGCCCGGCGAAGCGGTAGAAATAGGGCGGCGAACCGAGTTTGTGAAACCAGAGCAGGAGCGGATTCATGCGGATTTTTTTCAAATACTCGGCTGCAATCTACGCTGCGCGCTGCAACGCTGCATTGATTCAGGTCAGCGAAATCCTCAGCGCGGCGGCGGCGGCCAGCGGCGCCAGGATCGCCGCCAGGGCGAGCCAGGCCGCGAGCCAGAGCAGAGGAGCCGCATAGGCGAATCCGTCCTGCGCCGCGTTGCAGGCGCCGGCGCCGAAGATCAGTGCGGGCACGATCAGCGGCAACACCAGCAAGGTCAACAGCATACCAGAGCGGCGCATGCCGACCGTCAAGGCGACGCACACCGCGCCGATCAGACTCAATAGCGGTGCGGCCAACGCCAGTGCGACGAGCAGCACCGGCAGCACCCGCGCTGGCAGTTGCAGAAGTTGCGCGAGCAGTGGAGTGACGACGATCAGCGGCAGTGCGGTCGTGGACCAATGCACGAGAATCTTGCAGCCGAGCAAGAGCGACAGCGGATGTGGCGACAACACCAGTTGTTCGAGCGAGCCGTCTTCCAGATCGCTGCGGAACAGCGCATCCAGCGTCAGCAGCATCGCCAGCAGCACGGCGACGAAGATGGTGCCGGCGGCGACGCGGGCGAGGACTGTCGTTTCCGGACCGAGTGCAAACGGGAACAGCGCGACGACGATGATCGCGAACAGCAGTGGATTGAGCGCGTCGCCGCGCCGGCGCCAGACCAGCAGCAAGTCGCGGCGCAGCAGGGCACTACAGGCGGCGGAAGCGGTGCCGGGTTTCATGCCGCCGCCCGCAGGGGAATCCGCCGCGGCGTGCCCGAGGTCAAGGCATACGCGCCATGCGAGGTGATCAGCGCCGCGCCGCCGCGCCGCGCGTGATGATCGAGCAGGCGATTGACCAGGTCGATGCCGCCGCGGTCGAGATTCGCATACGGCTCGTCGAGCAGCCACAGCGCCGCGGGCACCAGAAGCAGGCGCGCCAGCGCAACACGCTTGCGCTGACCCGCCGACAGCGTGCGCAGCGGTGCATCCTCGAAGCCTTCTAGGCCGACGCTGGCCAGCGCCAGTTGCGGCGTGATGCCGGACCGGATTCCGCCCAGGCCGGTGGCAAAGCGCAGGTTTTCCAGCGCCGACAATTCCAGTTTCAGTCCGAGCAAATGCCCGAGCAGGGCGACCTGGTGCGACAGCTTCGCGAGCGTCAGCGGCGCACCGTGCAGCAGCACGCTCCCGGACGTCGCCTCGAGCAGGCCGGACAGCACCTTGAGCAAGGTCGTCTTGCCCGAACCGTTGTCGCCCTCGATCAGGACGACTTCGCCGGGGTGCAGGGAAAAATCCAGCGGCCCGAAGATTTCTTCCTCGTTGCGCGCGAAGCGCAATGACTGCGCTTGCAGCAAGGGCGCGGATTCGGTTTCGGCGACGATCGACATAGGCCGCGCATCGTACCCGCATGGGCCAGAGTAAACTAGCGCGAAGCACCCCGGAGCCTGTCATGCACGTTCGATTCGCCCTGCTCGCCGCGCTGTTCCCGATCATCGTCGGTGCATCGCCGGCTGCCGAAGTCCGTCATGTCTACCTGGTACGACTGCAAGGCCAAGCGCTGGTTACGCATGTGCATGCGCGCGTCGTGGCGCAACATCTTGCGGCGCTCGAGGGCGGCGAGAAACCGGCGATGCGCCGCGAACTGCGCTCGCCGCTGGCACGGGATTACCTGCAGCAACTCGATGCCGCACGCACGCGCGTGCTCGACGCCGGCGGCACGGAACTCGGCCGCACACTGACGCCGCGTGCGGTGTATCGCTACGCGGGCAACGGCATGGCGCTGGCGCTGACGGATGCCGAAGCCGCGCGACTGGCGACGTTGCCGGGGGTGCTCGGCGTGCGCCGCGAACGCATCGAGCATCCGCTCACCGACGCGGGTCCCGAATGGATCGGCGCGGACAAATTGTGGAACGGCCAGGTGCCGGGCATCGCCAAGACGAAAGGCGAGGGCGTCGTCATCGGCATCGTCGATACCGGCATCAGTCCGACGCATCCTTCGTTCGCGGCGACCGGACCCGACGGTTACGCCATTCAAAATCCGCGCGGGCATTTTTACGGTCTGTGCGCGACCGCTCAGGCCACCTGCAACAACAAGCTGATCGGCATCTACGATTTCACCGACGAAGGCAGCAAGGGCATCGATACGGTCGGCCACGGTACGCACGTATCCGGAATCGCCGCGGGGGACAGCATGAACAATGCGCTGCAGGGCCATACCGTGGCGCTGCAGCGTTTCGTCTCCGGCGTGGCGCCGCACGCGAACATCATCATGTACAAGGCCTGCGTGGCCAAGGATGCGGCCAATCCGAACGGCGGTTGCGCGGAATCGGATCTGCTCGGCGCACTGGATCAGGCGATTGCCGACGGTGTGGATGTCATTAATTACTCCATCGGCGGTGGCGCGCAGGATGCCTATCAGCTGCTCGCGCAGGGCAATACCGACGCGGCGGCGATGTTCAACGCGCGCGCGGCGGGTATCGTCGTCGTCGCCGCGGCCGGCAACGAGGGTCCCGGCCCGGCATCGCTGGACGAACCCGGCAACGCGCCGTGGGTGATCGGCGTTGCCAACGCCACGCACAACCGTCAGTTCGCCAATTCCATCGGCGGTTTTTCCGGTGCCTCGAACGCTCCGGCGACGCTAACCGGCGCCGGCTACACGAAAGGCTACGGACCTGCCGAAATCGTCTATGCGGGCAACTACGGCAACGCCCTATGCGGCACCGGGCCGAGCGACTATCCACCGACCGGCAAGAGCAATCCGTTCCCGCCCGGTACCTTCCATGGCCAGATTGTGATTTGCGACCGCGGCGTCTACGCGCGGGTGGAGAAGGGCTACAACGTCATGCTTGGCGGCGCTGGCGGCTACATACTCGCCAATGCGCAGAGCGACGGCGAATCGATCGTCAGCGACGATCATTACCTGCCCGCAGTGCATCTGGGCTACAACGAAGGCGTGGCGCTCAAGGCCTGGGTCGCAACGCCCGGCAGCCATCAGGGCACGATCAGCGGCGTCAGCGCGCTGTTGCAGGCAAGCTTGGGCGATATCCTCAATTCCAGCAGCTCGCGCGGGCCGTACGCTTTTTCCGGCGGAATACTGAAGCCGGACATCACCGCGCCGGGCACGAATATCCTTTCCTCGGACTACCAGTCGAACGGACTCGCGTTCATGACCGGTACGTCGATGGCGTCGCCGAATGTTGCCGGCGCGGTGGCGCTGCTCGTTGCCGTGCATCCGGGCTGGAGCCCGGCGCAGATCGAATCGGCGCTGCTCGGCACCGCGCTATCGGGCAGCGTGCGCGAACAGGACGGCGTGACGCCGGCCACGCCGCTGGATGCCGGCGCCGGCCGTGCGCAGCCGGCCACGGCGGCGCAGGCCGGGCTGTATCTGCCGTTGAGCGCCGCGGATTTCCGCGCCCAGGATCCGGCACAAGGCGGCGACCCGACCAAGCTCAACCGCCCCGGCATCGAGAGCGAGTCCTGCTTCGGTCAGTGTGTCTTCGCGCGCACGGTCGCCGACATGTCCGGCGGCGGCACCTGGACGGCGAACGTGCAGGGCGCTACACCAAACACGAAGATCGCGGTGACGCCGAGCCAGTTCACGCTCGCGCCGGGCGCAACGCAGGCACTGAAAATCGCCGTCGACGTCAGCGATCCGCATCTGACCGGCAACTGGGCGAACGCGCGCATTGTCCTGCACAAGACCGGCGGCGGCTTGGCCGCGACGGATACGGCGCTGACGCTGGCGGTGTATTCCTCGCCGGGCGTGGCGCCGGCGTTCCAGGACATCGTCACCGGCGGACCGGGCGGCAACCAGACGATTCCGCTCGACGGCCTTGCCGCGCTGCCGCAGGCCACGCTGACGCCGACCAATCTGGTGCCGGCCACGATCACGAACATGAGCCTGGGTGTGGATACCAAGTCGAATGACATCTACACGACGTTTCCGGGCACCGGCAAGCAGTTCGTACTTTTTCCCAATGTATACCAGCAGGGGGTCGATGCAGGAGCGGCCGGCAGCGCCTTCATCGTCGAAGTGAGCTCGTCGAATGCGCCGGAAGCGGATTTGTACGCCGGCATCGACTACAACGGCGATGGCCAGCCCAATTACGCCGAACAGCAGTGTGCGGTTTCCAGCATGTCCGGATCGTCCGCGCGTTGCGTGATCGATCTGCGCAACGCGGGGCCGGTCAATGTCTGGGCGCTGGTCGACATTCCGCAGAACAATCCGTCCGGCACTTATGCGGTGAACTTGTCCAGCGGCATTCCCGCGGTGACTTACGTCGTGCCCGGCGGCGTTCGCGGCGATTTCGGTGTTGCCGGTCCGGGTCATGCCGCTGCGCAGACCCCATTCCCGCTGCGGTTGTGGTGGGGATCGCCCGGCGGCCTTGCCGCGATCACGCCCGGCACGCGCTATTACGGCGCGGTGCTGATCGATCCATTGAGCGGCGGGAGCTTCGGGGCGCTGGGGCAGGCGGGTTTCATGCCGTTCGCGCTGACCCGCAGCGCAGGCAACGACGACGTCGCCGATGCGCTGGAACCGAACGCGACGCGTACCGTGTCGCTCGCTCCGGGCGAGACGCTTGCGCATCAGTTCGTCGACGTGCCGGGGCAGGGGACCGTGCAGATCAACACGGCTTACGCGAACGGTTCGTCCAACACCGGCCCGGTGAGCTTCCGCCTGACTCGCGCCGATTTCCCGGCACCGTCGGCGTCGCCGCAGATCGCCGCGGCGCCGTCCGCGAATTCCGGCGATGCGCAATGGTCGCTGGGCGGAACCACGACGAACAATTCCATCAGTGTGCCGGTCAATGCCGGACGTTGGTACTTCGTCGCTTCGAATACCGGAACGGCCAGTGCCGATGTGACGTTTTCGCTGACCACGAATCTGCCTCAACAGATTCCACCGGCGAGTGTCGGCGCCTTCTACAACCCGCAACGTTCCGGACACGGCACGTTCATGAATCAGGCGGCCGGTCAGCAGGCGTTGTACTGGTATACGTTCCTGGAAGACGGCACGCCGATCTGGTACCAGGCGCAGGCCGCCGCCCCGGCGAGCGGCTCCGGCACATGGACTGCGCCGCTGGCGCGCGTGACCTGGAACGGGACGGCCGTCGGCAACGTCGATATCGTCGGTAACGTCGTGCTGACACCGCTGGATACCAGCGATTACATGTACTCGTGGCATCTGTACGGCGCATCGGGCAGCGAACATTTCGTCCTGCTCGGGCCGGATGCGTGCGTGAGCCTCGGCGGTTCGCAAACCGATCTGATCGGGCAATGGTATGCGCCGACCCAATCCGGTTACGGCATGGATGTGCTGGCGCTTCCGGCAACGGCCCAGACCGCGAGCCTGCAATTCGATGCCTTCTATTTCTACGATGCGCTCGGCCAGCCGCGCTGGGCGGTGGGGTCGTCGTCGCCGTTTGCGTCGCCATCGACGTTGAGCATGTACCAGATCTCGGGATTCTGTCCGCTGTGCAATGCCGTCGCAACGACACCGCGGCCGATCGGAACGCTGAACGTGAATTTCAAGAATGCAACGCAAGGCAGCTATTCCACGAATCTGACTTTGTTGTCGCCGCTGTCGGGAAGCTGGAACATCAACCAGCCGACCGTGCGGCTGACCGGGAAAACCACGTGTCCATGAATCAGTGCGGCAGTGGTGCCAGGCGCTCGTCGATCAGCCTGTCGGCGATGGCCATGTCGATCTGTGTCAGGTCGGTTTTTCCGGCGCTGAGTTCGCGCAGAATGGCGGACTGGATTTCGCCGCGCCGGAACGCGACGGCGTAGGGCAGGCGCGAGAACGTGACCATCCAGTAGCGCGGCACGAAACGCCCGGGTTTGCGCGCGGCGAGCTGGTGTTCGAGCGCGCGCATCAGCAGAAAGTGCGCGTCGGCCACGCTGTCGCGCATCTCGACGTAGTTTTCCAGCGCCATCGCGGCGATGGCATCGGCGTTCGGTTTGCGCCGGCGCCGGA
>JAJXWU010000096.1 GCA_021781425.1 Pseudomonadota bacterium
CTAGAATTGTCCGACCTGTGCGGCATCGGCCCGGCGATGGAGCGGCGCCTGCACGCGCAAGGCATCCGTCGCGTCGAACAATTGTGCGCACTGGACAAACCGGCGTTGCGCGATCTGTGGGGCAGCATCGAAGGCGAGCGTTTCTTCGATGCGTTGCACGGCGAATGGCAGACGCACCGCGAATCCGCGCGCGCCAGCCTCGGTCACTCGCACGTGCTCGGACCGGAATGGCGCACGCCCGCCGGCGCGCGCGCGGTGCTGAAGAAACTGCTGGTCAAGGCGGCGATGCGGCTGCGTCACGAAGGCTTCGTCGCCGCGGCAATGACGGTACGCGTGCGCCATCTCGGCGCCGACGCCTGGCAGGGCGAAATCCGTTTCGACGCCACCGACGACAGCCGCGAATTCCTGCGCCAGCTCGCGCATGCGCTGGATGGTCGCGACCGGCATACGCAGCGCCTGCCGTTACGCGGCGGCAAGCCGCTGCCATTGGCGGTGAGCGTGACACTGCAGCGTCTGCAGCGGCGCGTCGAGAGTACCGCTTCGCTGTTCGTCGACGAAAGCAAAGATCGCGCCGTGAACGGCGTACTCGACCGCATCAATCGCCGCTACGGCGGCAATACGCTTTACTTCGGCGGCATGCAAGACGCGCTCGAAGCCGCGCCCATGCGCATTCCGTTCAGCACCATTCCAAACCCGCAGTTGGAAAGCGACGCCGAACACAATGAACTGTGGCTCAAACGCCTGCGCGAATTCAAGCGTCTGGCCGAAGCCGCGCACCAGCGGGACTGAATGCGCCTGCGCGTGACAGGCGCATTCGTGCGTGCGTTTCAGAGGCTGTAGTACATCGCGTACTCGATCGGATGCGTAGCCGCACGGAAACGTGTCACCTCGGCGAGCTTGGTTTCGATATACGCGTCGATAAAGTCGTCGCTGAATACGCCGCCGGCCTTGAGGAAGGCGCGGTCCTTATCGAGGGCCTCGAGTGCCTGATCCAGGCTCGAGCACACGGTCGGGATATTTTTCTCCTCTTCCGGCGGCAGGTCGTACAAATCCTTGTCCATCGGTGCGCCCGGGTCGATCTTGTTGAGGACGCCATCCAGCCCCGCCATCATCAGCGCGGTGAAGGCGAGATAGCCGGAATTCATCGGATCGGGGAAACGCACTTCGATGCGCCGCGCCTTGGGCGAATGCACGAACGGAATGCGGCAGCTCGCCGAGCGGTTGCGCGCGGAGTAGGCCAGCATCACCGGCGCCTCGAATCCGGGCACCAGGCGCTTGTAACTGTTCGTCGTCGAATTCGTGAACGCGTTGATCGCGCGCGCGTGCTTGAAGACGCCGCCGATGTAGTAGAGCGCAGTCTGCGACAGGCCGCCGTACAAATCGCCGGCGAACAGGTTAGTGCCGCCCTTGGCGAGGCTCTGATGGACGTGCATGCCGGAACCGTTGTCGCCGACAAGGGGTTTCGGCATGAAGGTGGCGGTCTTGCCGTGCGCGTGCGCGACGTTCTTGATCACGTACTTGAGCGTGAGCAGTTCGTCGCCCTTGTGCACGAGCGTGCTGAATTTCGTGCCGATCTCGCATTGGCCTGCGGTGGCGACTTCGTGGTGATGCACTTCGACGGTAAGACCCATCGCTTCCAGCGTCTTGCACATCTCGCCGCGCAGGTCGCCCAGCGAATCCACCGGCGCGACCGGGAAATAGCCGCCCTTCACGCCCGGGCGATGGCCGGAATTGCCGCCTTCGAACTCGCGATTGGAACTCCACGCGCCCTCCTCGGACTCGATCGTGAAACCCGCGCCGTGCATGTCGTTGTGCCAGCGCACCGAATCGAAGATGAAGAACTCCGGTTCCGGGCCGAAGAACGCGGTGTCGGCGACACCGGTGGATTTCAGGAACGCTTCGGCACGCCGGGCGATGGAACGCGGGCAGCGCGAGTACGCCTGCATGGTCGAGGGCTCGAGCACGTCGCAAACCAGATTCAACGTCGGGTGCGCGGCGAAGGGATCGAGCACGGCGCTGGCCGGATCCGGCATCAGCACCATGTCCGAATCGTTGATGCCCTTCCAGCCGGTGATCGATGAGCCGTCGAACATCTTGCCGTCCTCGAAGGTGCTGGCATCGACGGCGTGGGCGGGAAAGGTGACGTGGTGCTGTTTGCCGAGCATGTCGGCGAAGCGCAGGTCGACGAACTCGACGTTGTGCTTCTTGATCAGATCGAAAACCTTGTCGGCGGACATCGCGGGCTCCTGGGGTGGGGTATGCCGCTCTGTAGCAAGGCCGATGCCAATATGTAATAGTGAGTTTAATCAATAAGATGAACTATTTTTTGCGCGACGATCGACATCTTAAATCACCAAATTGGTGCACAAATTCTGCAACGCGCACCAATATGGAAATCATTGCCTGTCGATGCCCGCCGCCTGGTTGAAATCGCCGATGCCTTCGATGAGGGCGGTGACCACCTCGCGCTCGGCCTCGCTCAGATACGGATTCCACACGTCCATGAGCATGACCACGCGGGTGCGGTCGCTGCGGTTCCAGGCTTCGTGCTCGAAAGTGTCGTCGAAGGTGAAGCATTCGCCTTCGCGCCAGACCCTTTCTTCGCCGCCGACACTGATCGCGCAATTGTCCGGGATGATCAACGGCAGATGCGTGACCAGACGTGTGTTGGTCACTCCGCGGTGCTTGAGAATGTGGGTGCCCGGCGTGAGCACCGAAAAACACACCTCCGGCGCGTGGTCGCGAATGCGCACCAATGTCGGCAGCGACTCCAGCACGGCACTGGTGCGCGGACAGCACACGTGGTGCGCATCGAAGCGCTCGCCGTGGCGGTAGAAGAAATATGCATCCCAGACCGGGTTTTCCACGCCGCCAAGATAGCCTTTCATGGCTTCGAGCGGATGATCGCCGAGAAACGGTGCCAGCGTATCTGGCTCGCCCAAGACCGCATTCAATTCATCTCGGATTGCCGTCCAGCTGCTTTCCATGATTTCGTACCAGGGGAACAGCACACGATCGAAATACGTGGCCGGCGGCAGATCCGGAAAGTACAGGAACTTCGGAATCTGGCGCGGATCGGGGTAGTTCGGCGGAATCTCGCCAAGATAAGTTTTCAGGCATTTTTCCACGCGCGCCATCGCCGCTTCGCCGTGGCGCGCAACGTAGGGTGCAAGCAGGGCTTCGAACAGACGCTTGCGGCCATCGAAGGAGAGGCGCATGGCATGTTTGACCTGCGCACGCAACAGCGGTGACGTGCTGGCGTCGCTCAGCCAGCGACCCTGCTTTTGCGCCTGTACGATCGCACCGAAATACTGGGCCAGCGCCGCATCGGCAGTACCGGACTGCTCCAGCACCGTCGCATACTGCAACCGCGCCACGTAGGCTGTCGGCGCCAGTTCCAGGCAGCGCGCGAGTGCCGCGCGCGCCTCGTCCAGCCGTCGCGCGGCCAGATACGCGCTGCCCAGACTCAACTGGATTTGCGCTTCGTCGGGGTTGGATCGCGCCGCACGCTGCAGGTAGTGGATGGCGTTCGGCGGCCGGCCCAGCGCCAGCTCGCGCGAGCCCAGAAACGCGAGCGCTTCGGCGTGCTCGGGCTCGACGGCGAGAACGCGGTCGTATTCGGCCCGCGCATCCTCACCGCGGCCCGCGGCGGCAAGCTGGCGGGCGCGTTCGAGAGCGGCGGCGACACTATCGAGGTTGGCGTTCATGATTTGCCTCAGCGAATCCGGTTTGCGCGCATCAGCCGGCCCGCACGCGCGCGGCTTCCTCGCCGCGACCGAGGCGTTCGAGCAGACCCGATAGCGGCGTGCGCAACCAGGTGGCGTCCGGGGCGCGTTGCAGCGCGCCGGTCAGATAGTCCGCCGCGCCGGCCAGATCGCCGAGTTTTTCCATGCACCAGGCACAGGCGTTCGCCGCGCCGGGATTGTCCGGCTCCAGTGCCAGGGCGCCGCGGTAGAACTTGAGCGCGCGCAGCACCTGGCCGCGATGGCGCGCGCAGTCGCCGAGTCCCGCCAGGGCGCCGAATTGCTGCTGCTTGCGCGCGAGCAGATCCGCGTAGATCGCCTGAGCGTCCGCATAGCGCTTCTCGCGCACGCACACGCGGCCGCGATACAGGCGCGCGCGCGACAGATTCGGGTCAAGGCGCAGCGCGTTCTCGAACGCCTTGTCCGCGAAGGCGTAGTTGCCCTGTTCGAAAAAGGCGCGGCCGAGACTGAACTGGATCGTGGCGTCCTCGGGCTTTTGTTCCGCCGCGCGCGTGAGAAACTTGAGCGCGTTGTCCGGCTGCTCACGTGCCAGATACAGATTGCCCAGGCCAAGCAACAGCAGCGGATCGTCCGCTTCGGCACGCCGGCCGATCTTGAAACGCTCCTCGGCGGCGGCCATGTCGCCCGCGCGTGCGTGCACGAAGCCCAACAGTGCGTGCGCCTCGGGCGCATTCGGGTCGAGTTCGAGCGCGCGCTCGAATTCCGCATGCGCCTCATCCTCGCGGCCCTCCTGCATCAGCACGCCGCCGAGGGACAGATGGTACTGCGCGCACTCCGGATCGCGCATCAGCGCATCCCGGATCGATTCCTCGGCCTGTGCGGCGTTGCCACGCCTGTGCAGCAACACGCCGAGCAGATGCAGCGCATCCGCATCCTCGGGTTCAGCGGTCAGCCGCGCACGGTACGCGGCCTCGGCGGCATCGAGGTCGCCGGCACGGTGCAGTTTCAATGCTTCTTGAAGATCGGTCACGGGGAATCAGCGATGGGGTGGATCGCTATTATGCCGCAGGGTGTTACCAATGGCAGGTTTGATCCAGTCAGACTGCGGCCTACACTCGCGCTTTACCGCCGGATTTGGAGAATTTCATGCGCGCAGCGCCGTGGGTATCGGGCTTGTGCCTGTTGACCGGAATGATTTGCGCGCAGGCCGCGCCGCTGTTGCTGCAGACGCCGAGCGTGTCGGCCACGCGCATCACCTTCGCCTGGGGCGGCGAGATCTGGACGGTGCCGCGCGCAGGCGGCGCCGCTTCCTTACTCGTGGGCGGCGCGGGCACAGCGATGGATCCGGTGTTTTCTCCGGACGGCGCCTGGGTGGCGTATACCGACGTCGCCAACGGCAATCCGGACGTGTTCGTGGTGCCGACGGCGGGCGGCACGCCACGCCGGCTTACCTGGCATCCGGCCGCGGATGAGGCAGTGGGCTGGTCGCCTGACGGGAAATCCGTGCTGCTCCGCTCCAATCGCGATGCCGCCAACGATTCCTCGCAGCTGTATCTGCTGCCCTTGTCCGGCGGCCTGCCGCGGGCATTGCCGTTAGCCATGGCTGAACAAGGCGCGCTTTCGCCGGACGGCAAGCAGATTGCCTACAACCCGGTGTTCCAGTGGGAGCCGGATTGGCGCGGTTATCAGGGCGGCCAGACGCCGCGCATCTGGATCGCGCGCTTGTCGGATTCGAGCGTGACGAAAGTCCCGCGCGAGAATTCCAGCGACTCCGATCCGATGTGGCTCGGAAGTCACGTCTATTTTCTGTCCGACCGCAATGGCCCGGCGACGCTGTTCGATTACGACACCGCCACCGGCAAGCTTGCGCAGCTCGTCGCCAATGACGGCTACCCGATCGACGGGGCGAGCGCCGGCGCCGGCGCGATCGTCTACACGCAGATGGGCGAATTGCATCTGCTCGATCTTGCCAGCGGCAAGAATTCGATCGTGCCGGTGAGCATTGACGGTCCGCTGCCGCAGACGGTGCCGTATTTCAAGAAAGTGGCGAAGGAAATCGAACACTGGGGAATTTCCGCCACCGGCGCGCGTGCGGTGTTCGAGGCGCATGGCGACATCTTCACGGTGCCCGCCGACAAGGGCGACGTACGCGACATCACGCGCACGGAAAACGCTGCCGAGCGCGATCCGGCGTGGTCGCCGGACGGCAAATCGGTGGCGTATTTCTCCGATGCCTCGGGCGAGTACGCGCTTTACATCCGCGATCAGGATGGTTTGAAACCGCCACGCAGGATCGATCTCGGTCTGCCGCCATCGTTCTTCTATTCGCCGCGCTGGTCGCCGGACGGCAAACGCATCGCCTACAGCGACAAGCGCCTCAACCTGTGGGTGGTGGATCTGGCCGACGCAAAACCCGTGAAGATCGACACCGACCTGTTCGACACGCCGCTGCACGAGTTCGACCAGAGCTGGTCGCCGGACAGCCGCTGGATCGTCTACACCAAACAGTTGCCGAATCACTTGCACGCCGTGTTCGTGTATTCGCTCGACTCGCGCAAGACGACGCAAATCACCGACGGCATGAGCGATTGCCTGTATCCGGTTTTCGACGCGAGTGGCAAATACCTGTATTTCACGGCAAGCACCGACAGCGGCCTCTCGCCCGGCTGGCTGGATATGACCAGCGAAGCGCACCCGGTCACGCGCGGCGTGTATGTCGCCGTGCTGCGCAAGAATCTGCCTTCGCCGCTGGCGCCGGAAAGCGACGAGGACAAGGGCGTCGCGTCTGCGGCCACCCAGTTCGACGGCGGCACCAAGAAGAAACAAGACGAGGGTAAATCCAGGTCCGATGCGGACGCAGTCGCCATCGACTTCGACGGTCTGCTTCAGCGCACGCTTGCCCTGCCCATTCCGCCGGCCAATTTCGCCGGCATGAGCGCGGGCAAGACCGGCGAGTTGTATCTGCTCGAAGCACCGCAGGTGGCCGAAGAAGAGAGTCCGACGACGCTCAAGCGCTTTGATCTCAGGAAGCGCAAGACCGAGACGCTCGCCGAAGGCGTCACCGCGTTCGCACTGTCTGCCGACGGCAACAAGATGCTGATCCGCATCGGCAAGGAAGACTGGGCGATCGCCGCCGCCGACAAGCCGGCCAAGCCGGGCGAAGGCAAGATCGCCACGGCGGCCATGGAAGTGCATGTGCTGCCGCGCGCGGAATGGGCGCAGATGTACGCCGAGGTCTGGCGCATCGAGCGCGACTTCTTCTACGACCCGCATTTTCACGGTCTCGACATCGCCGCCGCGGAAAAGCACTTCCGGCCCTATCTGGCCGGCGTCGGCAGCCGCCAGGACTTGAATTTCCTGTTCCGCAAGATGCTGGCCTACTTGTCGGTCGGGCACATGTTCGTGCGCGGCGGCAGCATGCCGGATCTGCCGAAGATCGCGGTCGGCCTGCTCGGCGCCGATTACGACGTCGCCAATGGCCGCTACCGTTTTGCAAAAGTATACGATGGCGAAAACTGGAATCCGCAGTTGCAGGCGCCGTTGACCCAACCCGGCGTGAACGTGCGCGCCGGCGAATACCTGCTCACCGTGAACGGCCGCGAAGTGCATGCGAACGACGACCTGTACGGCTTCTTCCAGCAAACCGTCGGCAAGCAGACCGTGCTGCGCGTCGGCCCGAACGCTGACGATAACGGTTCGCGTGAGGTCACCGTGATGCCGGTCGCGAGCGAGAAAGGCTTGCGTCATCTCGCCTGGGTCGAACACAACCGCCGCGAAGTGGATCGCCTGTCCGGCGGCAAGCTCGCCTATGTCTACCTGCCCGATACGGCCGGCGGCGGTTTCACCAATTTCAACCGCTATTTCTTCGCCCAGACCGACAAACAGGGCGCGCTGATCGACGAACGCTACAACCACGGCGGCCAGCTCGCCGACTACATCGTCGATTATCTGTCGCGCCCGGCCATGACGCGGGTGATGACGCGCGAGGGTCAGACGTATACCGAGCCCACGCAAGCGATCTTCGGCCCGAAGGCGATGCTGATCAACCAGTTTTCCGGTTCCGGTGGCGACGCCCTACCCTGGTATTTCAAGCGCAAGCACATCGGCCCGTTGATCGGCGAGCGCACCTGGGGCGGCCTGGTCGGTATCGGCATGTATCCGGTGCTGCTCGACGGCGGCCGCGTCACGGCGCCGCGTTGGGCACTGTTCGGCCTGCATGGCCAGTGGGAAGTGGAAAACCACGGCATCGCGCCGGACATTGAAGTCTGGCAGAACCCGGCGCTCACGCGCGAAGGCCACGATCCGCAGCTCGAGCGCGGCGTCGCGGAACTCATGCAGACGTTGAAGGAACATCCGGCACCGGTGTATCCGGATCCGGCGTATCCGGATTTCAAACCGGTGCTGCCGCCGAATCCGAAGGACTGAGCGTGCCGCAATCGGCCATAATGAACGCCGTTATTCCGGACGGAGCGAACGCGATGGAACTTCAAGGCAAGCGCATCGCCGTGACCGGCGCGTTCGGCGCGCTCGGCGCGGCGATGGTGGCAGGCGCCGTCGCCGCGGGCGCGCGCGTTGCCGCGATCGACCGCGCCGCGGTGCCGAGCGGATTTGCCGCCGCCACGGCCATCGGCAATGTCGATCTTGCCGACACGGCCGCCGCCAAGACCGCTATCGACGCCGCGGCAAAGGCGCTCGGCGGACTCGACGGACTGGTGAATATCGCCGGCACCTTCCGTTGGGAGACGCTGGCCGACGGCAGCGCCGACACCTGGGATTTGCTGTATCGCGTGAATCTGCGCACCGCCGTCGCGGCAAGCCAGGCGGCGATTCCGCATCTGATCGCATCGGGTACCGGGCGCATCGTCAACATCAGCGCGGCCGGATCGGTCAAGGCCGGCGCCGGCATGGGCGCGTATGCGGCGTCCAAATCCGGCGTGGCGCGGCTGACCGAAGCGCTGGCCGAGGAATTGAAGGATCGCGGCATCACCGTCAACGCGATCCTGCCGAGCACCATCGACACCGCGGCGAACCGCGCCGACATGCCAAAGGCCGATTTCTCGCGCTGGGTGAAACCCGCGCAGCTGTCCGATGTGATCGTGTTTCTGCTTTCGGATCGCGCCAGCGCGGTGACCGGCGCACTGCTGCCGGTGATGGGACGCGTCTAGATTCCCAGACGTCGCCGCATCTGCTCGAGGATGAAATCCTCGGCCCAGCTGCGCAGCGCAAAATCGCGGATGAAGCCGCAGTGGCCGCCATGCGGCACGATGGTCAATTCCGTGGCCGCCGCCAGTTTCAACGCGCGGAAATTCTCCACCGGAATCACCGGATCGTCCTCCGCGGTGAGAATACTCGCCGGAATGTCGAGTGCGGCAAGCGTGTCGCCGGCGATGGAATAGCCATCGAGATAATTTTCCAGCGTGTCGAATTCCGTGTGCCTCTCGACCAGGTTGCGGGTCAGGTCGCGCAGGCCGCCACGCAATTCTTCGCGCGCGAACAATTCACGCTCGGGAAACAGCGCCTGCTTGCGGCGCAGCGACTCGCGCCATTTGCGCATGAAATAAAACTCGTAAAACCACGGTGCGTCTTCGATGGCGCGTAACCCGGCGCGCGGGCTGATCACAGGGCACACGGCGAACGTCCACGCCAGAGGAATTCCCACCGCCGGCGCGCGCAACGCCACGCGCAGTGCGAAATTGCCGCCTAGCGAAAATCCACCGATGACGAGCGGCCGCGCCGGAAAACGCCGCGCGATTTCCGCGACCGCGCCGACGACTTCGCCGATGCGGCAGGAGTGGAACAGTTCGCGGTTCAGGTGCTGCGTGCCGCCGTGATCGCGGAAATTCAGGCGAAAAACGTCGCAGCCTTCGGCGAGCAGGCGTGCGCCGGTGTGCAGGATGTAATTGGATTGCGCGCTGCCTTCCCAGCCGTGCAGCAGCACGGCCAACGCGCGCGGCGCGCGCAGGCGGTTTTGCGCGGAAAAAAAGCCTTGCAGGCGCACGCCGCCGCCGCAATCGAGAACGTGCTCCACAGCCGCGCGCTCCAGCGCATCTCCGTGCCGGCGAAACGCGGCGCGACGCAGGAAACTCGAAGACAGCACCGACTGTACATGCGCATTGCGCAGCAGACGCGGCGGATCGAAAGTGTCCGAATCGGTCATGCGTCTTCGGCGCAGTCCAGCGCCCGTGCGATTGCCGCGCGTACCGTCTCGGCGGTCTGCCGGCGGCCATCCGCACTCAACGGCACCGGCTCGAGAAAGCGCACCCGCGCTTCAGCGCCGGCGTCGCCGATCAAACGCACCGCATTGGCGAAAAAACTTTCACCCGGCGCGAATGGCACGCGCAAATCCATTTTCCCGTCGCGGCCGTAGCTGATCGCCACTGGTTGCACGATCACCTGCGCATCGGCGGCGGTCTGGAAGATGCGCGCGTGAAAGGTGCGCAAACGGTCGCCCGGCCCGGTGCCGCCTTCCGGAAACACGCCAACGGCCGTGCCGTCGCGCAGGCGCTCGACGGCCTGCTCCATCACCGCGTTCAGGGAATGCCCGCTGCCGCGGCGGTGAAAGATCGTGCCGGCGCGCGCCGCCAGCCAGCCGATCAGCGGCCAGCGCGCGATCTCGGCCTTGGCGACGAAGCTCATCACGCGCTGGCTATGCATCAGCTCGATGTCCAGCCAGGAGACGTGATTGGCCGCGAACAGCACCGCGCCGGACAATGGCTCGCCCTCGCGCACGATGCGGAATCCGCAGCGGCGCACAATGCCACCGGACCACCAGCGTTGCAGCCAATGATCCAGGCGCTCGCCGCGCAGACTTACCCTCCGCCCGATCGGACTGAACGCTACCAGCGCCAGCGGCACGGCGACGATAACGTGAACGAAGACCAGGGGGGTGCGCCGCAAATAGCGCAGTGGACGCCACCAGTCGCGGCGCGCTTCGGCTAAGGATTCGACCGTTGAGTGCATCGCGGTGATGGTAGCCGCAGGCGCTTTTCGCCGCAATGCAGCATCGTCATGCTTGCTGCATCAACCAACGTTGCGCGGCACCACCGCCAGCGTGAGCCGCGAGATGCACGCCAGACGTTGCTGTTCGTCCTCGATGCGGATCTCCCAGACTTGGGTGCTGCGTCCCAGGTGCAACGGCCGCGCCGTGCCGGTGACGGTTCCGGATTTGACGCCGCGCAGGTGATTGGCGTTGATCTCGAGTCCGACGACAATCTGCTCGGCGGGATCGAGCACCATCATTCCTCCCGTACTACCCAGCGTTTCGGCGAGCGCGGCCGAGGCGCCGCCATGCAGCAGTCCGAACGGCTGGTGCGTGCGCGCGTCCACCGGCATGGTCGCGCACAGGTAGTCGTCGCCGATCTCGGTGAAGACGATGCCGATTGCGGCCATCATCGTGTTGCGGTTGAGCGCATTGAGCTGTTCGAGAGCGGCGGGCTGTTTCCAGATCGGCATGGCGTTTCCTTTATTCCGTTCAGGCTGAGCGTAGCACCGCAGGTGCGAAGTCGAAGCCGCGTGTAGCATTGCCCTTCGACTTCGGCGCTACGCGCCTACGCTCAGGGCGAGCGGTATTTTTATACAAACTCGCATGAGCATAGCAACATCGGCGACAATCACCGCGTGGAATTCACCGTCACCTTGCAGGCCAGCGGCAAGCAGTTCGCCGTCGGCGGCGGCGAGAGCGTGCTCGCCGCCGCGCGGCGCGCGGGACTCGCGTTGCCGTATTCCTGTCTTTCCGGGGTCTGCGGCAGTTGCAAGGCGACACTGATTTCGGGCGACTGCCATTATCCGCACAACCCGCCACGCGCACTGAACGCGATGGAGGTCGCGCATGGTCAAGTTCTGTTGTGCCAGGCGGTGCCGCGTTCGGATCTGGCCGTCGCCGCGCGCGAGGTGGCGTCCGTTGCGGCGATGCCCAAGCGCGTGCTCACGCTGCGCCTGCTCGAGAAGAATCTGCTCGCGCCCGACGTGATGCGTCTGCGCCTGGCGCCGCCGCAAGGCGAATCCCTGAACCGCCTGCCGGGACAATACCTCGATGTTCTGCTGCCCGGCGGCAAACGCCGCGCGTTTTCCATTGCCAACGCGCCGCACACCGGCCGCGAGATCGAACTGCACGTGCGCCACGTCGCCGGCGGGGATTTCACCCGGCAGGTCTTTGCCGATCTGGAGCCCGGCGCGACGCTATGTGTGGAGGGCCCGCTCGGCACCTTCGTGCCGCGCGAGGACTCCGAGCGTGCGTTGCTGTTCGTCGCCGGTGGTACCGGCTTCGCGCCGGTCAAGGCGCTGATCGAACACTTTCTGCATCTGGGCACGCGCCGCTCGATGCGGCTGTATTGGGGTGCGCGCAACGCCCAGGAACTGTATCTGCGTCAACTTCCGGAGATCTGGACGACGGTGGCGCCGAGCCTGCGTTTCGTCCCGGTGATTTCGGAAGATGACACGGACACGAGCGCGCGTCGCGGCCTCGTCCACACTGCAGTACTGGAAGATCATCCGGATTTGTCCGCATTCGACATTTACATGAGCGGCCCGCCGGCGTTGATCGGCGCGGGCCGCCGCGCCTTCGTCGCCGCCGGTTTGCCGGAAGATCGTCTGTTTTACGATTCCTTCGACTACGCGCCGGACGTGTTGGCGGCGATACTGCGCGGTCGTGCGGGTATCGTCGAAACCTGAGACACGCGCAAAGCATTTCTTGCTCGGGTATGCTGCGCGGGTCGTAGCGGGAGACTGACATGATCGCTCGCATCTGGCGCGGTATCACGCCCGGGGACAAGGCCGACGAGTATCTGGCCTATCTGCGGGAAACGGGGCTGAAGGATTACGCCGCCACGCCCGGCAACCGCGGCGTCACCGTGCTGCGCCGCGAGCAGGGCGAGCATTGCGAGATCATGCTCGTGTCGCTGTGGGATTCGATGGATGCGGTGCGCGCGTTCGCCGGCGAGAATCCCGACAAGTCGGTCTACTATCCGAAAGACAGCATCTACCTGCTCGACATGGAGCCGCTGGTACGGCATTACGAAGTGGTCGAGCAGATTGCGCCGACAGCGCCGTCATCGGAAGCGAAGCCGGCGAAGAAACGCGCGTAGCACCATTACTTTTTCGGAATGTACAAATCCGTGATCGTGCCTTCGTAGACCTCGGCGGCCATGCCGACGGATTCCGATAGCGTCGGATGCGGATGCACGGTCAGACCGATGTCGCCCGCTTCGCAGCCCATCTCGATGGCGAGCGCCAGTTCGGAAATCAACTCGCCCGCATTCGGACAGGTGATGCCCGCGCCGATGATGCGGTGGGTGGCTTCGTCGAAAATCAGCTTGGTGAAGCCTTCAGTGCGGGCAATGCCGATGGCGCGGCCGGACGCGGCATGCGGGAATTTGCCGACTCCATACCGGATGCCTTGTTGCTTGGCTTCGGTTTCGGTGACGCCGACCCAGGCTACTTCCGGATCGGTATAAGCGACTGACGGAATCACGCGCGCGACGAATTCGCTCTTCTGCCCGGCGCAGACTTCGGCGGCGACCTTGCCTTCGTGCGTGGCCTTGTGCGCCAGCATCGGATTGCCGACGACGTCGCCGATCGCAAAGATATGCGGCACGTTGGTGCGCATCTGCTTGTCGACCGGAATAAAGCCGCGCTCGGTGACACTCACTCCGGCCTTGTCGGCGTCGATCTTTTTGCCGTTCGGCGCACGGCCGACGGCAACCAGCACGCGATCGTAAACCGTGGGCTCCGGTGCCTTGTCGCCTTCAAATGTCGCCTTCAATCCGGCCTTGGTCGCTTCGACCTTGACGACTTTCACTTTCAAATGAATGCCTGCGTAGCGCTTGCCCAGGCGCTGCGCGAGCGGCCGCACCAAATCCGCATCTGCGCCGGGCATGAGTTGATCGAGCCATTCGACCACGGTGACAGCGCTGCCGAGCGCGTCATAGACGCAGGCCATTTCCAGACCGATGATGCCGCCGCCGACCACGAGCAGTTTTTTCGGCACTTCGGCGAGCAGGAGCGCATCGGTCGAATCCAGCATGCGCGGATCGTCCCAGGGAAAACCGGGCAGCTTCACCGCCTGCGAGCCGGCTGCGATGATCGCTTTCTCGAAACGCACGAGTTTCCTGCCGTCCTTGCCTTCGACTTCGATCTCAGTGGGCGAGACGAATGTACCCACGCCCTGCACCACCGCGACCTTGCGCTGCTTGCTCATGCCGGCCAGACCTGAGGTGAGTTGCGCGACGACCTTGTCCTTGAAGCCGCGCAATTTGCCGATGTCGATTTTCGGCGTGCCAAATTCGATGCCGATATCCTTGGCGTGCGCCGCCTCGTCGATCACCCTGGCCGCGTGCAACAAGGCTTTCGACGGAATGCAGCCGACATTCAGGCATACGCCGCCGAGCGTGGCGTAGCGTTCGATTAACACGGTATTCAGGCCCAGATCCGCAGCGCGGAATGCCGCTGTGTAGCCGCCGGGGCCGGAGCCGAGCACGCAGACCTGGCATTCGAAATCGGCCTTGCGCCCGGTCGCTGGAGAAGCCTGCGGCGCCACGCTTTGGCCCCCTCGCCCGCTGACGGGAGAGGTCGAGGCCGCATCAGCGGCCGAGGGCGAGGCAGGAGGCCGCACGGAGGCAACGCCACCGACGGCAGCTTGCGGAGGACTCGTACTTCCCGCCAACGGGAGCGGCGATTCAGCGGCACCCGCCGCCTCGATCACCGCAACGACGCGCCCTTCCGAAACCTCGTCGCCGACTTTCACTTTGATTTCCCGGACCACGCCGACGGCGGTCGAAGGCACTTCCATCGTCGCCTTGTCCGATTCGAGCGTGACCAAGCCCTGATCCTTCACGACCGTATCGCCGACTTTCACCAGCACTTCGATCACGGGTATATTTGTATAATTTCCGATATCCGGAACCTTGACTTCCGTCGTCGCCACGGCGTGCTCCTTTACTTGTTGCGATGAAACGCGGCGCGAAAGCGCGTGCGCCAGTCGTTGCGTTTGGCTTCGAGCACGGCTTCGCGCTCGGCGTGCAACGGCTCGGCGGCGGCTTCGGGCGGCGGCGGCGACGTGCCGTTAGCGACTGCGGCATCCGGTTCTTCAGCCGGCGCGAAAGCCGGTGCCGCAACCGCCGCGGAAACCGGGGTCGCGACCGGTGCGGGTAAGGCCGTTGCCGGGGCGTCCGGCTCCTGCGCGCGGCCGTCGCGAATGCCGGCGCGCAACGCCGCGAGCATGTGCTGTTCGGTTTTGGCCTCGTCGCGCAGACGCTCGGCTTCGGTGTGGCGTGCCTCGACCAGTACGCGCGAACGCGCATTGGCGTAGTCGATGGACTGGCGGATGTCGGGCAGGTGGTAATCGTCGACGTCAATGAGCAGGCAGTCGAAGACGATGTAGCCATCCTCTACCCACAAACCGTGGCGCTTGAGTTCCACGCGCGAATTGCGTTCCTCGAAGAAAAGCCGCGTCCACTCCGCATTCGGATCGCGGTTAAGCTTCAGATGCAAGGTGCGCATGGACGAATGCACGCGCGACCAGGTCGTGCGATTCACGTCCAGATCGACGATGACGATGTCGGTGAATTCGTCCACGCTCATTCCCGGCGCGCTACAGCAGACTGCGGCGCATGTCCGCGAGCAGTTGCGCCAGATACGCGGCGAAACGCGCCGCGGCGGCGCCGTCGATCACGCGGTGATCGTAGCTGAGCGACAGCGGCAGCAGCAAACGTGGCGCGAAGACCTTGCCGTCCCAGACCGGCTTGATCGAGGATTTCGAGACACCGAGGATCGCCACTTCCGGCGCGTTGACGATGGGCGTGAACGCCGTGCCGCCGATGCCGCCGAGCGAGGAAATCGAGAAGCAGCCACCGGACATGTCGGCCGGGCCGAGCTTGCCGTCGCGCGCCTTCTTCGCCAGGTCGCTGGACTCCGTAGCGATTTCGAGCAGACCTTTCTGATCCGCATGCTTGAGCACCGGCACGACCAGACCGTTCGGCGTGTCCGCGGCGAAACCGATATGGAAATATTTCTTCAGGATCAGGTTTTCACCGGAGGCATCGAGCGAGGCATTGAAATCCGGATATTTCTTCAGCGCCGCGACCGCGGCCTTGACGATGAAAGCGAGCATGGTGAACTTGATTCCCGCCTTCTCGTGTTCCTTGTTGAGTGCAACGCGCAGCGCTTCGAGATCGGTGATGTCGGCCTCGTCGTGCTGGGTCACGTGCGGGATCATCGCCCAGTTGCGCGCCAGGTTTGCGCCGGAAATCTTCTTGATCTTCGACAACGGCCTGGTTTCCACTTCTCCAAATTTGGAAAAATCCACGCTCGGCCACGGCAGCAGATTGAGTCCGCCGCCGCCACCCGCCACGCGTGCGGGCCCGCCGCCTTCGAGAAGGCGTTTGACGAAAGCGCGCACATCCTGCTTGGTGATGCGGCCATTACGCTCACTGCCGGTCACTTGCGCCAGGTCCACGCCCAGCTCGCGCGCGATCATGCGCACCACGGGGCTGGCGAGCGGCACCTTGCTGGGCAGCACCGTATCGGCGCCGAAGGCAATCGGTGGCGAGCGGGGCGCGCTTTCTCCCCCTCTCCCGCTCGCGGGAGAGGTCGAAGCCGCGACAGCGGCTGAGGGTGAGGCAGGAGGCCGATCGGAGGCAACGCCAGGGATGGCTGCCGGGTTTGCTTTCCCCTCACCCGCTGCGCTGCGCGCAGCGACCTCTCCCGCCTGCGGGAGCGGCGAAAGCGTGGTTTCGTTCTTTGTCGGCGTCGCTGACTTGGCCGACGCTTGCGCTCCCGCCTCAGCCGTTTCAATCAGCGCAACAACTGCGCCTTCGGAAACCTCGTCGCCGACCTTGACTTTGACTTCCCTGACCACGCCGGCGAACGGCGCCGGCACTTCCATCGTCGCCTTGTCCGACTCGAGCGTGACCAGACCCTGGTCCTTGGCGACCGTATCGCCCGGTTTGACCAACACCTCGATCACCGGGATGTTGGTGTAATTGCCGATATCCGGCACCTGGGCTTGCTTGAGTTCGGTCATGCGTCCTCCCTGCGGAATCCCGCCGCCTTCGATGCGGGGAACCGCCATCATAATCCGAACCGCGGCCCGGCCAAAAAAACGGGCGCTTGCGGCGCCCGTCGGATACATGCCGCTGCGCGCAACCTATCAGTCGCGGGCCGTGCCATTATGCTTTTTGCGATAGACGCGGCCGCTCTGGTGGTTCTGCTTGCCTTGCGTGCGCGCCTGCTCGCGTGCATTGATGTTTCCGTTGCGTGCGGCATTGGCTTCGGAACGATCCACATGGGCCTGGCCGCGTTCCAGCGATCCGGCTTCGCGGTTGGTCAACTGGCCTGAGCGGATGCCCTGATTGATGCGCGCCTGCTGGTTCGCATTGCGCTGCACATCGGCCTGTGCGCGTTCGGACGACTTCGAATCCGGATTGCCGGTCACGGCGTTGTGCCTATCGGCATAGATACCCTGGCTGACATGGTTCTGCTCGCGTTGGATCTGCGCCTTTTCCTGCGCGGACAGCGCACCGTTCTTCATATCACGGGCCTGTGTGCGGTCAATACGCTGTTCGCCACGTTCGAGCTGGCCGGCTTCCTTGGTTGTGAGCTGGCCGGATTTGAGGCCTTGTTCGATGCGGTTTTGCTGGTTGGTGTTGCGCTGAGTCTCGGTTGCCGCGTTCTGGGCGAAGGCGCTTGCGGAAAAAGCTGCGCTCAGTGCAATGGCGATAAGGGTGCGGTACATCGTCGTCTCCACTATTTTGGGGGCGCTCAGCGGAAAGCTGGCTAGCGATCCGGAACGCACCGCAGCCGCACCGGTTGACGCGGTGCAGATCGGCCAGTCGGCGTTGTCGGCGGTTCAGCCGCCCGGCGGCGGCAGTGGCGCGTTCGCCGTGGGGTTGTCCTGATTTTCCTTGAGCCAGACCATGGCCGCATGCACCCGGTCGTAGCCGCTGGGATGGTCATAGAACACCATCTCCTCGAGCGGACCGGGATGGATCTTGCGATACGTAGACAAGCGCATCGCCGCCATCGCGAAGCCGTTCGGTTCGCGCGCGGCATTCAGGCCGAACGCATCGGCCTCGGCTTCCATCTGCCGCGTGATCGAGTTGGTCAGGGGCGTGGCGAGGAAGAAGAAAATCGTGAGGATCGCGAATGCGAGCGGCAGCGCGGCAGGATCGGCGCGATCCTCCAGCCGCAGGCGCCTACCCCAGCGCTTGAGCGCCATATCCAGCAGGCAATGCGTGAACCAGAAGCCGAATACGAACACGAGGGTTATATAAATCGTGCCGCGCAGTTCGTGATTGAGTACGTAATGCCCCATTTCATGGCCGAGCACGGCCTTGATTTCGGGTAGCGAGGTCTTGTTCAAAAGGTTGTCGTTGAGCGCCACGCGCGTCGTGCCAGCGAAACCGGCGACGTTCGCGCTGATACGCGTGGTCTGGCGCGAAGCGTCGAACTCGACGACGTGATCGGTGGGAATGTCGTTCGCACGCGCCATCGACAACACCGCTTCGC
>JAJXWU010000154.1 GCA_021781425.1 Pseudomonadota bacterium
CGTGGGTCTGCTCGAATTCGTGGCGAAATTACGCGAGAAGTCCGCTGGCAAGCCGACCGGTTTCAAGCTCGCGATCGGTCATCCCTGGGAGTGGTTCGGCATAGCCCGCGCCATGCACGAAACCGGCATCCTGCCGGATTTCATTGTCGTCGACGGCGGCGAAGGGGGCACCGGCGCGGCACCGCTGGAGTTCGTCGATCACGTCGGCGCACCGCTGCGCGAGGCTTTACTGCTCGTGCACAACACCCTTGTGGGATTGAATTTGCGCGACAAGGTGCGTCTTGGCGCCAGCGGCAAGGTCATCACCGGATTCGACCTGGCGCGTACCATGGCGTTGGGTGCGGACTGGTGCAATGCCGCGCGCGGTTTCATGTTCGCACTCGGCTGTATCCAGTCGCAAAACTGCCATACCGACCGTTGTCCGACCGGCATCGCGACGCAAGATTCGTCGCGCTGGAAGAAACTCGACGTGCCGGACAAGGCCGAACGCGTGCGTATGTTCCACGACAATACGCTGAAGGCGTTGAAGGAATTGATTGCCGCATCGGGCCTGCAACATCCGAACGAGATCGGGCCCGAGCACATCATCCGGCGCGTTTCGTCGACCGAGGTGCGGTCATTGTCGGCGTTGTATCACTTCGTCAAGCCCGGCGAGCTGATCGGCGGGCTGCCCGATCACGCCGTGTTTCGCGTGTTCTGGAACGTGGCGCGCACCGACAGCTTCGCGCCACCGCGTTATGTGCTGGAGCAGCATCACACCAAGATGCGCTGAGCAGAACCTGCTGCGCTCAACATCGCGCGCGTCGGCAGTGCCCGGACGGCGAAGGCAGGATGCCGAAGCGAACATTCGCGTAGCGAATGGCCCGGGCGGGCGAGCCGCGGAAACGGCGAGTAATGCTCATGTACAAACAAGTACACTCTGCTTTCAGTGCACTGGCGCCGCGCGACCTGTCTTCGCTCGCGGCGGTTCTTCGAAGTTTTGGCAAAAAAAACCCCGGGCGGCTCGCATCCGTCCCGGGGCGTAGGGAGTTCGGTTGATTCGGATCAGGCGGAAAGACGGCTCAGCGCTTCGTTGATGCGCGCAAGCTTGGTTTCCAGCGGACTGAGCGGATCGGCATCGTTCGCGGAAGTATCGTGACGCGCATCTTCGATGGCCATTTCCAGGCGGCCCATCTCGATCATCAGATCGTGGCGCAGGAACAGAGGATTCAGGGTCATTACGGCGGCGGTTGCGAGCATGGCACTCTCCAATCTGCGATGTGATTCACATGATGCAGAAGCCGTGCCAACCTGGAAAGCGAGCCATTTCTCCACGATTGTCGGCTGCCGGTGACATTTTTGGGCGGATTTTGACGGCAACCCTGACGGGCTGACGCAGCATGACCTCGTTCACACTTCTCTAATCTGGATTTGGGTTAATATGCGCCCGCAAACCCCTGCGGATACGTGCAAGTCCCTCCGTACGGTTCGGTCACTGGCGCCCGGCATACGGTCCTCTTGGATTCCCCTGTTCCTAAGACCGCCGGGCGCCAGCCTCTTCTGGTGAGTGTGTATTAGGAGCCCGGCCGCGCCCGGCTTCGACTGCGCGCGATATTCGCCACAACCACCCGACACCTTGCTGCGCAAGGTGTTCGCCCCTTAACTTAAGGGGGCTAGAAGCCGCAGAATTCGCGTTATGTTCAACAACGCACACGACTACGATGTGATTGTCATTGGCGGCGGGCATGCCGGCACTGAAGCCGCGCTTGCCTGCGCACGGTTGGGCGCGCGCACGCTGCTCTTGACCCACAACATCGAAACCCTGGGCCAGATGAGCTGCAATCCGGCCATCGGCGGCATCGGCAAGGGTCATCTGGTCAAGGAAATCGACGCGCTCGGCGGGGCGATGGCCGTCGCTGCGGACTGCGCCGGCATCCAGTGGCGAACGCTGAATGCGTCCAAAGGCCCGGCAGTACGCGCCACGCGCTGTCAGGCCGACCGCGCGCGCTATAAGGCCGCGATCCGGCGCCGACTCGAAACCCAGCAGAATCTGGCTATCTTCCAGCAATCGGTCGAGGATTTGACGCTCGACGGCAACCGCGTGACCGGCGTGGTGACGCAGATGGGCCTGAGCTTTTCCGCGCGCTGCGTCGTGCTCACGGCGGGAACGTTTCTCGCCGGCAAAATCCACGTTGGCATGGCCAATTACGTTGGCGGCCGTGCCGGCGATCCGCCAGCACAAGGGTTGGCCGCGCGCCTGCGCGAACTGCCGCTGCGCGTGGACCGGCTCAAGACCGGCACACCGCCGCGCATCGACGGCCGCAGCATCGATTTTTCCGGCCTGGCCGAACAGCCCGGCGACGATCCGCTGCCCGTGTTTTCGTTCGTGGGCAACGTTGCGGATCATCCGCGCCAGGTCAGTTGCTGGATCACGCACACGAGCCCGCGCACGCACGACATCATCCGCGGTGCGCTGGATCGCTCGCCGCTGTATACCGGAAAGATCGAAGGCATTGGCCCGCGCTATTGTCCGTCCATCGAAGACAAGGTGGTGCGTTTCGCGGATAAATCTTCGCACCAGATCTTCATCGAGCCGGAAGGACTGGAAACCGCCGAGATTTACCCGAACGGCATTTCCACTTCGCTGCCGTTCGACGTGCAGATGGAACTGGTGCGCAGCATCCGCGGTTTCGAGAAGGCGCACATCACGCGGCCTGGCTACGCCATCGAATACGACTATTTTGATCCGCGCGGATTGAAGTCGTCATTGGAAACGAAGGCGATAGCGGGACTGTATTTCGCCGGCCAGATCAACGGCACCACCGGCTACGAGGAAGCCGCCGCCCAGGGCATCGTCGCCGGCATCAATGCCGCGCGCGCCACGCAAGACCTCCAACCGTGGACGCCGCGCCGCGACGAGGCCTATATCGGTGTGCTGATTGACGACCTGATCACGAATGGCACGAGCGAGCCCTACCGCATGTTCACCTCGCGCGCCGAGTACCGCCTGCATTTGCGCGAGGACAATGCCGATCTGCGCCTGACCGAAAAGGGATTCGAGCTGGGCAGCGTGGATGCGGCGCGCTTCGAGGCATTTTGTCGAAAGCGCGATGCCATCGCCAGCGAAACCGAGCGGTTGCGCGGTCTGTGGGCCGCGCCGGGCAATGCGCTCGGGCGGCAGCTCGAGGCAACATTGAACCTGACGCTGTCGCGCGAAACGAACGCACTCGACCTGTTGCGCCGGCCGGAACTGGATTATGCGCGGCTCATGCGCGTGCCGGCGCTTGGCCCCGCAGTAGTTGATGCGCGTGTCGCCGATCAGGTGCAGATCACAGCCAAGTATGCGGGGTATCTGGATCGGCAGAACGAGGAAATCGCCCGTCAGCGCCGCCACGAGGAAACCGAAATACCCGCCGCGTTCGACTACACCGCGGTGCGCGGCCTGTCGGCGGAGGTGATGCAGAAACTGGGGCGCAGCCGGCCGCAGACGATCGGCCAAGCGCAACGCATTTCCGGCATCACGCCGGCGGCGATCTCGCTGTTGCTGGTGCATTTGCGCCGCCGCGCTGCGTGAGCGGTTACGCGTCGGCGCCCCGGTCTATTTGGGTTTCGGCACCTTCGCCTGTGCCTGTGCCAACGCCTGCACGGCATGCTGGTAAAGCGCGTTGGCCTCTTCCGACGTGGCCTGACTGGCTTGGCCGCCGGCGAGCTTGTCTTTCAGCACGAGGCTGCCGCTGTCGTCCCAGCCCACCTTCGTAACCGCCGATGGGCGTGCACCCTCGCCGCTGGACTCTTCCTTGACGATGACCCACGGCTTGTCGTTCTGGAACGCCATGCGCAAGGTGACGCGGCCGGTCTCATTGGCCTTGTCGTCGTATTGATCGGTGATTTCGCGGATCACCTTGACCTTGCCATTGCTGTAGAACGCGTCCCATGCGGTCGAGGTATTGGGCGTCTGTCCGCCGCCGTTCACCGATTTGAACGTGCCGATTTCCGCGAAGGCCTTCTTGTACGCCTCGTACATCTTTTCCGCCGGAGTTGGTTCCGGTGCGAGGATGATCTGCACCACCGACGGCGATTTCTTGGTCAGTACCGGGTATTGCAGGACCGGCAGGAAACGCCGTTCGCCGTCGATCAGCTTGGCGTCGACCGCGTAGGTGCGCAGCGGATCGACGGCCTTGGGATCGATCGGCATGTTGAACGCGATCGGCGGCTGATTGGCGTGTTCGATGGTGATTTGCGCCAGCGGCGTATCCGGCTGCGAGACATCCACCACCTTCAATTCGGCGCGCGCGTTGTCGCCGAGGGCGCGCGGTTCGCGCAGCATGATCGTGCCGCTGACGCTGCTGGCGACCTGCGGCGCGGCCGGCGCGGCCGGCGGCGGTTGCGAATTGCAGCCTGCCAGCAGGCCGAGCGCCAGTAAAGCGGGAAACACGAGGATACGCATGGACACTCTCCAGAAGGCGGCGGGCTGTGGCCAGCGAAGCCGCAGTTTGTCATGAGGTAGGCAAAAGGGGCCGCCGTTTTGGGGCGGGCCGACGCCTCCGTCGAGCCTCGCATTCTAGTCCGGGCTTGGCGCGATTGAAAACCAAGCCATGGTCATGGGTTGCCCTGGCGCTCGCGCCGTGGACGCTGCCTGTGAAGGGCAAAAAAAGCACAGGCGCAGAAAAAATTGACAGACGCGTTAATTATTTGTTACGTTCGGCAAGCTTACTGGCGCGCAGATTGGGGGCGAGTTTGCGCGCGGGGGAATCCGGTTCGCTCCTTCAGCAAAGAATCTCGCTGCACGCTCGGGTTGTGCGCAGCTGTGGCTGCCACGATCGGCCTTGAAGACCGACTGAAATTCTGGAGTTGACCATGAAAAGAAAGCTGCTTGTATCCTCGATTCTGATGGGGCTGACCGTGGCGGCGCTGCCGCTGGCGTCGGCGTACGCGCAAAATGCCGGCGATCAGGCTACGTCGACGCAGACGCAAACCGACAAGGACAAGAAGAAAGCCGAGAAATTGTCGACGATTACCGTTACCGGTTCGCTGATCCCGCAGGCGCAGATCGAAACGGCCTCGCCGGTGATCACCCTGTCGACTCAGCAGTTGGAGAAACAAGGTTTCGGCACGGTCTACGACGCCTTGCGCGCGCAGCCGATCGCCACCGGTGCGGTGCAGGACAACCAGTTCACCGGCGGTTTCACGCCGGGCGCAACCACGGTCAGCTTGCTCGGGTTGAATCCAGATTTCACGTTGTTCCTGATCAATGGCCATCCACTTGCCGATTACCCGCTGTTGTACAACGGTTCCGCCAATTTTGTGGATCTGTCCAATATCCCGGTTGGCATGGTCGATCATATCGATATCCTGCCTGGCAACCAGTCTTCGATTTACGGTTCCAGCGCCATCGCCGGCGTGATCAATATCATTCTCAAGGATCGCATCGACGGCTACGAGCTGAATGTGCGCGGCGGTGGTTACACCGGCGGTGGAGGCAGCAACGAGCGCGTAGAATTCCTTGGCGGCAAGAGTTTTGGCAATCTGGACGTCAATTTCGGGTTCCAATTCAACAACCAGAAGCCAATATGGGGCTACAACCGCGATCAATCCAAGTCGACGTTGGCCAATCCGGACCCGGACCTGCGCTACGGCTCCCGCAATTTTCTCTGGCTGTTCTACGATCCCAACAATAGCTATCGCCCGGCATACATTGATCCTGGCCAGAGCACCTGCGCTGGGCTTTCGAACCTTTATGGCGGCACGACCGACTATGAGTATCGTCCAGGCCGTGGCAATTATTGCGGCAGCAAGTACGATAACGGGTATGGCACTATTCTCAACAGCAATCGTTCCGGCACGGGTTACCTGAACGTCAAATACAAGCTTAACGATAGTGCTGAACTTTACGGCAACCTTCTCTACAGCGTCAGCACTGTCAAGTTCAGTAGCGGTCCTTATTTCTGGGAGACAAACATCGGCGGTGGCGGCAATTTCTTTGATGCCAACACCGGCCATTACGAGCTGTTTCAGCACATCTTTGCGCCGGAGGAAATTGGCAACCCGGCCTTGTACACTGAAAAGAACCTGGTTCGGACCTACAACTTGTTTGGTGGCGTGCGTGGCACGGTCGGAAACAATTGGGATTACGACATCTTCTACGCGCGTTCTCAGACCAACCTGACCGATAAGAATTACTGGCCGTTGAAAAATGCGGTCAACAATTTCTTTCAGAACCAGTTTCTCGGTCCGGAGTTGGGCACCACCGGTTTTGGTTCGCCTATTTATGCGCCGAATGTGGCCAATTTCTACAAGGCCATAACCCCCGCCCAGTACGCAACATTCATCGGCCAAATCAACACCAAATCCAACACCTGGACGCAAAACGTCAATATTCAGGTAAACAATACTGACCTGTTTGAATTGCCTGCTGGCTCGGTGGGCTTTGCCGGCTTGTTCCAGGTCGGCAACCAGACCTGGCAGAATCCGACCGATCCGCGCGTGATCGCCGGCAATTTCTATGGCCTGACCGGCACGTCCGGCGGCGGCACCCGCAACAATTTCGCGGCCGCCGCGGAGTTGCGTGCGCCGATCCTCAGCACGCTGACGGCCGACGCCTCGGTGCGTTACGATCAATACGGCAACCAGAATGTTGGTGGTGGCGACAACAAGGCCACCTACAAGCTGGGACTGGAATTCCGACCGATCGATACGCTGCTGTTCCGCGGCAATTACGCCACCGCGTTCCGTGCCCCGGACATGTCGTACACGTTCGGCGGCCAGAGCGGCTTCTACCAGGGTGGCCTCACCGACTATTACCGCTGCGCCAAGGTCGACCCGACCACGCCATTGCAGAACTGCCCCTACTATGGCTCGACCCAGGTGTTCGGGCTGCACGAAGGCAATTCGACATTGAAATCGGTGACCGCCAAATCTTACGGTTTCGGTGCGGTGTGGTCGCCAACCGAAAATTTCAACGTCAAGGCCGATTACTACAACATTCGAATCAAGAACGAGGTCGAGCTTCAAGACACCAACCAGCTCCTCAAGGACAACGCGGCCTGCTTGCTCGGCCAACTCGATCTGAATTCGCCAACTTGCAAAGCCGCGATTTCCCAGGTACTGCGTTCCACTGCAACGAACGGGCCGAACGCGTATCAAATCGAGCAGGTTATAGTGCTACCGGTCAACGTCGCCAACGAGCGCGTCTCGGGCATTCTCGCTTCCGCCAATTACCGCTATGATCTCGGCCGTTGGGGAGATGTCCAACTCGGCGCGTCTTACAACGTGCTGCTGAAGCATACGTTCCAGCAGTATCCATACGATCCGACCATTGACTACTTGCGAAATCCGTTTTATTCCAGCGAGTTCAAGAACATCGCCAATGCGTCGATTACCTGGGATATCGGCAAGTTCTCTGCCACGCTTTACGGCACACGCTACGGCAAAACGCCAAATTATTATGCGCAGAGCAATACCACTGGCTATGCAGCGCCCTGCACGACGTCGGGCTATATCCAGTGCCCAGGTGCAATAGCGCCATGGATGCTCTACAACGGCAGCATCAGTTACAACATCACGGACGATATGAGGATCAGTGGCGCCGTCAACAATATCAAGAACTCCAAGCCGCCGTACGACAGTACCTACACCGCGGCACCGTATTTCAACATTTTCAATTACAGCAATTACGGTCGTTCATACTGGCTTGAGTTCGATTGGAAGTTTGGAAAGAGCAGCGACTGATCGAAAGGTAATCATATGCTTTCAAGGGCCGGCGCTTGCCGGCCCTTTTTATTCCGTGAGCCAAAGCTGCAATGCTGCTTGGAGTGGCGCGAGTTGTGATTCGTAACGCTGCCATTCGCCCAGCGTACGCGCATGGATCGGCTCACGCACCTGGGCGCTGCTGAGCGTATTTACCGCAGTGGTGTTGCGGCGCAGGTCGATGCAGCCAGCCTCAAAAGGCAGACCACAGTAGTCGAGGATGGCGCGGACGCAGACTTGCGGATTCGTGACTAGATCGCGGTATTTGACATCGAAGAGGCGACCCGGAAGCACTGCGTGCCAATGTTGCATGAGGCGTCGGTAGTGCCCATAGTGAGTAGCGAGCGCCTGCAAGTCATAACTGTAGCGATGGGTTCCGCCGAACAATGCCTTGTAATTGGAAAAACACACATCCATCGGATCGCGAACCATGTGTAAGATTGGTGCTTCGGGCAAGGCGCGGTGAATTAGGCCAACCAGCAAGGCATTGGATGGCAGTTTGTCCAAGTAGAACGGCTTGCCATGGGCTCGCCACTGCGTTTGTTCCAAGTAGCGCCTGCCGAGTTCGGCAAAGTCGATCTGTTCGAACTGCTCGATAAGAGGAAGGTCGATCAGTTCTTGGCCGTAGCGATCTGCGCACCAGCGCAATTGGCGCGGAAAATCGTCGCGCTCGCCGGTGGAAATCACCATCGAGTGGTTGTCGAGGATGCGATCGAGCAGGGTGGTGCCGCTGCGCGGCATGCCGACGATGAAGATCGGCTGCGGCCCGTCGAATTTCCCGACATGTGGTTGCAGCGCCGACGCCGGCGTAGCCGCGATCAATGCATCGAACAATGCGCGTTCGTGCGCGCCATCGTGTCGCGCGCGCGCGAACATGAGAGCATTGCCACGTTTCAGTGCGGCGAACGCCTCATCGTACTGGCAGAGATCCTCCAACTCCTTGAATTGCGCAAATTCCAGTGCCGCGTGATCCTCGCTGCCGCGTTCCACGGTCTGCAACTGCTTGCGAATATGCACTAGATGATTCGCGTCAAGCGTCTGCCGGCGCATCCTGGCCAGAGTCCACGAGGCCAAACCTACATTAAGTCCCCGTCGCAAGCTTTCTTCCAGCTCGCGCCGAGCCTCATCGATACGGCCATTGAACTGCAATTGCAAGCTGCGGTAGTAGCGGAATTCCGGCGTGTCGTAGCCATTGGCGAGTGCGCGATCCATCAAAGTCAGAGCGGCCGGATGATCGCCGAGTTTTTGCTGGGCATGCGCAAGTGCCAATAGCATCTGGCCATCGGCCGTGTCAGCTGTGCCTGGGTGGTTCAAGCAGTCGCGCGCCACCACCATCTCGCCCAGACGCAGCAGACAATGCGCGGTAGCACTGATGGCTTCGGCATCGTGCGGGGGTAGCAGCTTTGCCGCCATGATTGCGTGTGCGGCCGCCTCGCGCACACGGCCCTCGCTCAGAATCGTGCTTGCGAGCAGCATGCGCGCATCGGTGCGTTGCGGTTCGCGGTTGAGCAGGGATTCGAGACTGATCCGGGCTGCGGCGATTTGGCCAGTGGCAACGTATTGCTGTGCACGCAGCCACAAGCGCTCGGCGCTCATCGCCTCAGGCGCCTTGCAGCAACGAAATATCGGCCACTTGCAGGAACAACCGGCGCAGGCCGGCGAGCAGGGCGATACGGTTGCGGCGTTTGGCGGCATCCTCGGCCATCACCATGACCTGTTCGAAAGAAGCATCGACCGGCGCGTGCAGCGCGGCGAGCGCGCGCAGCATATCCACGTAACGATTGGCCTTCGCCAGCGGCGTTATGGCGACGACCGCGTTCTCGATGCGCTGGTGCAATTCGCGCTCGGCGCCGGCATCGAGCAGCGCCGGATCGATGCGCCCGGCGCCATCCTCCGCGGCTTGCCTGAGGATATTGCCGATGCGCTTGTTCGCGGCGGTCAGCGCGGCGGCTTCCGGCAGTTTCGCGAACTCGGCGACCGCGCGCAGGCGGCGGTCGAAATCGGGCAGGGTTTCCGGCTCGACCGCGATGACGGCATCAAATTGATCGGCGGCAAAGCCTTGTTCGGCGTAATAGCCGCGCAGGCGCTCTTGGATGAAATCGCGCAACGAATCGGTGAGATTCTGCTTGGCGTTGGCGGGAACCGGCTTGGCGTCCTTAGCCGGCGCGATGGCCGGCAGCAATTCCACGGCCTCGCGTAGCAGGGCTTCCAGATCCAGTTCAAAGCCGCCCTCGATCAGCGTGCGCGCCAATCCGAGCGCGGCGCGGCGCAGGGCGAACGGATCCTTGCTGCCGGACGGTTTGCCGCCGACGGCAAAGATGCCGGCCAGCGTGTCCAGGCGTTCGGCGATAGCCAGTACTTGTCCGATCCGGCCCTGCGCGATCGCATCGCCGGCGAAGCGCGGGCGGTAAAACTCGTCCAGCGCCGTAGCGACATCCGGGTTCTCGCCGCTCGCCGCGGCGTAGTAGCGACCCATCACGCCTTGCAATTCGGGAAATTCGCCGACCATGCGCGTCATCAGATCGCACTTGCTCAACGACGCCGCGCGCGTGGCCAGCGCAGGGTCCACGCTATAACCCGTATCGGTCAAACGTCCCGCGATGACGCGGGAGAGTTCGGCCACGCGCACGCATTTGTCCCAGATGTTGCCGAGCTGCTGCTGATAGGTGACGGATTTGAGCGCTTGCTGATGCGCGGCGAGCGGCGTCTTGCGATCCTCGTCGTAGAAGAACTTGGCGTCGGCAAAGCGCGGCCGGATCACGCGCTCGTAGCCCTTGCGGATTTCGGCGGGGTCCCTCGATTCGATATTGGCGATGCCGAAGAACCAGGAGCTAAGTTCGGCATAAAAAGTGATAGTTTCATCGCCCTGTCCCAGCGCTGCTTTGATACCGACGGGGACTGGTTGGTTCAAATACGTTGAAATAAAGCGCTGGTTCGCTTCCATCGTGGCTCGTAGCGCCTCGTGGGGAAGTTTTAGGTACTCCTCATCGAAACGACACAGAATCGGCACAGGCCATTCTGTGAGATTCACGAGTTCCTGAATCAACGAATCGGTAAGTAAAGGGTGCAAGTCCAGCTTGTTTTCCAGAGCAACACTTCGGCACGTATCGCGAATTATTAGTTTGCGGTCATCCGGCCAAACCATCACTTTTGCGGCGTAGAGCGATTTGTGGTAATCGTCAGCGTGGCCCAAAGAGACCGCCTGCGGATGCATGAAACGGTGCCCGCGCGATTCGCGTCCGCTCTTGATGCCGAAGATATCCGCATCGATGACCTGGTCGCCGTGCAGGATCACCAGCCAGTGCACTGGCCGCACGAAGGCGAAATCGTGATCGCCCCAGCGCATGGGCTTGGGAATCGGCAGCGACTTCAGCGCTTCGGCGAGGATTTCCTGCATCAGCGCGGCGGTCGGACGACCGGATTTTTCGCTGCGCGCGATGAAGCGTTCGCCCTTGGCGTCGGCGATGCGCTGCAATTGGTCAACGGCAACGCCATTCTTCGCGGCAAAACCCTGCAATGCCGGTGTCGGTGCGCCGTTCGCATCCAGCCCGATATTGAGATACGGGCCGAGCACTTCGGATTTTTGCGCCGGCTGCATTATCGCCACGTCCGGCACCAGCACGGCCATGCGGCGAGGCGAGTTGTAAATACTCGCGTTCCGCGCAGCGCTTGCGATACCGCGTTTGGTGAGGCCGTCGCAAATGCCTCGGCCAAACGCCGTGGACAATTCGTCCAGCGCCTTGGGCGGCAGTTCTTCGCAACCGATTTCGACGAGCAGCGGTTTTGAATCCGACATCACGCCGCCTCCCTGCCGTGATCGCCGCGCCACTTCTCGCGCTGCGCGACATAGGCCTCGGCGACCCCGCGCGCGATGGCGCGCACGCGCAAGACGTAGCGTTGGCGTTCAGTCACGCTGATCGCGCGGCGCGCGTCGAGCAGGTTGAAGCTGTGCGAGGCCTTGCAGACCTGATCGTAGGCCGGCAACGGCAGACCGAGTTCCACCAGCTTTTTCGCCTCGGCCTCGCAAACGTCGAACCAATGCAGCAATTCGGGCACATTCGCGTGCTCGAAATTGTAGGTGCTCTGTTCGACTTCGTTCTGATGGAACACATCGCCGTATTTGACAGTTCCGTGCGGCGCGACCGTCCAGACAAGATCGTAGACGTTATCTACATTTTGCAGGTACATTGCCAGACGTTCGAGACCGTATGTGATCTCGCCCGTCACCGGCCTGCACTCCAATCCTCCAGCCTGCTGGAAGTAGGTGAACTGGGTCACTTCCATGCCGTTGAGCCAGACTTCCCAGCCCAGACCCCAGGCGCCGAGCGTCGGCGATTCCCAATTGTCCTCGACCAGGCGCAGGTCGTGCACCAGCGGGTCGATGCCCAGCTCCTTCAGCGAGCCGAAGTACAGTTCCAGGATATTGTCCGGGTTCGGCTTCATTACGACCTGGTATTGGTAGTAGTGCTGCAACCGGTTCGGATTCTTGCCGTAGCGACCGTCGGTGGGACGGCGCGAGGGCTGAACGTAAGCGGCGGCCCAGGGCTCGGGCCCGAGCGCGCGCAGGAACGTCGCCGGATGGAATGTGCCGGCGCCGACTTCGGTGTCGAGCGGCTGAATCAGCGCGCAACCCTGCGCCGCCCAGTAGCGGTTCAGGGTCTGGATCACGTCCTGGAAGGTCGGGCCTGGCATGGGGTGCGGTTCGCTGCGCAAAGCGCGCTAGTATAGCGGCGCAGGGTTCGGTTTTAAGAAAGGTTCCGCATGGCCACCGCTCCGCAACGCCCGAATTTCGCCGTTCCCGAAGCGCCGCCGCTGGGCCTGCACCGGCGCCTGGATCTGGACGCGGTGCTCGGTGCGTTGAAGCACGACGGCTTGATCGGTGAGGCCGATCTGCTCAAGACCCGCGCCGACGGCCGCAGTGCACGCGGCAAGCTGGAACTGCATCCGCTGGTCCTGGTCGCAAACCAGAAGCTCAACAATCCGCAGGACAACAAACCGCTGAGTCTGGAAGTGCTCACGCACTGGTTGGCGGAGAAAGCCCAGCTGCCTTATCTGAAAATCGATCCGATGAAGATCGATGCGGCGACGGTGACCCAGGTCGTTTCGCACGCCTATGCGCAGCGCTACCGTATCCTGCCGGTTGCGGCCGGTCCGATGCAGGTGGTCATTGCCACATGCGAGCCGTTCGATACGCGCTGGGTGGCGGATCTGGGCCACATCCTGCGCCGCGACATCCAGCGCGTGGTGGTCAGTCCGATTGACCTGAATCGCTACCTTGCCGAGTTCTACGGTGTGCAGCGTTCGATCCAGAAGGCCCGCGACGCCAAGCTCGATGGTGGCATGGACGGCCGCGCAATCCTGAATTTCGAACAATTGCTGGAGCTGGGCAAGGCTGGCGACATCGGTGCCGACGATCGCCACGTCGTGCATATCGTCGACTGGCTGTTGCAGTACGCGTTCGACCAGCGCGCCTCCGACATCCACCTCGAACCGCGCCGCGACATGAGTCCGATCCGCTTCCGCATCGACGGCGTGATGCACAAGGTGTTCGAGCTGCCGACGCCGGTGATGGTCGCGGTGACCTCGCGCGTGAAGATCCTCGGGCGAATGGATCTCGCCGAAAAACGCCGTCCGCAGGACGGCCGCATCAAGGCGCGCTCGGCGGAAGGGCGCGAAGTGGAAATGCGCCTGTCGACCATGCCGACCGCGTTCGGCGAAAAGGTGGTGATGCGCATTTTCGATCCGGACATCGTGGTCAAGGAGTTCCGTCAGCTCGGTTTTTCCGCCGAGGAGGAAGGAATCTGGCGGCAGATGGTAGAACGCCCGCACGGCATCGTGCTGGTGACCGGCCCGACCGGTTCGGGCAAGACCACGACGCTGTATTCCACACTCAAGCATCTGGCCACGCCGGACATCAACCTGTGCACGATCGAGGATCCGATCGAAATGGTGTCGCCGGAGTTCAACCAGATGCAGGTGCAGCCGGCGATCGACCTGGATTTCGCCGCGGGCGTGCGCACGCTGATGCGCCAGGATCCGGACATCATCATGATCGGCGAAATCCGCGATCTGGAAACCGCGCAGATGGCGATCCAGGCTTCGCTGACCGGGCATCTGGTGCTCTCGACTCTGCACACCAACGATGCGCCGAGCGCACTGTCCCGTCTGCTCGATCTGGGTGCGCCGCATTACCTGATCCAATCCACGCTCGCCGGCGTGGTCGCGCAGCGCCTGGTGCGCACGCTGTGTCCGCACTGCAAGGCCGAGGCACCGCTGGATGCCAACGGCTGGGATGCACTGGTGCACCGCTGGCGCCTGCCGCCGCCGGCGCGTGCGTTCAAACCGGTGGGTTGCCTGGAATGCCGCAACACCGGCTTCCATGGCCGCACCGGCATCTACGAGATGATGCGCATCTCGCCGCAGTTGCGGGAGATGATCCAGCCGACGCTGGCCTTGGGCAAGTTGGCCGAGACCGCGCTTGCCGAGGGCATGCGGCCATTGCGCGTGAGCGCCGCGCAGCAGGTCGCGCGCGGCGTCACCACGATTGCCGAAGTCGTCGGCGTGTTGCCGCCGCTAGAAGCATGACGTTGCTGATCGTCCAGACCGGCACGGCCATTCCCGCCGTGCGCAGACGATACGGCGATTTCGCGCAATGGTTTCGGCGCGGACTCGGGTTTGCGCCGGCGCAGGCGCGCTGTGTGCGCGTGGATCGCGGCGCACAACTGCCGCCGCCGCGCTCCGTATCCGGCGTCGTCGTCACCGGCTCGGGCGCGATGGTCACCGACCGGCTGGATTGGAGCGAAACCACTGCGCGCTGGCTGCGCCGCGCTGTCGAGGCGGATGTGCCCGTGCTTGGCGTGTGCTACGGCCATCAATTGCTGGCGCATGCGCTCGGCGGTCGCGTCGGCTACAACCCGCACGGCCGCGAAATGGGCACTGTTCGCATCGTACGCATGCCGCAATCCGCGCACGATGCACTGTTCGGCTCGGCGCCAGCGGCATTCGACGCACAGGCCACGCACCTGCAATCCGTACTCGAACCGCCTCGCGATGCGATCGTGCTGGCGCGCTCATCGCTTGATGCCTGCCAGGCCGTGCGTTTTGCGCCGCGCGCCTGGGGCCTGCAATTCCATCCCGAGTTCGGCGTGCGCGAGATGCGTGCCTACATCCGCGCCCGCGATGGCGCGCTGGCCGACGAAGATTTCGACGTGCCCGCGATGCTGCGCGAGATTTGCGCCACGCCGCACGCGCGTTCGTTGCTGCGGCGGTTCGCGCGGCTTGTCCGGAATTGAATCGGTGGAAAACAAAAACGGCCCGTTCGGGCCGTTTGCTGTTGCATCCGCGCGCAATGCGCGGACGTGGAATTCTTACTTCTTGCCCTTGCGCGCGCCGCCGGACTTGACCGAAGCGAGATAATTGTTGATCGCTTCGTTGGTGACGTCGTACAGCGGACGACCGGCGACAGCCGCGGCGGCCTTCAGACTGTCGCGCGTCTTCTTCGACACGCGCAGGCTGGCGTCGCGTGTATCTTCGTTCTTTGCCATGTTTATCGACTCCTGTTTTCGGGGTGTGCGTAAAGGATTTACGTGAAGTGGAAAATGCGCCAAATGCGGCAAATGAGTCTATTCCAGAATGCCGCAAAAGACAACGCGGCAACGCCGCAATCGACGTCGCGATGCGACAGAACGGGATTCAATGCGGAAACGGTCAGATCTTCGGGGAAGCCTGCGCGCCAGCCTCCCCGCGGCGCACGAACACGCGCACGACAAGCACTCCAATCTCGTACAGCAGGCACATTGGAATGGCGAGCATGAGCATCGACAGCGCATCCGGTGGTGCCAACACGGCTGCGATCACGAACACGCCGAGCACGACGTAGGGGCGCTGCCGGGCCAGCTGTTCGGCATTCACCACGCCGAGCAGCGCGAGCAGGACCACCACGACTGGCACTTCGAAACACACACCGAAGGCAAGGAAGATCGTCAGCACGAAATCCAGGTACTTGCCGATGTCGGTCATGACCGAGACGCCCTCCGGGGTGACGCCGAGCAGGAACACGAAGACCTTGGGCAAAATGAGGTAATAGGCGAACGCGCAGCCCAGGTAGAACATGCCGACGCTGGCCGCGAGCAGAGGCAGAGCAAGTTTTTTTTCGTGCCGGTACAGCCCTGGTGCGACGAAACGCCAGAGCTGGTACAGCACCGCCGGCATGGCCAGGAACAACGCCACCACGGCCGCAAGTTTCACCGGTGTCATGAATGGCGACGTCACTTCGATCGCGACCATGTGCGCGCCTTGCGGAAGGCGCTGCAGCAGTGGTTCGGCGATGAAGTGATACATGCGGTCGGCGAATGGCAGCAGCACGACCAGGATCACGAGCACGGCGGCGATCGCTTTGAGCAGCCGCGCGCGCAGCTCGATCAGATGCGAGATGAAGGATTGCTCGCTGCCGCCAGTGTCTGCTTCATCACCCGGCGGCGCCGGCTCATTTGGGCTCATCGGATTGCGTCGGCGGATCGGAAGGTTTCGGCGGACCGTGCACGGCATCGTGCAGCGCGGCGCTGATGTCAGCGCGCGGATCGAACTCGCCGATGCCGCGCCGGATCGACTGCTTTAATTCCTCGGCGGCCAGCTCGCGCTCGATCTCGACGCGTACGTTCTGCCAGCTCGCGCGCGCGCGCCGCACGAGTGCGCCCGCTGTGCGCGCCGCCTTCGGCAGGCGTTCGGGTCCGAGCACGAGCAGCGCGACCACCGCGATAAGGGCGAGTTCGCCGGTGCCGATATCGAACATGGCGAATTACGGCGTGTTGCCGTCCTTGCTATCGGTGGACGTGGACTGCCCCTGCTGACCCTGCGGCGGGTCGGCCTTGAGCTGCACAGCGTCGGACTTGTCCTCGTCCTGCATGCCCTTGCGAAAATTCTTGATCGCGGCCGCCAGATCGCCACCGATGTTCGGCAATTTCTTCGTGCCGAAAATCAGCACGACAACGACCACGATGATCAGCCAATGCCAAATGCTCAAACCGCCCATGATCCTGCTCCGAAACGATAGGTGTGCGTCATTCAACGGATGCGCCGCGGCTGCGCCGACACGAGTCGCGCATCGGTCAAAATCGGAACCGTTGAAGCTCCGTCGCGAGCGCCGAGCGCAGCGGGTTTTTCAGAGGTTCCTAACGCGCAGTGTACTCCTCCAGCCTGTCGCGGAAATCCACGATCGCATCCGGCACATTGCCCAAGCCGCCCGAGAAGATGCGGCGCGGGGTAATGCCCTCGCCGTACACGGCCTGGTTGGCGGTGTTGTCGATGGACAGCACCGAGCCGTCCAGTGCGACGCCGGCGAACAACCCGCGCGAGCGCGAGTAGGAATAGATCTCGGCGCGCAATTGTGCGTCCGTAGCGGCATCGGCCGAACGGCCAATAGGTCCGGCGGCAACGGAAGCATCAGCGCCCAGCGTGAACTTGCCATGCACGATCGAATCCACGCCGCGCTGGGTGCGGAAAATCAGGATGACGTCGGTCGACTGCACGCCGGCCTGGAAGCCGATGCTGCCGCCGGTCATGCCGATGAAAGTGGGATTGCTCCACACATCGTTCGGCGTTTTCACCGACAGCAAGCCCAAGCCGTGACGCCCGCCGATGATGAGGCCGGCCTTGATCACGTCCGGAATCACGGCCACCGCGTAGGCGTCGCGCAACAGGTGCCCAGGAATGCGGCTGTCCGGCGCCTGCATGATTTCCTTGAGCACGCGCACGGCATTATTGGCGCGGGCGATTTCCTGTTCGCCGGCATGGGCGGGCATCGCAGTGGCGGTGGCAAGCAGTATCGCGCACGCGGCGATCCGGGCGATCCAACGGAGCATCGATGGTTTCCCTCGTGGAAGTCGGGACGGCCGGTGCCGTCGGAGGTCAACAGCTTGGACGCCGGCGGCGCAGCCGAGTTCCGCCGAGCAGCAGCGTCAGGACGATCAAGGCGGCGATTCCGCGCCATGAGAGCGCAGGCGTGGAAACGAGATTCGCCGTGGCAGCGCAGATGCCGGACGGAATGGCCAAGCCCTTGAGGCCGATCTGGAACAGGCTTTGGTAGGCCAGCGAGTTCGTGTTGATCGGCGCCGGTGGCGTGATATTGCCCAAATTCGTGAGAATGCCGGACTTTGGCGACATCAGGGCCAAATCGCTCCAAGGCGCGATCGTTGTGCCGCCGGGCGGAGGGACATAGTCAAGAATCGCCCACAGTTGTCCCGTGGAGTCGAATGCCGGACTTGCCGCGGTGATGTAATTGCTCGTGCCGTAGGCGCCGATTGGATTTGCTGTTGCCTTGATGGGGTCGATCGCGTACAGATTGTTGTTGCCCTGACCGCCTGCGCCGAAAAGCAGCGAGCCGCGCGCAGCCAGACCCGTTAGCGTCACGCCAAGGTTGCCCAGCGCGGTAGTCGCTGCGGTAGACGGGTCGACGCTCCAGAACTG
>JAJXWU010000197.1 GCA_021781425.1 Pseudomonadota bacterium
GCGCGACAACCTTGGGCGCGGCCAGCACGAGCAGTTTCTTCGCCTCGAACTGGCGCACAGCACGGGTAATCTCGCGGAAAATCTCGTAGGTGACGGTTTCGGCAGTCTTGATGCTGCCGCGGCCATTGCAGGCCGGACACGGCTCGCACAACTGCCGTTCCAGGCTTTCAACGGTGCGTTTGCGCGTCATCTGCACGAGACCGAGATTGGTCATCTCGTACACGGTGGTCTTGGCATGATCGTGGGCCATGGATTTTTCCAGCGTGCGCAGCACCTGGCGCTTGTGCTCCTCGTCGACCATGTCGATGAAGTCGATGATGATGATGCCGCCGAGATTGCGCAGGCGCAGCTGGCGCGCAGCCGCCTGCGCCGCTTCGAGGTTGGTCCGGTACACGGTTTCCTCGAGGTTGCGGTGGCCGAGGAACGCGCCGGTATTGACGTCGATGGTGGTCATTGCCTCGGTCTGGTCGACGACGAGATAGCCGCCCGACTTCAATGGCACTTCCTTCTTGAGCGCGCGCTGAATCTCGTCCTCGACGCCGTACAGGTCGAAGATCGGACGCTCGCCCGGATAATGCTCGATGCGTTCGGCGAGCTCCGGCATGAACTGGCCGGCGAAGCGCAGCATGCGCTCGAGAGTTTCGCGCGAATCCACGCGCACTTTTTCCACATCGCGTCGCATCAGGTCGCGCAGCGCGCGCAGCGGCAGCGACAGATCCTCGTACACGCGCTCGCCGGCGCGTGCGCACGTCATCGCATCCTGTAACGATTGCCACAGACGCGCCAGATAGGCCACGTCCTCGGCCAGCGCCTCTGCGGACTGCCCTTCTGCGTTCGTGCGCACGATGTAGCCGTGGCCAGTCTCCAGCGCACGGGCCTGCAAGATCTCTTTCAGGCGCGCGCGTTCGGCTTCGTCCTCGATGCGCACCGACACGCCGATCGCCTTGGCCAGCGGCAGCAACACGAGATAACGCGACGGCACGGACAGGTTCGTGGTCAGGCGCGCGCCCTTGCTGCCGATCGGGTCCTTGATCACCTGCACGACGATTTCCTGGCCCTCGCGGACCAGTTCGAGGATCGGCTGTGCGGGCGGTGGATTCGCATTTTCCTGACCGTCGCCGGCCAGCGGTGGCACGCTGCGCAGGATGTCCGAGGCGTGCAGGAAGGCCGCACGCTCCAGTCCGATTTCGACGAAAGCCGCCTGCATGCCCGGCATGACCCGGCTGACGCGACCCTTGTAGATGTTGCCGACGTAGCCACGGCGCAGGGCGCGCTCGATCAGCACCTCCTGCAGAACGCCGTTTTCGACCACCGCGGCGCGGGTTTCGCGCGGGGTCACATTGATGAGGATTTCTTCGGACACGACAATTACTTGGCGATGTTTTCTAAGATCGTTTATAGCCGGGATATGCCGGGTTGTCGATGCATTTCGACGTCGCAATTCAGGCCGCGATTCCGAAGCGGCGCAGCAACTGCGACGTTTCGTACAGCGGCAGACCCATGACACCGGAATAGCTGCCGGAAAGCCGCGCCACGAAAGCCTCGGCGTAGCCCTGGATCGCGTAGGCACCGGCCTTGCCCTGCCATTCGCCACTGGCGACGTAGGCATTGATCCGGGCCTCATCCAGTGTTGCGAATTCTAACTCAGTGATGCTGAATGCCTGCTCTTCGCGCCCGGCATCCATGCACCACACCGCCGAAAGCACCCGGTGCGTGCTTCCGGAAAGACGATGCAGCATGAGTGCAGCCTGGGCGGCATCGGCCGCCTTGCCGAAGACTTCGTCGCGAAGCACGACCTCGGTATCGGCGCCCAGCACCACCGCGCCGGCGACGCCGGACAGTTTGAGAAGGCCAGCGCCGGCCTTCTCACGCGCCACCCGGCGGACGTAATCGGCCGGCGGCTCGCCCGGCGCGCGTATCTCGGGCACATCGACGTCGACCGTGCCGAAACGCACGCCGAGACGTTCCAGCAACGCGCGACGGCGCGGGGATTGCGAAGCGAGATAGAGCACGGAATCATTCCCAGACGAATACGATGATTCTAACGTGCTCGATTCCTTAAGCGGTTGTGCAGAGAACGCTGAAAACCGTCGCGAGCACAGGCAGGTTGCGCGAACACGGAGCGCAGGAACCGGAGCTTACCTGCATGTAAATGAGGATTCGGAGCAGCGGATTCGCGCAAGATGCCAAGCGCAGCGGGTTTTCAAAGGTCCCTAGCCGGCCATGCGCCACACGTTACGCCCAGCCCGCTTGGCCTCGTACAACGCCGCATCGGCTTTCTGCAGCAGCGTTTCGGGATCGTCAATCGGGTGACTGGCAAACACGATGCCGACGCTCGTCCCGATGCGCACCGGCACGGCGCCTTCGAGCGAAATCGGCTCTTCAAGGCAACCGATCAGTTTCGCGGCGATCGCCTGCGCCGTTTCCGGCGAGTCGATTTCCTCGAGCACGACCACGAACTCGTCGCCGCCCAGACGCGCGACCAGATCGACATCGCGCACGTTGAACTGCAAGCGCCGTCCGAACTCGCGCAGCACGTCATCGCCGGCCGCGTGTCCGTGGGTATCGTTGATTTGCTTGAAATAGTCCAGATCCAGGTAGAGCAGCCCGACCGGACGCCTGCTGCGGTGACTGCGGGCGACTGCCAATTCGAGACGTTCGATGAAATGCCGGCGGTTCGCCGCGCCGGTGAGCGGGTCGTGGCGAGCGAGACGCAGAAGCTCGGATTGCGCCCGTTTGAGCTCGGTGATGTCAAAACTGACCGCGTAAAAACCGTTGACCGCCCCGTCTTCGCCAATATCCGGCACGTAGGTCGACTGGTAGTAACGCGGCTGGCCGAGGAAATCGCGTTCGATCTCGAATGTGGTCGTCTCGCCGCGCAAGGCAGCCCGCGTATACGGCTCGATTTCCTGGTAGATCTCATCACCCATCACGTCGCGCACCCGGCGGCCTATCATGGCGGCATCGTCAATACCCAGCATGCGCAGGCCGTGAGCGTTCGCGAACGTGTAACGTTCCTCTTTATCCACATGCAACACGAAGGCAGGCAGGTTGTCGGTGATCGCACGCAGCCGGCGCTGGTTTTCCTGCAGAGCTTTTTGCACGGCCACGCGCTTGGAAATATCGCGTCCGGAATAAATGATTTCGGGCGGTTCTCCGGGATCCGTACCCGGTACGCGCACCGCGTTCGCCTCGATCCACACGGAGTGACCAGCCCGGTGGCGGATGCGGAAAATCAGGGTCATCGAACCGCCACGCGCCATCAGTTCCGCCAGCGCTTTCTGCACCACCGCGACGTCGCCCGGATGCACCAGATCCCAGCGCGAGCCGGAGAATTCATCGCGGCTCCAGCCGAGAATTTCCGTCACCGACGGCGACACATAGTGGCGCTTTCCCTGCGCGTCGAAGCGTACGACCATGTCGCGCGAATAGTCGGCCAGCATCCGATATTCGCGCTCGCTTCGCGCCAGGCGTCGGTTCAGAGCATCGCGTCCGGTCAGCACCACGGCCACCGGCAGGGTAAGCACACAGACGCTGGCTATGAACGCCTGCAATCCCAGTGTGTGTTCGAGTTGCCCGTATGCAGACATGAGCGGGAACGGCCCCTGTTCGAGCGCGCGTGCGGATGCCGCTACCAGGGCGACCAGCGCGGTACCCAGCACGAAACCGCTCAGCTGATGGCGGAAGACGATCAGCAGCAACGGTGGGAAGACCAGGAACGGCAACTGGAAATCTGCGGAGCCGAACACCAGCCAGCACACGAACGCGAGCAACGCGATCTCCGACAGCAATTCTATGCGCCTGCCGCGTACGCCGAAAACGCGCCAGCCCTGACGACGCGCCACGATTGTCAGAGTGGCAAAAATGACCATGCCCAGCACGTGCGACGCGAACCACGCGGCATAGAGCACACCGAACGACGCAGTTGCATGGGCCGACATCGCAGCGGCGGCAATCCACGCCGACACGGCGCAAGCGATCGCCGTACCCGCACTGGCGAACAGGGTCGCACGCCGGATTTGCGCCAAATCCGTAACATCTTCCACCCCGTGCGCGACGACGAGCGCGACGATGATGGCATCGATCGTGTTCGCCGCACTCAGGACAAACGCATCCGACGACGCCCCGTGCGCCAAGATGTTTGTGACGACAAACGCGGCAAATGCCGCCAGCAAATATCCCGGCCAGCGCGAGCGCGGCGAGGTAAGCATGACGCCACAGACGATGCCGCTCGCAGGCCATAGCGTCGACAGCCCGTCCGCGCCGCGCGCGTAGGCGATAGCCCACCAGGCGGAAACGCCCGCGATCAGCGCAAGCAGCAATGCCTTGCACAGGGTCTTCATGACATCGTGGCCGCGAGATAGCGCGTAGTGCATGACGCTCCTAGTGGACTGTAATACTTGAATCGGTAGTATCATTGCGTCCATGGAGGGCGCGATGAAACTGACCAAGAATGAGCGTATGGAACTTCAACGGCAAGCCAGTGCAAGGAACGGTCGAGCCGATT
>JAJXWU010000223.1 GCA_021781425.1 Pseudomonadota bacterium
GATGTCGCGCTTGGCATCCAGGGTCTCGATCAGCGCAGCGATGCCGGCGATATGTTCGCCGACAGATGGCAGCAGCACCTCGCAGCGCGCGATGTCGGCGACATAGCGGCCGTTGGCCTCGCGGAACCCGACCAGCACCCTGCCCTTTTTCTCGACGAATTTCACGCTCAACCGCGCCTTGCGCCGGTAGCCCCAGGGCGAATCCGTCAACGCCGGCAAAATACGGTGCGGTGCGACCTTGCCTAGGCGTTCGAGGTTCTCCAGCAGCACGCGTTGTTTCGCCGCGATCTGCGCCTCGGGTTTCAGGTGCTGGAGCGCGCAGCCGCCGCAGACGCCGAAATGCGCGCAGCGCGGGGATACTCGATCCGGCGACGTTCGCAATATTTCTTCCACGATTGCTTCGTCGTAATGCCGGTGTTTGCCACTGAAACGCGCACGCACGCGTTCGCCTGCCAGCGCGCCGGACACAAAAACGGCCTTGCCGTTCATGTGTGCCACGCCGCGGCCGTCGTGGGAAAGGTCGGTGATGTCGGTTTCGAAGACGGTCATGCGCCGGGGCCGGAAAAGGGGCGACATGATACCAGCGCATTGACGCGATCCTGCGCATTGCGCATCCTGCGGCCATGCAGGTATCCGCAGCGCAACCGCGTGTCCTGATCGTCGACGACGATCCGGTTTCGCTGCGCTTTCTCGATGCGTCCGTCGCGCAATGCGGCTGCGCCGTTGTGACCGCGGCCACCACCACCGCAGCGTTGACGGCGGGCGGGGTGTTCGGCCTGTTGCTGATCGACCGCTGCCTGCCGGATATCGGCGGTGTGGAATTGCTGCACGCGCTGCGCGCACGCGGAATCGATGCGGCCGCCATCGCCACCAGCGCGGAAATCGACGCAGCAACGGCGCTGGAACTGCGTGCGGCGGGGTTCGCGGACGTGCTGGAAAAACCGGCATCCGTGGAGCGCATCGGCGAAATCGTGAGGCGGCATCTGCCGTGCATCGAATCCGCACGGCTCGACGACGCGGCGGCGCTGGCCGCCACCGGCGGCGATGCGGATGCTCTGCGCGCCTTGCGCGGCCTGCTGGCCAAGGAGTTGGAGCAACTCGAACGCGATCTGACTCATGGCGATCTTGCAACGGACGCTGCCCGGCTCGACGAACGCTTGCACCGGCTGCGCGCAGCCTGCGGGTTCTGCGGCGCGGTAGCGTTGGCCGAGCTTGCGGCGGATTGGCAGGGCACGATGCGTGCCGGGAATCGATTCACGGACAAGCAACGCGCCGCGTTCGTTATCCGGTGCCGGGAAACCGGGGCTGCCCTGCGCAGTTAGCCGCGAGGAACGCGCGTTGCTCCGCCCAGCAGATTCCAGGCATTCAGCGCGACGCCATCCAGACGCTGCGCGATCAAGGCGCGCAGCAGACGGCGCAGATTCGGCAAATCGGATTTTTCGGGTTCCTCGTCTCGCGCCAGCGCGAGCAGAGCTGCGCCGCGCAATTTCAAGCCGTCGCCCGCACCGCGCCAGCGCACCGGGCCTTGTTCCAGACGGTAGGCGTAGTCTGTTTCTGCCTCGAGCCGTTCGCCGCTATCGGCGTCTGTATCGAGCAGCAGTCCGTAACCCAGCTGCGCCAACAGATCGCGCTCGAAGCGGCGCAACGTCCATGCCACCGTCGCACCCTGCGCCAGCCGCGCCAGGGTTTGCAGATACGCGGCGAACACGCCCGGATGCGGATCGTGGCGCGGCGCCAGGCGCACGACGAGTTCATTCAGATACAAGGCGCACAGCAGGGATTCGCCGCTCAGAGGCAGCGCCGCGCCGGCCGCTTCCGCGGCATGCAGGGTGCCCAGCTCGCCACGTCCGCTCCAGCCCAGTTGCAGCGGCGCGAAGGGTTGCAGCAGCGATCGCGGCGTGCGCGAATGCGCGCTGCGCACGCCGCGCGCGACGAGTCCGACGCGGCCGTGATCGCGGCTGAGCACATCGAGTAGCAGCGACGTCTCGCGCCACGCGCGCGCATGCAGGACAAAAGCCGGCTGCGTCTCGACACGCGTCATTCGGCGTAGCCGAAGCGTTTGAGCATGGTTTCATCGTCCGACCAGTTCTCGCGTACGCGCACCGACAGTTGCAGATGCACGCGCCGGCCGAAAGCCTTTTCCATGACGCGCCGCGCGGCGCTGCCGATTGCCTTCAATTGCGCGCCGGCGGCGCCGATGACGATGGCCTTCTGCCCTTCGCGTTCCACCCAGATTGTGGCATGGACCGTCGCACGAGCTTCCGCCTCGGAAAATTCGGTTACTTCCACCGTCGCCGCATACGGCAATTCCTGCGCAAGCCGCAGCATCACCTGCTCACGTACCATCTCGCCGGCGAGAAAGCGCTCGCTGCGGTCGGTGAGTTCGTCCTCGGCGTAAATCGCCGCGCTCTGCGGCAGCTTCGTCAGAATGCCGCGCACGAGTTCATCCAGGCCATCGCGGCGCCGTGCGGACACAAGGTACACCGCATCCGGTGCGCGCTCGGCACCGATGCGTTCGATGAACGGCAGCAAGGCGGCCTTGCCCTTGAGTGCATCGACCTTGTTGACCGCAAGCAGACGCGGACGCGCCGGATCGAGCGCATTCCACACCTGGGTGTCTTCCGCCGTCCAGCGTCCGGCCTCGACGATCTGCACGGCGACATCGGCCTCGGCGATGGTCTGGCGCGCGGTGCGGTTGAGCTGGCGGTTGATGGCGCGAGCGCCGCCGCGATGCAGCCCCGGCGTATCGAGAAAAAGGATTTGCCCCTGCGGCCGGGTGAGTATGCCGAGGATGCGGTGCCGCGTGGTCTGCGGCCTGGGTCCGGTGATGCAGAGGTGCCAGCCGAGCAAAGCGTTGAGCAGGGTCGATTTGCCGACGTTGGGACGGCCGACCAGTGCGGCAGTGCCGCAACGGAATTCGGTCAGCGGGCGGATTTCAGACATCGTGTGCCGCGGCGATTTCCGCCAATGCCGCCGTTGCCGCCGCCTGCTCCGCTGCGCGCCGGCTGCTGCCGCGACCTTCGCAGCGCAAATCGAAGGCGTCGATGGCGCACGTCACGTCGAAGATCTTCGCGTGATCGGCACCGCTGGATCCGATCAATTCGTAAACCGGCAACGGCAAGCCGCGCGCTTGCAGCACTTCCTGCAGCTGCGTCTTCGGATCCTTTTCCTGCGCGCGCACGGCCTCCTCGACACGCGGCTCGAAGATGGCGCGTACGGCGCCGCGGCAGGCGTCGAAGCCGCCATCCAGATAGCACGCACCGACCAGCGCTTCGAAGGCATCGGCGAGAATGGAATCGCGCCGGAATCCGCCGCTTTTCAATTCGCCCTGACCGAGATGGAGCTGGTCGCCGAGGTCGAGTTCGCGCGCGATTCGCGCCAGCGCGCCCTCGTTGACCATGTGCGCGCGCCAGCGCGTCAACTCGCCCTCGTCCGCATCCGGAAAACGCGCATAGAGCAATTCCGCCGCGAACAGACCGACCAGCGCGTCGCCGAGAAATTCCAGCCGTTCGTTGTTGTGCGCGCCGGTGCTGCGGTGGCGCAACGCCAGTTCGCGCAGCGCCGGATCGCGGAAGGCGTAGGCGAACGCGGCGCCCAAGCTCAGTACGTCGCGCCCTTGGACAGGTCGACGGTGTAGTTGAAGTGCACCAGCAGATCGATGTTGTAGATGAACGGCTTGTCCACGCTGTAGGCGACATTGAGGCTGCGCTGGCCATTGCTGGTGATCAGGGTAACGCTGTTAAGCGGCACATCAGTTTCGTCGACGTACTGCACATTGAAGATGGCATCGAGCTTGCGACGGATCTCGTCGATGCCCATGTTCTGGATACCGGCATCGGTTTGCAGCGATTTCAATGACTTGACCACGCCGAAATATTCGATATAGAGCGGAATCAGTTTCATGGCCGCATAGGCGAAGAAGCCGACAACGATCAGAACGATAGCAAAGCCAATCAGGGTGATGCCGTGTTGTTTGCGCATGATGATCCTCACTTGATCAAGGTGCCGATTCGCTTGAAATCGATGCCGCCGTCGAAGTTCATCCAGATAACGAAGGCCTTGCCGATCAGATTCTTTTCCGGCACGAAGCCCCAGTAGCGGCCGTCTTCGCTGTTGTCGCGATTATCCCCCATTGCGAAATAGTGTCCAGCGGGCACTACCCACGTACCTTCGCGACCCGGCGGCAGGAAATTGGATTCGAGGACTTCGTGGCGCACGCCGGACAAGGTTTCTTCGTGGATTTCCGCCCCGGCCATGCGCCGGCCCTCCATGCCGGTGCCGACGAATGGCCCGAGGTCAGTCTGGGTCATCTCCTGGCCGTTCACGTACAGAGTCTTGTTGCGATAGGTGATGGTGTCCCCCGGCAGTCCGATCACACGCTTGATGTAGTCGAGTCGCGGAACCGGGGCTATCGGGTAATCGCAAGGCTTGCCGCTGCGCACCGACTTGCCGTCGACGTTGCAGGAGAACCCCGGGTACTTGAAGACAAAGACATCGCCGCGGTGCGGTTCACCGATGTCCACGATCTTGGTGCCGAGCACCGGCAGGCGCAGGCCGTAGGCGAACTTGTTGACGAGAATGAAGTCGCCGACCAGCAGGGTCGGCATCATCGACCCGGACGGAATCTTGAACGGCTCGGCGATGAACGAGCGGAAAAGCAAGACGATCAGGATGACCGGGAAGAACGATCGCGCGTATTCGACCAGGACCGGTTCGCGCAGTGCTTCGGCGGAACGCTGACGGCGCTCGTTCTTGTCGCCGGCCGCGGCCTCCAGCGCTTGCGCGCGCGCGGCGCGGCCGCGCTTGAACAACAGGCTGTCGATCAGCCAGATCACGCCGGTAACAGCGGTCAGGACAACCAGCAACAGGGCAAAATCGAAATCCATGTTTCTTTCCTTCGCCAATCCGAGTGCGCTGCGGCGCGTCTATTTGTCAACTTGAAGCACGGCCAGAAACGCTTCTTGTGGAATTTCCACCCGTCCCACCTGTTTCATGCGCTTCTTGCCTTCTTTCTGTTTCTCCAGAAGCTTGCGCTTGCGCGTCGCATCGCCACCATAGCATTTCGCCAACACGTTCTTGCGCATCGCCTTGACCGTGGTACGGGCGATGACCTGCGCGCCGACTGCGGCCTGGATAGCGACATCGAACATCTGCCGCGGGATCAGGTCCTTCATGCGCTCGGTCAGTTCGCGTCCGCGCCGGTCAGCCTGGTTGCGGTGCACGATCAGGCTCAACGCATCCACGCGGTCGCCATTGATCAGCACGTCCAGGCGCACGAACGGGCCGGTCTGGAAACGCTCGAAATGGTAGTCCATCGAGGCGTAGCCGCGCGACACCGACTTGAGCTTGTCGAAGAAATCCATCACCACCTCGGCCAGTGGCAACTCGTAGCTGATCTGCACCTGACTGGCCAGATAATGGATGGAACGCTGCGTGCCGCGCTTTTCCTCGCACAAGGTTATGACGTTGCCGACATACGCGGGGGGCGTCAGGATATTCGCGACGATGACCGGCTCGCGGATTTCCTCGATGTGGTTGACCGCCGGCAGCTTGGCCGGATTGTCGAGCTGGATCGTGTTGCCATCGGTTTTCAGCACCTCGTAAATCACCGTCGGCGCGGTGGTGATGAGATCGAGGTTGTATTCGCGCTCGAGCCGCTCCTGCACGATCTCCATGTGCAGCAGGCCAAGGAAGCCGCAACGAAAACCGAAGCCCATCGCCTCGGAAGATTCCGGCTCGAAGTGCAACGCGGCATCGTTCAGCTTGAGCTTTTCCAATGCCTCACGCAGCGCCGGGTAATCCTCGGCGACCAGCGGAAACAGACCGGCAAACACGCGCGGCTGCATCTTCTGGAAGCCCGGCAAAGGGTGCGGCGCGGGCTTGGCTGCACGCGTGAGGGTGTCGCCTACCGGCGCGCCGTGCACGTCCTTGATCGAGGCGGTGACCCAGCCGACCTCGCCCGCGCGCAATACGTCGCGGTTTTTGCGCTTGGGCGTGAACACGCCGACCTGATCGGCCTCGTGCGCGCGCCCGGTAGACATCACCAGGAGCTTTTCGCCGGGCCGGATCTCGCCTTGCATCACGCGCACCAGCGACACCACGCCGAGATAATTGTCGAACCACGAATCGATGATCAGCGCCTGCAGCCGGTCGGTGTCGCGCGGCTTGGGCGGCGGAATGCGCGCGACGATCGCCTCGAGCACCTCGACCACGTTCTCACCGGTCTTGGCGCTGATGGCGATGGCATCGTCCGCGTGAATACCAATCACCGCTTCGATCTCAGCCTTCACTTTCGGAATGTCTGCCGTCGGCAGATCGATCTTGTTCAGTACCGGCACTACTTCCAGACCCATTTCCACCGCGGTGTAGCAGTTGGCGACCGACTGCGCCTCCACGCCTTGCGCGGCATCGACTACCAGCAATGCGCCTTCGCAGGCGGCCAGCGAGCGGCTGACCTCGTAGGAGAAATCCACGTGGCCGGGAGTGTCGATGAAGTTCAATTGATAGGTGTTGCCGTCGCGTGCAGTGTACGGAAGCGATACCGACTGCGCCTTGATCGTGATGCCGCGTTCGCGTTCGATCGGATTGGAATCGAGCACCTGCGCTTCCATCTCGCGCGCCTCCAGCCCGCCGCACAGCTGAATGATGCGGTCGGCGAGTGTGGATTTGCCGTGATCGACGTGGGCGATGATGGAAAAATTGCGGATCAGGTTCATGCGGCTGGGTATGGCCGCAGGCCAGACCGGCGCGGCAAAGCGCGCATTATCGCAGAAAGGACTGGATTCCGCCTTGCACAGTGCTGTCCGCATCTCCCGCAGGCGCAGGCGCAGGCGCGGGCGCGGGTTGGCATCGCTTGCCGGCTCGACTGCCCTCACCCGAGCCCTCTCCCGCCATTGGGAGAGGGGAAAATGCAGCGCAGTCTCAACCCTTGCTCTTCGGCACCGTCACCGCCACAAACTGGGTCGCGTCGCCACGGCGCATCAGCAGCATCACTGATTCGCCGGGCTTGACGTCCCTGGCCACGACGTTGAATTCCGCCGCCGACTTCACCGATTTGCGCCCGACCATCAGGATGACATCACCCGGCTGCAAGCCGGCACGCTGCGCCGCGGGGCCGCGTACATCGGTGATGACAACCCCTTGCCCGTCCTTGATGCCGAGCTGCTTGCGCTGTTCGGCAGTCAGATCGTCGACCACGATGCCGAGCGCATTGGCGGGTTTCGCTCCGCCGCCGCCCGTACTGGCAAGTTCGTTCTTGTCCTGCGGCAGCTCGCCGACCATCACCGGCAGAGTGATCGTCTTGCCGTCGCGGAAGATCTTCAGTTCCGCCTTGCTGCCGGGTTTGGTGTTGCCGACCAGCGGCGGCAAATCTGACGACTGATCGATGGCGTGGCCGTCGAAGGCCAGGATCACATCCCGCACCTGCACGCCGCCCTTGTCCGCCCCGCTGCCCGGTGTGACGTTCGCAACCAGCGCACCCTCGGCGCTGGGCAGGCCAAGGCTCTGCGCCAGCGCACGGTCGACGTTCTGGACCTGCACGCCGATCATGCCGCGCGAGACGTGGCCGTACTTCTTGAGCTGATCGACCGTATTCATCGCGATATCGATCGGAATCGCCAGCGAAATGCCGACTGAGCTGCCGGTGTTGCTGACGATCTGCGAATTGATGCCTACGACCTGGCCGTCCATGTTGAACAGTGGGCCGCCGGAATTGCCACGGTTGATCGGCACATCGGTCTGGATGAACGGCACATACTGCTGGTCGGCGCCGCCGAAACCGCGGCCGACGTAGCTGACGATGCCGTGCGTCACCGAGTGATCGAAGCCGAACGGAGAGCCGATCGCGACCACCCATTGGCCCGGCTTGAGCTTGCTCGAATCGCCGATCGCCACCGTGGGCAGGCCGGTCGCGTCGACCTTGAGCAGAGCGATGTCGGAATCAGCGTCGGTGCCGATCACCTTGGCATCGAGTTCGCGGCGGTCGGACAGGCGCACCACGACCTGGTCGGCGCCGTCGACGACGTGCTTGTTGGTCAGCACGTAGCCGTCGCTGGAAATGATGAAACCCGAGCCCAGCGATACACGCGTGCCATCGAAATGCGGATGCCCACCGGGGCCGAGCGGGCCGAAGAAGCGGCGGAAGATTTCCGGCACGTCTTGCGGATCGACCTGGTTGCCCTGGATGTCCTCGCTGCCGGTGTGCGTGGCCCTGATGTTGACCACGGCTGGCGCGTTTTTCTGCACCAGTTGGGTGAAATCCGGCAGTTGCTGGGCGAATGCGCCGGCGCTGAGCAGGGCCAGCGCAAACAGTGCCAGAAGTTTGTTGAAAGCGGCCTTGTGCATGGCGATCTTGTGCATGGATGCGTCCTTCGTTTCAGGCTAATCGTGGCGTGCGCAGACGCGGCGGAGTTCCCGCCGGGTCGTGCGCGGATTCTTGCGTTAGCGTTGCGGCGCCGGTGCCTGCGGCGGCTGGATCAACAGCACGTAAGACGCTTGCGTGCTGGGCATGGAACCGTCCGCATAGCGCAGGCGCTGGTCGTAGTGCGGCAGAGCAATGACGCTGGTATCGAAACTGGCCGGCTGTGCGTAATCGAAACTCGGCGCGATCGGCATGAACACGTTCCGCGACCGCTGCGCGGGCGCGACCGGACCCGCTGCGATCGTGACCGATCCGGCTGGCGTCTGGACGGCCGGGCGGTTGGCGACCAGAGCGATCACGGCCACCGCAGCGGCGATGGCACCGCCACCGGCCCAGCGCAGGATGCGCACGCCGTAGCCGCTGCCCGGAGATTGGCGCGATACCGCCTGCATGACGCGTTCGGCGAAATCCGGATCGACCGGCACGAACGCGGCCTGACGCCGGATCACCGCGCCGGCGAGCTGGTAGCGCGACCAGCTGCGCGCCAGACCCGCGTCGGCGTCAACTGCACGCAGCAGAAACCGCGTCTGCTCGGCATTCAGTTCGCCGTCCATCAGGGCGGAAAGTTGTTCGCGCAGGGCTTCGCTCATGGTTCGCTCACCTTCGCATCCGCAAGCAGCGGACGCAGCTTCGCATCGATCGCATCGCGCGCCCGGAAGATGCGGGAGCGCACTGTGCCGATCGGACAGTTCATCTTTTCGGCGATTTCCTCGTAACTCAGTCCGTCGACCTCGCGCAGGGTGATGGCGGTCTTCAGGTCCTCGGGCAATTGTTCGACCGTGGCGAACACGGTTTGTTCAATTTCCTGGCGCATCAATTCGTGCTCGGGCGTGGCGCGGTCCTTCAGGCGCATGCCGCCATCGAGCTGGACGGCATCGTCGATGGCAATGTCGTCCGCGGGAGGGCGCCGGCCCTGCGAGACGAGGTGGTTCTTGGCGGTGTTGGTAGCGATCTTGTACATCCACGTATAAAACTGGCTGTCACCCCGGAACGCGGCCATGGCGCGGTAGGCGCGCATGAACGCTTCCTGCGCCACGTCCTGGCATTCGCTCCAGTCCGAGACGTAGCGCGAAATCACGCCGATCACCTTGTGCTGGTACTTGCGCACCAGCAGGTCGAACGCGCGCTTTTCTCCTTTCTGCACCCTTTCGACCAGGGCCAGATCCGACTCGTTGTCGCCCATCCGGGCATTACTCCTGTACTGGCGTCCCGGTCACGCCGGGCTGATAGACAAAGCGGGGGCCGACAAGTTCACTCGCCGGCCGCATCCGCGTTCACGCCGCCGTTTCGCCCGCTTGCGCGTTCTGGAAAACGCGCTCGCGCTCGCCCAGCAGATTCTCGAAACTCGCCGCCGGCAGCGGCCGGCAGAACAGATAGCCCTGCAGTTCCTCGCAGCCCTCGCCACGCAGGAAATCCAGGTGCTGCTCGATCTCCACGCCCTCGGCAACCACCGCACGGCCGAGGTTGTGCGCCATGCCGATGGTGGCGCGCACGATCGCCTCGTCGTCGGGATCGACGCCGATGTTGCGCACGAAGGTCTGGTCGATCTTGATGCGATCAGCCGGAAAGCGCTTGATGTAGTCGAGCGAGGACTGGCCGGTGCCGAAATCGTCGATTGCGATATGGCAGCCCAGATCGCGCAAGCCCTGCAAGGTATCGAGCAGGTTCGGAATGTTCTTGACGTTGATGCTTTCGGTGACTTCCAGGTCCAGCAGATTGGGTTCGAGTCCGGTGTCACGCAGCGCCCGGGCGACCACCTCGACCAGATTGTGCTGGCGCAACTGCAAAGCCGAGAGATTCACGCTGACGCGCAGGTTGAGCAGGAAGCGGTCCTGCCAGCGGCGCGCATCCGCGCAGGCCGTGCGCAGGACCCATTCGCCGATCGACACGATCAGGCCGTTCTCTTCGGCCAGCGGAATGAAGAAACCGGGGCTGATCATGCCCAGTTCCGGATGCTCCCAGCGGATCAGCGCCTCCATGCCCGAGATGTCCTCGGTTTGGGTACTGACCTGCGGCTGGTAATAGACCCGAAATTCTGCGTTCTTCTCGGCCACGCGCAGCTTGGATTCGAGTGCCAGACGCTGCTGATGCGATTCCTCGGGCACGGCGACGTACGTCTGGAAGTTGTTGCGGCCCATGCCCTTGGCGCTGTACATGGCCACGTCCGCGTGCTTGAGCAGGCGTTCGGCATTGGCCGCATCGTCCGGATAAAAGCTCACGCCGATACTGGCGGTGATGTGCAATTCGCTGCCGTCGGCCAGGGTCAGTGGCACTTCCATCACGCGCACGATCTTCTCGGCGATGCGCATCACGTCGTCGCGCTGCACGATGTGGCGCAGGATCATGGTGAATTCGTCGCCGGCGTAGCGCGCCACCGTATCGGACGCGCGCACGCTGCCGCGCAGGCGCTTGGCCACGGCGATCAGGACTTCGTCGCCGATGCCGTGGCCGAGCGAATCGTTGATGCTCTTGAAGCGATCCAGGTCAACGAACAGCACGGCGAACATCTCGCCGGTGCGGTGCGCTTCCTTGATCGTGGTTTCCAGGCGATCGTTGAACAGCAGCCGGTTCGGGAGAGTGGTGAGCGCATCCTGCAAGCCTTTTGCGCGGCCCTGCTCGCGCGCGCGACGCAGTTCGAGCTCCAGAGCCAGGCGCGCGGCGATAGTGCGCAGGGTATCGACCAACAGCGTGTCCGTGGCCAAGGCGTCGCGGCGGGCGATGATCAGGGTGCCCAGCGTGCTGCGGCGCTCATCGCGCAAGGGCAGCCCGATGAAAGTCTCATAGCGGAAGAATTCCACGAACGGATTCTGCTCCAACGCCTGCCAGGCGCGTTCGCCGTGGAAAACGGATTCGCCGTCGAGCAAGCGCTTGAGTACCGGCTGTTTCAGCGGATCCGGCGCTTCGGCCGGGAGGCTGGAACGGTAATACGTGTGCATTGGCTGGATATCGGCATTTTCCTCGGGACGTGCCGACACCAGCATCAGGAAATCCGGATCGAGCCAACCGCACAGGAGCTTGACGACCTGGTTCATGCCTTCATCGCCGCCGCCGCATTCAGCCGCCGCGGCGATGAGGCCAAGCGCCGCCTGATAGCGTGTGCCGTCGTTGCCGCTGGCGGGCTCGCGGAACACGGTCACATGTACAAGGCGGCCGTCCTGCACCGCCAAACGCATGTGCGCCTCGAGCGTCCGACTGCCGCCGTCGCCGCGCCGCCGATTGCAGCGATATTGCACACTGCCCTCGCGCGCCAGCGTGGCCAGCAGGGCGGCGCGTTGGCCGCGGTCGTGACCCGCGTCGAGCGCATCCAGCGGCTGGCCGATCACCTGCGCGCGCGAAAAACCTGAGCGCTGTTCGAATGTCGCATTGGCGTCGATCACAGCCCCGGTCTTCGGATCCGACAACACGATTTCGTCGAGACTGTCCTCGAAGGCGAATTGATAACGATCCCCGCCGACGGCGCTGTCCGTGCCGATGACGGCGTGAGCAGCGAGCACGTTGCGCACACGCGCCAACACTTCGCTCGCATCCACCGGACTGCGCAACCAATCGACGACGCCGGCCGGCGCACGGCTCCAATCCCAGTGCCGCTGCGCACTATCGGCGGCGGCGATGCCGATGACCGGCACCTTGGCCAGGCGCGCATCGCCCTTGAGCTGGGTGCAGAACGCCACCGCCTCGCGCGCTTCGCCGACGAATTCCATCACGACAACGTCGATCTGCGGGTCCTGCTTGAGAAAGGCCAGCGCCTGCGGCAGATCCTTCGCCGTGTATACCGCCTCGAAGTTCTGCGCATCGAGGGTATCGAACAGTACACGCCGGTCGTCGCGCTGCGTGGTCACGATCAGCACCGAACCGGGATTGGCCTGCGCGGCGGCCATCAGACCACCCAACGTCCGTCGCGCAGGCGCGGGCGCGTACCCGCGACCGGCCGGTGCGAGATGAATTCCACCATGGCATCCATGCCTTCGGGCATCGCGATCTCGTCGCCGACGAACACGACCTTGCGCCCGGCCACACTGCGCGAACGGGCGATCTGCCTCAGCAGGCCGGTGTTCGGCGGGCGCAGATGCTCGGAGAAATCGGTGAACAGATAAACGCCGAATTGCGGACTCTGCAAGATGTAGCGCAGCGCGTCGGTCGACCGCTTGGAGCCGGGCACGCGCATCTCGCGCTCGCGCAGGGACGCGATGCCGGCATCTTCCTGCCAGTAGTAGACCGATTGCCCGGTGCGCAGCGCGAGCAGGCGGAACTGCGCGATCACATCATCCGCGTTCGCGGTGTGGATCGCGATGAGATTGTGCGGCGACTGCACGATGCGGTCGAACAGGGCCGGCGTGACGAAAACATCGCCCGCGGCGCTATCGTTGATGGACGGGTGCGGCTGCAATGCTAACGGCCTATTTGACCACAGGTGCGACTTGCGCGGATTATAGCGATGTCCACGGGCTCGAAGCGCGGGAATTCGCGCTCCCATTGCCCTGCCATCTTGAGGCTTGTCATGTTCGAAGGACTGCGCTTCGCCCACTGGAAAGCGGAAATCGACGCCGAGGGCATTGCCATACTCACGTTCGACCGCAGCGGCGCCTCGGTCAACGCGATCAGTCGCGCGGTTCTCGACGAACTGGCGCAAATCACCGAACGCCTTTCGTTCGAGCCGCCGAAAGGCGTCGTCGTGCGTTCTGGCAAGGCCAATGGTTTCATTGCCGGCGCCGACGTGCACGAATTCGAGAGCTTCGAGACACAGCCGGGCGGCGTGCTGGGAAGCATCCAGTACGGCCAGCGCGTGTTCCAGAATTTCGCCCGGTTGCGCTGCCCGACCGTGGCCGCGATCCACGGCTACTGCATGGGCGGCGGCACCGAGCTGTCGCTGGCCTGCCGCTATCGCGTAGCCACGCGCGATCCGAAAACGAAAATCGGTTTCCCCGAAGTCCTGCTCGGCATCATCCCCGGCTGGGGCGGGACCGCACGCCTGCCGCGCCTGATCGGCGCGCCGCAGGCCTTGCCGATCATGCTCACTGGCAGGGCGTTGAGCGCCGAGGCCGCGCGCACGCTCGGCATGGTCGACGCGCTGACCTCGCCGGAACTGCTGCTCGACGCCGCCAAGGAACAGATCCGCCATCCGCACGCGCGGCCGTTCGCGCAGCGCCTGCGCGCCTGGGCGACGAATATCTGGCCGGTGCGCCAGGTTCTCGCGCCCATCGTGCGCAAGCAGACCGCAGCCAAGGCGCGGCCGGATCAATACCCCGCCCCGTTCGCCTTAATCGAGGTTTGGCGGCGCGGCGGGTCGAATATCAACCAGCGCCTGAAAATCGAAGCACGCGCGGTGGCGAAGCTCGCGGCCACGCCAACCTGCCGCAACCTCATGCGCGTGTACTTTTTGCAGGAACGCCTGAAGGGGCTTGGCGCCGGCAGCGATGCCGATATCAAGCGCGTGCACGTGGTCGGTGCCGGCGTGATGGGCGGCGACATCGCCGCCTGGTGTGCGTTGCGCGGCTTCGACGTCACCTTGCAGGATCGCGAGATGAAATTCGTACAGCCTGCGCTGGATCGCGCCCAGGAGCTGTTCGCCAAGCGCCTGAAAACGCCCGATCGGATCAAGCCGGCATCGGATCGTCTCAAGGCCGACGTCGATGGCAAGGGCATCGCGAACGCCGACCTCGTCATCGAGGCGATTTTCGAGAACCTCGAAGCCAAGCAGGATTTGTACAAGAAGACCGAACCGTCCATGAAACCCACGGCGCTGCTGGCGACGAATACATCAAGCATTCCGCTGGATCAGTTGCGCACCGCGGTACAAAAGGACGCGCGTTTCCTCGGCCTGCACTATTTCAACCCGGTGGCGCAGATGCCACTGGTCGAAATCGTGCGCCAGGATCATCTGGATACCGCGAACGAGAAACACGCCCTCGCGTTCTGCAGGGCCATCGACAAGCTGCCCGTGCCGGTCAAGGGCACACCGGGGTTTCTGGTCAACCGGATTCTGATGCCCTACCTGCTCGAAGCCATGCGCCTGTTCAAGGAAGGCGTGCCCGGCCCCGTGCTCGACAAGGCGGCGAAGAAATTCGGCATGCCGATGGGACCGATCGAACTGGCCGACACGGTGGGTCTGGATGTCTGTGCTTCGGTCGGCAAGGAAGTCGGCGAATTCCTCGGGCTGGAAATTCCCGATGGGTTCGATGCGCTCTTAGCCGCCGGCAAGAAAGGCAAGAAAACCGGCGAAGGTTTATACAAGTGGGAAAACGGCAAACCGGTCAAGCCCGAAGTCGATCCGAACTATCAGGCGCCGGCCGACATCACCGAACGCATGATCCTGCCGATGCTCAACGAATCGGTTTCCTGCCTGCACGACGGCGTGGTCGACGACGCCGATCTGCTCGACGCCGGGGTCATCTTCGGCACCGGCTTCGCGCCGTTCCGCGGCGGTCCGGTCCAGCATATCCGTAGCGAAGGCGCCGACAAGATCAAGGCGCAGTTGGCGGAACTCGCCGGCAAGTACGGAAAGCGCTTCGAGCCCAAGCAGGGTTGGGACAGTCCGGCGCTGAAGGCACTCGCGAGCTAATCGTCCTCGAACCGCTGCGACCCGAACGGCTTCGGCGCTTTCTTCGGTGGTGCCATGCCGCTCGCCACGCCCTCCCACACCGCCAGTGCGTCGCGCGTCGCGGCCACATCGTGCACGCGCACGATCGCCGCGCCCTCCTGCACCGCAATCAAGGCGGCGGCCGCAGAACCGGCGGCACGGTCTGCATGTTGCTCGCGGCCGGTGAGTGCGCCGATCATCGCCTTGCGCGAAAGTCCCACCATCAGCGGCACGCCCAATGCGGCGAATTGATCCAGCGTGCGCAGCAGAGCGAGATTGTGTTCCAGCGTCTTGCCGAAGCCAAAACCGGGATCGACGATGATGCGTTTCTTGTCAATGCCGGCCATCTCGCAGGCGAAAATGCGCTCGGCGAGAAACCGTCGCACGTCGGATACCACATCATCGTAGTGCGGCGCGTCTTGCATCGTGCGCGGCTCGCCGAGCATGTGCATCAGGCACACCGGCACCTTCAATTCCGCCGCCGCATCCAGCGCACCTTCGCGGCGCAGCGCGTACACATCGTTGATCATCCCGGCGCCGGCGGCGACCGCCGCGCGCATGACCTCAGGTTTCGAAGTGTCGACGGAAATCGGCAATGCTGTGCGCCTTGCCAGCGCTTCGATGACCGGGACGATGCGGGCGATTTCGTCCGCCGCGGAAACTTCTTGAGCGCCGGGGCGCGTCGACTCACCGCCGATGTCGAGCAGATCGGCGCCCTCCTCCGCGAGTTTCAGGCCATGCGCAATCGCCGTGTCGGCCAGAGCGCGCCCGTCGCCGGAAAACGAATCCGGCGTGACGTTGACGATGCCGGCGATGCGCGGGCGGTCCAGGCGCAACTCGCGGCCGGCGCAATCCAGTGTAGGCGTAAAGTCGAACATCAAGCGTCACAGCTTTTCCCTTCTCCCGCTGGCGGAAGAAGGTGTCGAGGGCGGAGGCAGATGGGACCCGACAAGGTCGCCACCCTCACCATGCGCGCTTCGCGCGCCGGCCTTTCCCGCCAGCAGGAGAGGCGAACGAGCCTGAATTCACTGGTTCCTACTTCAATGCTGCGCCGCCGGCCCGCCGATCGGCGGGGTCGCCGGTTTGTCCACTTTCGGCGTGCCGCCGGGGTTGGTGCCGGTCGGTTTGCCCCAGTCCTTGGGCGGACCCGGTTCGCGGCCTTCCATGATCGCGCTGATCTGGTCGCCGTCGATGGTTTCATATTGCAGCAGCGCCTTGGCCATCGTGTGCAGCTTGTCGATGTTGATCGTCAGCAGCGAGCGTGCGCGGTTGTAAGCGCTGTCGATTACGGCGCGTACGACCTCATCGATCTTGCGCGCGGTTTCTTCGGAGACGTGCTTGTGCTGGGTGACCGAGCGGCCGAGGAACACCTCGTCCTCTTCGTCGCTGTAGGTCATCGGCCCCAGTTCCGGCGATAGACCGTATTTTGTCGCCATGTCGCGCGCAAGCTGGGTGGCGCGCTGGATGTCGTTGGACGCGCCGGTGGTGACCTTGTCGTCGCCGAAGATCAGCTCCTCCGCCACGCGCCCGCCATACAAGCTGGCGAGGCGGCTTTCGAGGAAGGTCTTGCTGTGGCTGTATCGGTCGGCCTCCGGCAGGAACAAGGTCACACCCAATGCTCTGCCACGGGGAATTATCGTCACCTTGTGCACCGGATCGTGTTCGGGCACAAGTCGCCCGACGATGGCGTGGCCGGCTTCGTGGTAAGCGGTGAGCTTCTTCTCGTCCTCGCTCATGATCATGGACTTGCGCTCGCTGCCCATCATGATCTTGTCCTTGGCGCGCTCGAAATGATCCATCGTCACCGCGCGCGAATTGAAACGTGCGGCGAACAGCGCAGCTTCGTTGACCAGATTGGCGAGATCGGCACCGGAAAATCCCGGCGTGCCGCGCGCGATCACGGTGGCATCGACGTCGTCGGCCAGCGGCACCTTGCGCATGTGGACTTTCAGAATCTGCTCGCGGCCGCGCAGATCCGGCAGCGACACAACCACCTGCCGATCGAAACGTCCCGGGCGCAACAGCGCCGGATCGAGCACGTCGGGACGGTTCGTCGCGGCGATGACGATGATGCCCTCGTTGCCCTCGAAGCCGTCCATCTCGACAAGCAACTGATTCAGGGTCTGCTCGCGCTCGTCGTGACCGCCGCCCAGGCCCGCACCGCGATGGCGGCCGACCGCGTCGATTTCGTCGATGAAGATGATGCATGGCGCATGCTTCTTCGCCTGCTCGAACATGTCGCGCACTCTGGATGCGCCTACACCGACGAACATCTCGACGAAGTCCGAACCGGAAATCGAGAAGAACGGGACCTTGGCTTCGCCCGCAATCGCCTTCGCGAGCAATGTCTTGCCTGTGCCGGGACTGCCCACCATCAGCACGCCACGCGGGATGCGCCCGCCGAGTTTCTGAAACTTGCCCGGATCGCGCAGGAACTCGACCAGTTCGCCGACTTCCTCCTTTGCTTCGTCGCAACCGGCTACATCACTGAAATTGATCTTGACCTGATCCTCGCCCTGCAGCTTGGCGCGCGAACGGCCGAAGCTCATCGCGCCGCGGCCGCCAGCGCCGGCCTGCATCTGGCGCATGAAATACACCAGCAGACCGATGAAGATGATGAACGGAATCCAGTCGACCAGCACGCGCGTCCATGCACCGGAAGTGTCCGCCGGCTCCTGCGTCACCTCGACGTTATGCGCGCGCAAGGTAGGAATCATCTGGCTGTCGTCGAACGGCGCGGTGGTCGACAGCGGAGTGCCGTCCTTGCGCTTGCCGGTGATGTTGGATGGCATGGTGGCGCTGATCGACACCTGCGCGACGGCATTGTTCTCTACCTGCTGCATGAAGTCCGAATAGGAAATGTTGCGCGGACTCGTGCTGCGCGGATTGAAGCTGTTGAACACCGCGATCAGCACCACGGCGATCACGATCCAGAGCAGCAAATTCTTGGCCATGTCGTTCATGCGAGCACCCTGGAATTGACAACCGGACCGGCTGCGGACGCGGCGCCATACACCCCCAGCCCCCGGCCCATCGTTGTGCAACGGACTCGTCCCCTCAACTGAAGGGAACTAAAAGCGGAAGCGGCTGCTTGAAAGTAATTCATGAAATTCCTACTTCTTTCCTGTCGCGATGGCGTAAACCTCGGAGC
>JAJXWU010000184.1 GCA_021781425.1 Pseudomonadota bacterium
CTCGCCGATCGCGGCGGGCAGCGCCAGCGGTTTCGAGGACTTGATCGAAGCCGGCACGATCGCATCGGTCATCGCTTCGAGCGAATCGAAGCCGACGGTGCGCAGCATCTGCGCGATCTCGGCGTCGTTCGGGCCGATGTGGCGAGCGATGAAAGCGTCATGCTGCTCGAGTTCGCGCAGCGAAGGATTCTGGGGGAACATGACATGGGCATCCGATAGCGCGTGCGAGGGTGCACGCGAACCGCCCCTCTGTCCTTCTGCCTGAGAGTTTCAAATCGCGATCATGAGATGCGATTCTTGCCCCTTCGGCGCCGGATGCCGCGGTGCATTGCGGGCCGGTCTCTCCAGAGTTTTTCCGCGCGGCGGTATCGAGCCTGAGCGATTACGGGCGTTGCGCCTTCGGCAGCGGCTGCGCCGCTTCTTCCACCGCGTGGGAAAGCCGATTATACAGGCGCGGCCGTCCAGGCTGCACGCACGATAATCCTGCGTAACCCGCCCCGCGACAGCTAGGCATGCGACTCGCGTACCCGCAACACGCACAAACCTGCGAGAATCAGGCTACACCCGCCGAGCACCAGCGCATACAGCGGCTGGCCGTGAAAAAACCACTTCAGCAGCGCGCCGAGAACACTCGCCGCCAGCAACTGCGGGATGACGATGAAGAAATTGAAGATGCCCATGTACACGCCCATCTTCGCCGCAGGCAGGTTGTCCGAGAGAAGCGCGTAAGGCAGCGACAGGATCGAGGCCCAGGCGAAGCCGACGCCGACCATCGAGATCAGCAGCCAGTGCGGGTCGCGGATCACGGCAAACGAAATCAGTCCCGCGCCGCCCAGGCAGACGTTGACCAGGTGACTCGCGCGCAGACCCCATGCGCGCGCCATCCACGGAATCGCGATCGCCGCCAGCGCGGCGAAGCCGTTGTAGGCCGCGAACAGCACGCCGACCCAGTTGGCGCCCGCGTTGTAGGCAGCCGATTGCGGATCGCTCGCGCCGAACTGCACCGCCGTCACCGCCGGCGTGGTGTAGATCCACATCGCGAACAGCGCGAACCAGGAAAAGAACTGCACCCACGCGAGCCGGCGCATTGCCTCGGGCATGCCGTACAGATCGGTCATCACCTGGCGCAGCATGCCGCCGCTGCGCACGCGCGACAGCCAGACAAACAGCAGCCCCGCCACGATCAACATGCCGGCCAGCAGATATAGGTCGCGCGACAAATCGAAGTGCGCGATGGCAGCGAGCAACGCCGCGCCCAGAACGCCGGCCACAACGCCGAGACGCCACGCCCGCGTCACGTCGACCGGCGCGGCCGGCTTGCCGTCGTCGAACGCAAGCAGGGTTTCTGGCGGGTATTCGCGCGTCGTGGCGATGGTCCATGACACTGCGCCGAGCAGCACCACGCCGCCGGCGTAGAACGCGTATTTCACCGTCGCGGGAATCGCGCCCGGCGGCGCCGTATTAGGTACGCCCAGGTGCGCGAGCAGGTAGGGCAGCAAGGACGCCACCACGGCGCCGACGCCGATGAAGAAACTCTGCATCGCGTAGCCGTGCGCACGCTGTTGGGTCGGCAACTGGTCGCCGACGAAGGCGCGGAACGGCTCCATCGCGACGTTGAACGAGGCGTCCATGATCCAAAGCAGGCCCGCTGCGATCCACAGCAACGGCGCGTTCGGCATCGCCAGCAAGGCCAGCGTCGCGAGCACGGCGCCGATCAGGAAATACGGACGCCGGCGGCCGAGCCTGCCCCAGGTGCGGTCCGACCAGTGGCCGATCAAGGGCTGCACGATGAGCCCGGTCAGCGGCGCTGCAATCCACAGCGCGGGGATGTCCGCGACGTCCGCGCCCAGGGTCTGGAAGATGCGGCTGACGTTGGCGTTCTGCAGCGCGAAGCCGAACTGGATGCCGAGGAAGCCGAAACACATGTTCCAGATCTGCCAGAACGAGAGCGCGGGTTTGTGCTTCATGGTTTGGCCGTTGCCGAAGGAATCCGTGTGATGCGCAAGGCGCCGACGTCCGCGTCGTTGAGCGGCCCGCTGCTGCCGCCCTCACCGCCGGTGTAGTGCGCGAAATTCGCCAGGCCGCTCATGTTGAAACCTGCCTGCAGCGAAAACGTGCAGCGCGCGCCGGCCTTGGCGTCGAACACGGCCGCCGTCGAGCGCTGGTCGCCGACACTATGCGGCATCACGATCGGAAACGAGCGTTCCCGACTGCCGGCGCAGCGGATCGAAAGGCGCTTCACCGCGGCGGTGATGCCGGTATTGATCGGGCCGTGGGTGTTCGCATAGTCGAGCGTCGCGCGATAGCTGCCGGAGACCGGCGCCGTCCAGGTGCGCGGCCAGCCACCCTCGATGCGCGTCTCGTCGCCGACGCAAGTCGTCGCGCTGGGAAACGATTCTATGTTGCCCTCGCCCAGCCGGGTCACGCGCAGGCAACGGGAGGCAGGCGACGGTGGCAACGCCCATGTCGCACCGACATCGCCGAAGCGTTGGCCGTCGACATACAAGACGGAGCGACCGCCATCCGCGCGCACGCGCAAGGTGTCGCCGTTGCGCGTCACGGCAGGCGCCGGCGGCGTGGGCGGCGCGTACAAGGGTGCGCCGGTCCGCAACGGCGGCGACGGCGCATCGACTACCTTCAACGCCACCGTGACGGTCGTGCCGTCGTGGCGGATGGAACCGGCGACCAGCAGATTGCCGCGCACGGTCTTTGGCCGCTGCAGGACGATGCGGCGACCCGGCAACCGCAGCGCGATGCGGTCCTGCTTGCCGAACAGCATCGGCACCAGCGAGACGGGCAGTTTCGGTTCGACGCGACCATCGTCGCCGAGCCCGAACACGCCTTCGCTTACCATGTCGAGGTAGGCCGCCACCGACCACAGCTGCCGCGGCGAGTCCACCACCGGGCCGCTGAGCTTGCCAGCGTCGACATGGGTCGCCTGCGTTTCGAGTTCGTAGTTCTCCATGTTCGAACCGGACAACGCGGCGCCGCGCATGAGCGACTCGATCTGGAAGGCGATCTGGGCCGGATCATCGACAGCGCGCGCGGCGCGCAGGGCATAGGCGCTCACGAACGGCCAGATCGCACGGTTGTGGTAGATCGGTTCATCAGCACGCTCCGGCCAGATCACCGGGCTGCCCGCGGGCCACACAGGGTAATGCGCGAGCGCAGAACGCGAGCGTTCTGTGTCGGCCACGCCGCTGGTGATCGCGAGCGACAGGCCGAGCAGGTCATACGCGTCCACCGGCAGGCCGTCGCCACCGATGTAGCTCATGTACATGCCGCGGTCGGCGCGCCAGAAACGCGCATTGATCGCCGCTTTCAGCGCCGCGGCCTGTGCGCCGTAATCGTGCGCGCGCGCATCACCCCGCTTCCCCGCCATGTGCTCGGCCAGGCGCAGTGCTTCGTAATGCAGCACATTGGTGGACAGCGCAAACGATTGCGCGATGAAGACGACGTTGTCCTTCGTCCACTCCGGATAGCTCTGCTCGCGCCAGTCCAGGAACGAGGTCTCGCCGCGATACAGGCCAAGGCGCGCGTCGAAAGCGTATTCGCGGTCCTGCGCCAGCGTATCGTTCAACGCCTGCCAGACCTTGTCCGCAAACACCTTGTCACCAAGCAGGTGACGCGCGCCGAGGAACCAGACCACGCGATCGGTGCTGATCGGCCAGCTTCCGCCCGAGCCGGTGTCCTGCATGGGATAGGACCCTTGCGGCGCGTCCTTGGCGCGTACCCCGGACAGCTTGAACAGCAGCCCGTTGCGCGAACGCGCCGCGTCGAACCGCCACAAGCCCAGATCCACCGAGTAGGCAAGGTCGCGCGTCCACACGTAATGCCACTTTGCCCCGGTCTCGAAACAATGGCACGGCATCGCATGGCCGCGATCGAATGCGTCGTCGCGGATCGCGTCCACCGAATCCTGGCGCAAGTCCTCCTGCGCCATCGCGAACAGGCCATCGAACAGCGGGCTGGCGGTCTGCACGGACCAGGCCGGCGCGGGGATGTTTCTTTCGCCGAACGGGCCGCGCAGTGTGTAACCGCCGTCCGTACTCCGTGCGATCTCGGCATGCTGCCCGCGCCAGACCACCCCGGATTGCGGCGGCGTTGCGGCAAGGCTGGCCAGCAAGAACAAAGGCGCGATCACGGCGTGGCCACCTCGATGCGGACCGTCGCGGCGGTGCCCGCGGCGAGCTTTACCCAGGTCATGGCACCGAAGCGATCGCGTCCGCCGCTCCAGCCTTCGCCACCGGATCGATTCAACGCATCGAGCGTCGGTGCCGCCGCCAGCGGCTTGCCGTTCACGCGCACGGCCCTGGCGCTGCCTGCGTGGATGGCGAGCAGGTAGTCGCGCAATGCCGGCTTGTACGTGCCTTGCGCAGCCGCCAGCGTGAATTCGATGTCGCCGCCTTGCCGGCGTGCCGACATCGCCTGCGAAAAATACGCGCCGCGTACGTACGCAAAGGTTCCGC
>JAJXWU010000149.1 GCA_021781425.1 Pseudomonadota bacterium
GCTATTTCATCACGTCCTCGGGCGGTTTCGTCCAGAACCTTGTATTCGGTTTGACCGGCCTGCGCATCGCGGACGCGGGTCTCATTGAGGCGTATGCGCCGGTATTGCCGGCGCAATGGCGCTCGCTTACCCTCAAGGACATCTTGTTCCACGGCAAGCGCTACGATATCCGTGTCGAACGCGGCGCCGACGGCAGGCCGAAACTGACGCGCACGGCACACTGAGGGAACAGATCCATGCCGCCGCCATCACGACCACGGCGTAGACAAGGGCCTGAGCGTTCGTTGCTTGAACGCATGCGCGTCGGACTGGTCGAGCACGGTCAGCTCGGTACGCTCGTGCAGCCGGGATGTAACTGCTGCCTCACGATCAAAGGACGCGCTAAGATTCAGCATGGACATCTTCAAGCGTTTCCAGATCGAAGCGGCGCACCGCCTGCCCAACGTGCCGCCCGGACACAAATGCGCACGCCTGCACGGGCATTCCTTCGGTGTCGAAATCCATGTCTCCGGCACGCCGGATGCGCGCACCGGGTGGGTCATGGATTTTGCCGACATCAAATCGGCATTTGCACCCATCTTCGCCGAGCTTGACCATCACTACCTCAATGAAATTGGGGGGTTGGAAAATCCGACCAGCGAGCGTTTGGCCGAGTGGATCTGGAAGCGGCTCAAGCCGGGACTGCCCCTGTTGAGCAAAGTCGTGGTTCTAGAAACCTGCACGTCCGGGTGTGCCTTTTCGGGATAAGCACGCAATTGTGCTGTTGCGCAATTCTGCCGACGAAATGGATTTTTAACCGGCCCGGGATTACTTAACTTATATATTTTTAATCAATAACTTAACATTGGTATCGCTCGTACTGACCGAAACTTGTTGCATCGCAACAAAAATACGTATAAAGTGCCCTCACACTCCCACCAACCCGCGAGGGCAATACCATGTACGAGCAGATCAACACGCAAGTCCTGGCGCTGAGCAAGAGCTTCGCCGACACCGCGTTCAAGGCGCACAGCCTCGCGGTGGAAGGTCTCGAGCGCATCGCCGACCTGCAACTCAAGACGCTGGAAAATCGCGTCTCGGCAACGGTCGAATTCTGGTCCGAAGCGGCCGAAGTGCGCGACTTCGACGCGCTCAAGGCGTTCTGGCCGAAGGGCGTGAACCTGGTGAAGGAATCCACCGAGAAGCTCTACGCCAACGGTCAGGAAGTCTTCGGCGTCACGCTCAAGACCACTGAAGCGCTCGGCCAACTGGCCAAGGGCAGCTTCGAGGCCGCCAACGAGAACTTCAGCAAGCAGGTCAATGCGGTGAAGAAAGCCGCGACGGCCGCCGCCAAGTAATACCGCGCGGGCACGATGCCCGCACGTCAGGGACACGCCGCGCGAGCCTCCCCTCCCCTGGAATTCCGCGGCGTTTCGAGCCGGGTGATTTATCACCCGGCTTTTTTCATGCGCCGATGACGAACAATCCGACCGTGCACGCAAACGCCGCGGCCCAGACCAGACTGCGCAGCGTCGCCAGATCGGCGAGATAACAGATTCCATAAACGATCCGCAGTGCGACAAAGGCGATGGCGAGGGCGTCGATGCGGCCCTGGGCGGCGCCGAGCTGTTGCGCGATCAACACACCGGCGGCGAATGGCGGGAACGCCTCGAACGAGTTCAGATGCGCCCAATGCGCACGTGCCGCCATGCCGGTCAGCTTGGACTGGAACACGCGTGGCGCGCGGTTGCTGAATTCGCGCCGGCCGATGGTCTTGGCGATCGCGGTGAAGGTGAACGGCAGCAGCGCCGCCACGAGTACGCACCAGTAGGAAACGTGCATGACATATCCGGCTCGTCAGGGATCGCCATCATCCCGCATCGCGGCGCTTTGTGCCAAACTCGCGGTGCTGCCATGCCAAGCCTCATCGTTACGTCGGGAGCCCTTGCCGGTCAGGTGTTCGGATTTTCCGATACCGCGGTGATCGGCCGCGGCCAGTTTTCCGAGGTGCGTCTGAACGATCCGACCGTCTCGCGCCGGCACGCATCAATCCGTCGCAATGGGACGGCCTGGGAAGTAAGCGATCAGGACAGCGCCAACGGCACCTTGCTGCGCGGGATGCGCATCGCGGAACCGGCGCCGGTCGAGGACGGCGACGAGTTGCAATTCGGCGAAGTCAAGGCCGTATTCCGCGCCACACCCAGCGACCAACCGCCGTTGCCGTCGCCGAGCCTGCCCAGCACGAACTCGACGCGCGCGCGCGCGGCCATCGATGCGGCGCGCGCCGACGCCGTTCCGGCAACGGCCGGACTTCGCGACCTGCTCGCGCGCTTGAAACTTTTCTGCGACATCGGCGCGCTGTCGCGACGTCCGCAAGATCTGCGCACGACGCTGGACGAGGCGCTGCACGCATTGCTCGCGACGTTCCCCCAAACCAGCCGCGCCGCGGTTTATGCCCGCCACGGCGGCACGGAAACGCTGACATGTCTGGCGCAGCAAACCACCACAACGTCCGGCGGCAGCCCATTCGCCTCGGCCGAAGCTTTTTTGCGCGAAGCACTGCGCCAGGAATACGGTATCGAAGTCACCGACGACGCAGGTCGCGAAGCGCTGGCCGCACGCCTGCGCACCGATGTCGTGCCTGCTGCCCTGCTCGGCATGCCGTTGCGCCTGGGCGGCGAGACGCTCGGCGCGCTGTATCTGGAAAGCGCGTTCGCGCAATACGCCTGGCGACCCGCCGATCGCGAGTTGTTCGCCGGCATCGCCGGGCAACTGGCCTGGCTGGTCGCCAGCCAGCAGGCGCAATCGCCCGAACGCCTGGTCGAGGCACACGATCTGGCGCTCGCCCGGCGCATTCAGCAACGTTTTCTGCCGCAATCCGCGCCGGTCCTGCCGGGCTACCGTTTCGCCGACAGCTACGCCGCCGCGCGCGTGATCGGCGGCGATTATTTTGATTACTTCCAGTACCGCGACGGCCGCCACGGCCTGGTCATCGCTGATGTCTCCGGCAAGGCCGTGTCCGGAGCGTTGTACATGGCACGGCTGTCGGTGCAGGTGCGCGTATTCGCGCGCAATCTCGTCGGGCCGGACGAACTGCTTGCGGGACTGAACCGCAAACTCGCGCACGAACTCGAACCGGGCATGTTCGTGACCATGCTGGCCGCGGCGATCGAACCCGAATCGGGCCGTCTGGAATTCGCCAACGCCGGACACCCGGCACCGTTGCTGCGCGATCCGGACCGGCGCGTGAGCGAACTGGGCGAGCATGGCGCGCTGCCGCTAGGGGCGATGTCGGACACGAGCTTCCCGCTGCACGCCGCAACGATCGCGCCGGGGGCCTGCTTGTTGCTCTATACCGATGGTCTCGACGAGGCCCACGATATTTCGCAGCGATTGTTCGGCAAGGAGCGTGTGATCCAGACACTCGTCGACAGCGGCGGCAGCGCACAAGGCACGATCGACGCCCTGCTTGCCGAAGTTGCCCGATTTACCGACGGTCAGGCGCAGAGCGACGACTTGACCCTGATCACGGTGGCCCGGGATCGCCTCAGCTAGATTTCCCGAACATGCCTTTCAACCTGGCCATGAAACCAGCAGGCTTGACTGGCGGCGGCGCGGCGCGCACCGGCGTTATCCCGACTGCGCTGACATAAGCCGCCGCAGTGGGTTTCAGGCCGAGCACCGACGCCGCGGCACGCGCCAGCGTATCGGCCTGTGCATGCGGCGGCGCGGGCAACGATCCGGCGCCGAGCAGGCGCGCGGCGTGCTGCGCGAGCTCGGCTTCCGGCCGGAGTTTCGGCGCCTGCCCGAGCGCGGCGTCGCGATCCGGGAAAATCGCGAACAGTTTGCTGAAACCGGCCACATCGAACACCTGCCGCACCGAGGCGTTCAGTCCGCACAGTTTCAGCTCGCCCTTGCCGCCGTCGAGTTTCTTGGCCAGCGCGAGCAGGACGCGCAGGCCCGCACTGCTGACATAGCCGATGCCGGCAAGGTCGACCAGATAGCGGCGCTCGCCCGCGGTGAGCAGATCCTGCAGTGCGAGTTCCACATCGGCGGCGGTTTCCGTATCCAGGCGGCCGGACAGCGCGAGAATGCGCACGCCGTCATGCTGTTCCTGGGCGATTTGGATGGCCATGCAATGACTCCACGTAAACTACCATCCATGGTACTCACCTCCAGTCGGCATCCTGCCTCCTCCTCGCTCGTCCCACGCCATGCCATTCAAGGCATGGCGTAAACGCTCCTCGCTCGACCAGGCGTTCGACCTCCCGCGACATGCGTTTCATCGCATGTCGCAAGCGCTCGGCCTCACCCCTCCCGAAACACGAACCTGGCTGCGCCGATCTGGATCACGTCTTCGTTGGCCAGCGGTCGTTCGCGCACCTTTTCCGCATTCACGCGCGTGCCGTGCTTGCTGCCGAGGTCGACGATGGTGAATCCGCCCATGCTCACCACGATCTTCGCGTGCTTGGGATCCACGCCCGGACCGCCGATGCGCACGTCGTTGGCCGTATCGGCGCCGATGTCGATCGGCTTCAGGGTGAGTGTGTAGGTCTGCTTGCCGGCCTCGGGATTCTGCGGCACCAGACGCGCGGCGCGGAAGATCTGCGTTGCGCCGCCTGCGGCGGGCGGCGCGGGCGGCGGAACGGGAGCGCGCGGCGGCTCGGGAATATCGATCGCCGACATGGTCTGGGTCTTGTTCGGTGGCGCATCGCCGCCGATCACGGTGGCCACTTCCTGCGTACGCGCCTGCGCGGCGGCCAGGTCAGCCACTGAGAAACGGCCGGTGCCGGCGGCGTCGGCGCGCTCGAGCTCGCTTTCGCTGTGGAAGGCTTCTAGGAAGCGCGCTTTCAACTCCAGTCCGCGCGCACGCGCCTGGCCGCGTTCGGCAACCGCGGTCTCGATGGTCTTTATGCGCTTGGCGAATTCCTTGTCGTCGAATTCGCCGAGCTGGTGGCGCAGTTCGAGTTCCTGTTGGTCGAGCTTCACCGCCTCGTGGTCCGCCTCGAAGCGTCCGAGCAGGGCGCGCAGGCGCGCGTATTGTTCGCGTGCAGCCTGCTTGAGCGGCGCAGCTTCCGCATCCAGAGCGGCGATACGCTTCTCGTAGTCGGCGCGCACACGCACATACACGGCATCGGCGAAATTGGACTTCATCGCCTCCATCGCCTTCAGGCGTTCGCCGAGTTGGTCATTTTCCTGCTTGAGCTTCTTGAGCGATTCGATCGCCGACAGATCGATAGCCGACAGCGCGCCCTGCCATTCGTTTTCATTCGTACCCATGCCGTTTTCCTCGTCAGGCGCCGGTCAGTTCGACTTCGATCGAACCGAAGCGCAGTTTGTCGCCGGCCTTCACCGGCGCCTTCACGCCGGTTTGCAGGCGCTCGCCGTTCAGATAGGTGCCGTTGGTCGTGGCTGCGTCCTCGCGCACAAAATACTGCGCGTCTTCGCGCAACAGGGTCGCATGACGCCGGCTGAGCGTGCGCTGCACGTCGAACGGCCCCAGGTCGATTTCGGGTTTGGTGCCGGTGGCCGGATCCGGCCGGCCGATCAGGAATTGAGTGCGCATCGGATCCAGCGCCATGTGCTGGTCGGCGGCGACGATGCGCAGCGCCAACCCGGCCGGCGCGGCAGGTTTCGGCGCAGGCGGCGGCGGTGGGGGGATCGGGTCTGCTGGCTTGGGTACCGGCGGCGGTGCGGGACGCGGCGGTGCAGGAACGGGTTGCACTGGTTTGGATGCCGGTGCTGGCGGCGGCACCACGGTTTGCGCCGATGCCTCCAGGCAGGATTCGAGGTGGCCCAGGCGCACGGCGAACTTGCGCAGCAAGGCGGTTGCGACATCCGGATTCGCGCGCACCACATCGGGCAAAGCCATGCGGTCGATGCGCAGCAGCCGCGAGCGCGTCTTGGCTATGGCGCTGGCCGTGTGCGGTTGCCTGTCCAGCAGCGCCGCCTCGCCGCAGCAATCGCCGGGGCCGAGCGTAATCAGCGCCTCGCCTGCACCGGCCGGAAACAGGTCGATCTGCCCCGATTCGATGATGTACAACTCGCCAGCAGCCTCGCCTTCCTTGAATAGTGTGCCGCCGGCTGCGACTTCCACAAACAGGTCTTTGCCCGAAGCCATCTCGTGCACATCCGTTAGGCGGCGGCACCGCGTCCGCCCGATTATGCCGATGCCTGCCTGTTCAAGGCAATTGCCGCTGTCTTCACGGTTTCTTGTTCGCGGCACGACTAGGCTTGTCTTGTGAATGGCCAATACGCCCGCCTCGCCCTCATGCTCTGCGCCGCGACGCCGAGCCTGACTCACGCCGCGCAAAACCTGACCCTGCCCGCCTGGGTGTGCGCGCATCCCGATGCTATCTTCACCGGCGGCTTCGAGACCGGTGAAATCGCGGTGCCGCACTCGCCCTCGAACGGCAACGGCGGCGCCACCGGCAGCGTCACACGCACCTTGCATATCGCCAACCTCGGCAATGGCGCCCAGCCTTACTACCTGTACGTGCCCGCCAATTACACGCCGACGCATCCCTGGCCGTTTCTTCTTGCGCTGCATGGCGTTTCGCCTTACCCGGACACCTATGCGGCCACCACGCGTGACGACTGGATCACCGCCGCGGATGCGGGCGGGTTCATCGTCGCCGCGCCGATCGCCAACGACCCGGTTTCGGTGAACGGCCAACCCGGCGTGACTTGGCTGGTGCCGCCGACCGCCGGACCGAACGACTACGACGAGTTCGCCGCCGTGCTCGCCGATGTCGAAGGCGCCTACAACATCGAACGCACGCGCATCTACGTCTGGGGGTTTTCTGCCGGAGCCAGCGTGGCGCACGATCTCGGCGTCAATACCTACAGTGCGGCTTTCAACGCTTCGACGATGGCCGCGTACAGTGCTTTCGCCGGTGCGTTGGCAGGCCTCGCCTGCCAGGGATTGAGCGATGCACAATGCACGCAACTATTGCTGAACCTGCCACGCAAGATCACTGTGGATCTGCACATCGGCAATAACGATTACCTGCCTTTGGTTGTCGATGTGCAAAGCGATTACCAGCGCTTCCAGAACGCCGGCTGGCAGGCAACCGCGAGCCCGCCCTCACGCACGCTGTATTACACGATTTTCGTCGGCGGCCACGATTACAGCGTCCCGCAACTGGCGCAAATCTGGGGCAATCTTTGCCGCGCCGCGGTAGTGCCCTGAGCGGCGCGTTTTCAGTTGCGGGCGCCGCGTACCGCCCGCTATAATGCGCGGCCTTGTCCACCGGACTGCACGGCCATGCCGCAAGGCGGCCTGACCAGGGCCAAGGCGCACCGCTGCAATGCAAAATTCCATCGCTGCCGGAAGGCGGCTCGCCGTTCGTGTCGTCCTCGCGCAAGCGTTGGTGACGGTGCTGGTGGCAGCAGGCTACGGGTTACGCGGCTGGAACGAGTCATTGGCGGTTTTGGCGGGTGGCGGCGTGGTGGCGTTGGGGACGGCAGTGCTGGCGTTGCGGCTTTTCGCCGGTGCACCGGCGGCAGCCGGAACCGTGCTGGCACGGCTGATCGTCGGCAATCTGCTGCGCTGGTGCGTGATCGGCGTCGGACTGTATCTGGCGATGGTCGTGGCAAGACTGCCGGGGTTGCCAGTGCTGGCCGGGGTAGTCGCGGCGCTGATGCCGCAGCTGCTCGGCCTGCACGAAGCCCGGGCGCAACAGCGGTAGTGGATTTGAACATCGAACGACGGACATTGCACGCGACATGGCAACCGAAGCCACCCAAGATACCGGCGGTTACATCCTCCACCATCTGACCTACCTGCAGTACGACCTGCAGAAGAAGGCGATCGTGGAAAACTCGCAGGCCTTCTGGGTCATCAACCTGGACTCGGTGCTGTTTTCGGTGCTGCTTGCGCTGGTCTTCTTCTTCGTGTTCTGGGTGGTCGCGCGCAAGGCCACCAGCGGCGTGCCCGGCAAGTTCCAGAATCTCATCGAAATGGGCGTCGGCTTCGTCGACAGCCAGGTGAAGGATGCCTACCACCACGGCGCGAAGTTCGTCGCGCCGATGGCGCTGGTGGTGTTCTTCTGGGTGTTCCTGATGAACTTCATGGACATGTTGCCGGTGGACATGTTGCCGATCGCCGGCCGCTGGTTCGGCGCCGAACACCTGCGCTTTCTGCCGTCGGCCGACCCGAATATCGCGCTGGCGATGTCGATCACCGTGTTCCTCACCGCGTTCACCTACAGCTTCGTCGCCAAGGGCTTCAAGGGCGTCGGCGCGGAGTTCCTGTTCCATCCGTTCGGCAAATGGCTGATGCCGGTCAACTTCCTGCTCAAGTGCGTGGAAGAGCTGGCCAAGCCGATCAGCCAGGGTCTGCGACTGTTCGGCAACATGTACGCCGGCGAGATCATCTTCATCCTGCTCGCCTGCTTCACCCTGGGTCTCGGCGCGCCGCAAGCCGCCACCGCCATCAACCTGACATGGTTCTTCGTGTTCGCGGCGCTCGCCGTAGCGACGTGCTGGCTGTTCATGCACGGCAAACCGTTGATCGCCGTCGCGATGATTCTTGGTTTCCCCCTGATCGGCGCGATTGGAATGCTGACCGGCGTCGAACTGATATCCGGCGTCGGGCTCGCCGCATACTTTCAGATTCTGCTAGCGGTCGCGTGGACGATCTTCCACATCCTGATCATCACCCTGCAGGCCTACATTTTCATGGTGCTGACCGTCGTCTACATGGCGATGGCGGCAGATCATCACTGACGTTTTTCCTTTCACCAGAAAGTTAACCGGAGACACACATGGATATCAGCGCACTCGCTTCCGTCGAAGGCATGACCGCAATCGCGGCCGGCCTGATTCTCGGCCTCGCCGGCATCGGCGCCGCCATCGGCATGGGCCTGATGGGCGGCAAGTTCCTCGAAGGCGCCTCGCGCCAGCCGGAACTCGTGCCGATGCTGCAAGGCAAGATGTTCCTGCTCGTCGGCCTGATCGACGCGATTCCGATCATCGGCGTGGGCATCGCGCTGTACCTGACCTTCGTCGATCCGTTCGCGGGCCATGTGCACGACGCAATCAAGGCCGCAGCCGGTCACTGAGCACTGCCATCGCCTAACGAGGGCTGACCCGTGAGCATCAACGCAACTCTCATCGCCCAGATCATCGTCTTCGGGATTCTGGTCTGGGTGACGATGAAGTACATCTGGCCGCCGCTCGCCCAGGCGATGGACGAGCGCGCCCGCCGCATCGCCGACGGCCTGTCCGCGGCCGAGCGCGCGCAAGCCGAACTCAAGGACGCCGACGCGCGCGTCGCCGACGAGATCAAGAAGGCGCGCGTGCAGGCGACGGAAATCGTCGACAAGGCGCATGCGCAGGCGAACCAGATCGTCGACAAGGCCAAGACCGACGCGCTGCTCGAAGCCGCGCGCGTGAAGGCCACGGCGCAGGCCGATATCGACGGCATGGTCGGCAAGGCGCGCGAGTCGCTGCGCGGCCAGGTCGCCGCGCTCGCCGTGCAGGGCGCGGCGAAGATAGTCCAGCGCGAGATCGATCCGGCGGCGCACCAGGCGCTGCTCGATCAACTCGTGACGGAAATCTGATCCCATGAGCGAACCGCTGACCCTCGCCCGTCCGTATGCGCGTGCCGCGTTCGAGACGGCGCGTGCGCACAACACGCTGACCGCATGGTCGGACAATCTGCACTTCACCGCGCAGGCGATGGCCGATGCGCGCGTGCGCTCGCTCGCGGGCGATCCGCGCCTGTCGCACGCTGAGCTCGTCGGCCTGCTGTTGCCACCGGCAGAGGCCGCGGATTCCGCATTTGCCGCGTTCCTCACCCTGCTCGTCGAGAACCGGCGCGTGGATCTGCTTGCCGAGATCGCCGCGCTGTTCGAACACCTCAAGCGCGAATCCGAGCGCACGCTCCGGGTGACCCTGCGTTCGGCCGGCGCGATTCCGTCGGATCGCGCCGACGCGATCAAGGCAGCGCTGAAAAAGCGTTTCGCGCGCGAGATCGAGCTGGAACAGCGCATCGACCCGGCGTTGATCGGTGGCGCCGTGATCGATGCCGGCGACGTGGTCATCGACGGCTCGGTGCGCGGACGGCTGGAGCGCCTGCAAAGCGCATTGGCGCAATGACGAATCCGCGGCGCCTCGGCAGCGCCGCAACGAAAATCAAACCTGAGCGGCCGCAGGCCTCTGAGGTTTGATTTTTGACTTCAACGATAAGCACGTGCTTGCCCGCATGCGCTTGAGGAAACCATCATGGCAACGACTCTCAATCCGTCCGAAATCAGCGAACTGATCCGCACCCGCATCGAGAAGGTCAAGCTCGCCGCCGAAGCGCGCAACGAAGGCACCATCGTCTCGGTGTCCGACGGCATCGTGCGCATCCACGGTCTGGCCGACGTGATGTCGGGCGAAATGATCGAGCTGCCGTCTGCTCCAAACGGCACGTCCACCTTCGCGCTCGCACTGAACCTGGAACGCGACTCGGTCGGCGCCGTGGTGCTCGGCGAGTACGAACACCTGCGCGAAGGCGACACGGTCAAGACCACCGGCCGCATTCTCGAAGTGCCGGTCGGCCGCGGTCTGCTCGGCCGCGTCGTCGACGCGCTCGGCAACCCGATCGACGGCAAGGGTCCAATCCAGGCCCAGCAGACTTCGCCGATCGAGAAAGTCGCGCCGGGCGTGATCTGGCGCAAGTCCGTATCACAGCCGGTGCAGACCGGCTACAAGTCGGTGGACTCGATGATCCCGATCGGCCGCGGCCAGCGCGAGCTGATCATCGGCGACCGCCAGACCGGCAAGACTGCGCTGGCGGTGGACACCATCATCAACCAGAAGAGCTCTGGCGTTAAGTGCATCTACGTCGCCATCGGCCAGAAGCAGTCGTCGATCGCGAACGTGGTGCGCAAACTCGAGGAGTTCGGCGCACTCGATCACACGATCATCGTCGCCGCGTCCGCGTCCGAGTCGGCGGCGATGCAGTACATCGCGCCGTACTCCGGTTGCGCGATGGGCGAATACTTCCGCGACAACGGCGAAGATGCGCTGATCATCTATGACGATCTGACCAAGCAGGCCTGGGCCTACCGCCAGATCTCGCTGCTGCTCAAGCGTCCGCCGGGCCGCGAGGCGTATCCGGGCGACGTGTTCTATCTGCACAGCCGCCTGCTCGAGCGCGCCGCACGCGTGAACGAGGAATACGTCGAGAGGCACACCAAGGGCGCGGTCAAGGGCAGGACCGGCTCGCTGACCGCGCTGCCGGTGATCGAGACCCAGGCCGGCGACGTCTCCGCGTTCGTGCCGACGAACGTGATTTCGATTACCGACGGCCAGATCTTCCTGGAGACCGACCTGTTCAACGCCGGCATCCGTCCGGCCGTGAACGCCGGCATTTCCGTGTCGCGCGTGGGCGGTGCGGCGCAGACCAAGATCGTCAAGAAGCTGTCCGGCGGCGTGAAGCTCGCGCTGGCGCAGTACCGCGAGCTCGCTGCGTTCGCGCAGTTCGCCTCAGACCTTGACGCCGCCACGCGCGCGCAGCTCGAACGCGGTCAACGCGTGACCGAACTGATGAAGCAGAAGCAGTATGCGCCGCTGTCGATCGCGCAGCTCGCCATCTCGCTGTACGCGGCCGAGAAGGGTTATCTCGACGATCTGCCGATTGCCAAGATCCTGCCGTTTGAACAGGCTCTGCACGCCCACTTTGCCGCCAATTTCGGCGACTGGGTGAAGGCCGCGAACGACAAGGCCGACTGGAACGACGCCATCGAGGCGACGCTCAAGAAGGGCATCGAGGAATTCAAGAAGACGGGTAGCTGGTGATCTTGATTTTGGAACCCCTTGAGTCAAGGGGCGGCTGATTTTTGCGAAAGCAAAATCAGCGGGAATGTGGAAGACACGGGAACGGTTGCAGAACCGCACCTTCCCAGAAACTAAAAGAGTTCCCTAATGGCAGGCGCAAGAGAAATCCGAACCAAGATCAAGTCCGTCGCGAACACGCGCAAGGTGACGCGCGCGCTCGAAATGGTCTCGGCCTCGAAGATCCGCAAGGCGCAGGATCTGATGCGCGGCTCGCGTCCGTATGCACGCGCGATGCGTCAGGTCGTCGGCCATATCGCTCGCGCCAACACCGAATTCAAGCATCCGTTCCTCACCGCGCGCGAGAACGTCAAGCGCGTGGGTTACATCATCGTCTCCACCGATCGTGGTCTGTGCGGCGGTCTGAATTCCAACCTGTTCCGCAAACTGCTCGCCGAAATCCGCGACTGGAACCAGAAGAACGTCGAGGTCGACATCGTCGCCATCGGCACCAAGGCCAACGTATTTTTCCGGCGCCTTAAGGTAAACCTGGTCGGCAGCGCCTCGCATCTGGGCGAGAAACCCAAGATCGAACAGCTCATCGGCGTGATCAAGATCATGCTCGACGGCTACAGCGCCGGCCGGATCGACCGCCTGACGCTGGCCTACAACGATTTTGTCAACACCATGACCCAGCGACCGACGCTGGATCGGCTGCTGCCCCTGCCGCCGTCGGAAACGCTTGCTACCGCGCACGACTGGGATTACCTGTACGAACCGGATGCCGAATCCGTGCTCGAACACGTGCTGACGCGCTACATCGAGTCGCTGGTGTATCAGGCGACGCTGGAGAATCTCGCCAGCGAACACGCCGCGCGCATGGTCGCGATGAAGTCGGCCGGCGACAACGCGAAGAAGGCGATCGATTCGCTGACCCTGGTCTACAACAAGGTGCGTCAGGCGGCGATCACCCAGGAAATTTCGGAAATCGTCGGCGGCGCGGCGGCGGTTTGAGGATCGTACGCTGTCCGCCGTCACAAAGAATTTTGATTTGAGGACACCATCATGAGTCAGGGCAAAGTAGTCCAAATCATCGGCGCCGTGGTCGACGTCGAATTCGCGCGCGACCAGGTACCGAAGGTGTACGACGCGCTCAAGGTCGACGGCACCGCGATCACGCTCGAAGTGCAGCAGCAGCTTGGCGACGGCGTCGTGCGCACGATCGCGCTCGGCTCCACCGACGGCATCAAGCGCAATCTCGTCGCCACGAACACCGGCGCCGGCATCAAGGTGCCGGTCGGCGACGCCACCCTCGGCCGCATCATGGACGTGCTCGGCGCGCCGATCGACGAGGTCGGCCCGATCGGCGCGAAGGACCACTGGGAAATCCACCGCCCGGCGCCGAGCTACGACGAGCAGGCGGCCGCGAACGAACTGCTGGAAACCGGCATCAAGGTGATCGATCTGGTCGCGCCGTTTGCCAAGGGCGGCAAGGTCGGCCTGTTCGGCGGCGCGGGCGTGGGCAAGACCGTCAACATGCTCGAGCTGATCAACAACATCGCGACCCAGCATTCGGGTCTGTCGGTGTTTGCCGGCGTCGGCGAGCGCACGCGCGAAGGCAACGACTTCTATCACGAGATGATCGAAGCGGGCGTCGTCAAGCTCGACAACCTGCCCGAATCCAAGGTGGCGATGGTCTACGGCCAGATGAACGAGCCGCCCGGCAACCGCTTGCGCGTCGCGCTCACGGGCCTGACCATGGCCGAATACTTCCGCGACGAGAAGGATGCCTCCGGCAAGGGCCGCGACGTGCTGTTCTTCGTCGACAACATCTACCGCTACACGCTCGCCGGCACCGAGGTGTCCGCACTGCTCGGGCGCATGCCGTCGGCGGTGGGCTACCAGCCGACCCTGGCCGATGAAATGGGCCGTCTGCAGGAGCGCATCACCTCGACCAAGACCGGTTCGATCACCTCGATCCAGGCCGTGTACGTGCCGGCGGATGACTATACCGATCCGTCGCCGGCCACGACATTCGCGCATCTGGACTCGACCGTGGCACTGTCGCGCGACATCGCATCCCTGGGCATCTATCCGGCCGTGGATCCGCTGGCCTCGACCAGCCGCCAGCTCGATCCGAACGTGATCGGCGTCGAGCACTACGAGACCGCGCGCCGCGTGCAGGGCACGTTGCAGCGCTACAAGGAACTCAAGGACATCATCGCGATCCTCGGCATGGACGAGCTCTCCGAGGAAGACAAGGCAACGGTCGGGCGCGCGCGCAAGATCGAGCGCTTCTTCAGCCAGCCCTTCCACGTCGCCGAAGTGTTCACCGGCGCGCCGGGCAAGTATGTGTCGCTCAAGGACACGATCCGCGGCTTCAAGATGATCTGCGACGGCGAATGCGATCACCTGCCGGAGCAGGCGTTCTACATGGTCGGCGGAATCGAGGAAGCCATCGAGAAAGCCAGGAAGATGACCGAGAAGAAGGCGGCGTAAGACACGCATATGAGCACCATCCGCTGCGACATCGTCGGCGCCGAATCCGAGATCTTCCACGGTCAGGCGAAAATGGTCATCGCCTCGGGCGAGGCCGGCGAACTCGGCATCGCGCCGCGCCACGCTCCACTGATCACGCGCCTGAAGCCGGGTCAGGTGCGCGTGCAACTGGAAAACGGCGAAGAGCAGTGCTTCTACGTTTCCGGCGGCATCCTCGAAGTGCAGCCGCAGGTCGTTACCGTGCTCGCCGACACCGCGATCCGCGCCAGGGATCTGGATGAGGCCGCCGCGCGTCGCGCCAAGGAAAACGCCGAGCGCCTGCTCGCCAACCGCACCGACGCGGTGGAAATCGCCCAGGCCCAGGCCGAGCTGCTGCAGGCCGTCGCGCAGTTGCGCGCGATCGAGCAGTTGCGCAAACAGATGCGGCATTGATTTGCGAACGTCCCTGATCGCGGGAATCAAGAAGCGTCCGTCCTTGGTCGCACTTTCCTAGACTGAAAACGCCGGCCCCAAGCCGGCGCTTTTGTTTGCCCGCATCGCGTCAGAGAAAACGCCCGCGCAGTGCGCTATCGTAGGCTCATGAGCAACAGTCTTCCTCTGCATATCCTCATTCTCGCCGCCGGCGAGGGCAAGCGCATGCATTCGGCCTTGCCGAAAGTGCTGTTGCCGCTGGCCGGCAAACCGATGCTGGCGCACGTCGTGGCAGCCGCACGGGAACTGAACCCTGCGCAGATCCACATCGTCTTCGGTCATCGTGGCGATGCGGTGCGCACGGCGTTCGCCGATCAGCTCGATCTGGACTGGGTGCATCAGCCCGAGCAACGCGGCACCGGACATGCCGTGCAACTGGCGCTGGCACAGGTGCCGGAAGCCGCGCGCGTGCTGGTGCTTTATGGCGACGTGCCGCTGATCCGCGCGGCCACGCTCAAGCCGTTGTGTGATGCCGATGCGTCATTGGTCCTGCTTGCCGCCGAACTGTTCGATCCGCGCGGCTACGGTCGCGTGATCCGCGACGGCCTCGGCCGGGTGCGCGCCGTAGTCGAAGAAAAAGATGCCACGCCGGATCAACGCGCGCTTACCGCCGTCAACACCGGCATCCTCGCCGCCGACGCGCGCCGTCTGCGCGTGTGGGTGCACAACCTGGACAACCGCAACGCGCAGGGTGAGTTCTACCTCACCGGCGTGTTCGCGCAAGCCAATGCCGAAGGCCTCGCAGCCACCGCATTCGATTGCCGCGACGAGCGCGAGGCATTCGGCGCCAACGACGCCTGGCAGCTCGCCCAGCTCGAACGCCAGTTCCAGTTGCGTCAGGCGCGCGCGTTGTGCGAGCTAGGCGTACGCCTGGCCGATCCGGCGCGCTTCGATTTGCGTGGCGAACTCGCCTGCGGCAGCGACGTGGAAATAGACGTCGATTGCGTTTTCGAGGGGGCGGTGAAATTCGGCGACGGCGTGCGCATCGGCCCGTTCTGTCGGATCAAGGATTCCACGTTGGCGGCGGAAACCCTCGTGCATGCTCACTGTGATCTCGATGGCGTCACGACCCACGGGGCCTGTGTCATCGGTCCGTTCGCTCGCCTGCGTCCCGGGGCGGAACTGGCGCAAGGCGCGCACGTCGGCAATTTCGTCGAAGTGAAGAATTCCACGCTCGGGAAGGACTCCAAGGCCAATCATCTTAGTTACCTCGGCGACGCGAGCGTCGGCTCGAATGTGAACATCGGCGCCGGCACCATCACCTGCAATTACGACGGCGTGAACAAACACCACACCATCATCGAGGACGGTGCTTTCATCGGTTCCAACACCGCATTGGTCGCGCCGGTGACCGTCGGCAGGGACGCCACCATCGGCGCCGGCTCGGCCATCGGCGCCGATGCGCCTGCAGGCGAACTCACCGTGGCCAGAGCACAACAACGGACGGTTCCCGGCTGGAAGCGCCCGCGAAAATCCCCGAAGTGAACCGACACCCGCCAGTCGGCCCGGGTAGTCTGAGCACCGTGAACGAGGAGGTCGACATGCGCATGATCCGCTTCGAACCGTTCGACCTGTTTTGGCGGCCGGTCAGCGCCTTGGCCTGGATCTTGACTATCGCCGCGATCGCATACTGTGTGCAGGTGTTTGCGGCCATCGACACACGCTCGCATTCGGTGACGGACACCTTGTATGCGGTCTACCCGCACTGGGGCGTGACCTTCCTGCTGTGGGAATGGCTGGCGCGGCGCTCGGTCGTCCGTCGAAGCGCGTAAAATAGGCCATCGCTACGAGGATCGATTCGCCATGTGCGGAATAGTCGGCGCCGCCGCGCGGCGCGATGTGGTGGGCACGCTGATTGCGGGCCTGAAGGCGCTGGAATACCGTGGCTACGACTCGGCCGGCATCGCCCTGCTCACCGAGGCCGGTCTGGAGCGCGTGCGCACCAAGGGCAAGGTGCACGAGCTCGAAACCCTGCACGCGTCGCAGCCGATCGCCGGCACCACCGGCATCGCACACACGCGCTGGGCCACCCACGGCGTGCCGAACACGGTCAACGCGCATCCGATGGTGTCGCGCGGCAACGTCGCCATCGTGCACAACGGCATCATCGAAAATCACGAGGAACTGCGTGCGGAACTGAAAGCGCTCGGCTTTGCGTTCGCCTCCGATACCGACACCGAAGTCATCGCGCATCTGATCGAATATCATCAGAGTCAGGGCGCGGATCTGCTCGAGGCGGTGCGCAAGACTCTGCCGCGCCTGCGCGGCGCGTACGCCATCGCCGCGATCAGCAAGCGCGAACCCGGTCGTGTGATCGGTGCGCGCCGCGGCAGTCCGATGGTCGCGGGCCTGGCCGACGGCGAGCAATTCATCGCCTCGGACATTCACGCCCTGCTGCCGGTGACGCGGCGTTTCATTTACCTGGCCGAAGGCGATATCGCCGATGCCACGGTCGACGGCATCACGATCTATGACGAACACGGCAAGCGCGTCGAGCGCCCGGTCAAGCAGGCGCACTTCGGCGCCGACGCGGTCGAGCGTGGCGAATACCGCCACTACATGCTCAAGGAAATCCACGAACAGCCGCAAGCACTGGCTGACACGCTCGAAGGCCGCATCGCGGGCGGCCATATCCTTTCGGAAATCTTCGGCGTCGGTGCGCGCGAGCTGCTGACGAAAACGCGCAACGTGCACCTGATCGCCTGCGGTTCGAGTTACCACGCCGCGCTGGTCGCACGCTACTGGATCGAGTCACTGGCCGGCATTCCGTGCAATGCCGAGATCGCTTCCGAGTACCGCTACCGCGATGCCGTGGTCCCGGCCGATACGCTATTCGTCACGATCAGCCAGTCCGGCGAAACCGCGGACACGCTGGCTGCGTTGAAGCTGGCCAAGTCGAAAAACTATCTGGCCACGCTCGCGATCTGCAACGTGCCGGAATCCTCGATCGTGCGCGAATCGGCGCTGACCCTGATGACGCGCGCCGGTCCGGAAATCGGTGTCGCCTCGACCAAGGCCTTCACCACGCAACTCGCGGCACTCGCGTTGTTCGCGCTGGAACTCGCGCGCCATCACGGCCTTGACGCAGCGCGCTACACCGCGCTCGTGCAACAACTGGAAACCCTGCCCGGTGCGGTGCGCGATGCGCTCGCGCTGGATGCGCGCATCAAGCAACTGGCCGAGCGTTTCGTCGCCAAGGAACATACGCTTTTCCTCGGCCGCGGCACGCAGTT
>JAJXWU010000040.1 GCA_021781425.1 Pseudomonadota bacterium
GAGGCGCCGGGCCCGCCATTCAGCGCGAACGTGACCGGACGATCCCTGCCATCCATCGTGTAGGCCGTGAACACGACCTCGGCGATCTTCTTGCCCTTGCCGTCGCGCACCGGCAACGAGCCGACCGTGGCGGTGTAAGCCAGCGTGCGCCCATCAACCGTGACGGATTGCGCGACATGCGCATCCTTCGGCAACGGCGGCAACTGGAAATCGGATTTCTCGCCCGCAGCGGCCGGCGCGGCCGGCTTGTGCGCGTCGGCGGCGAGAGTGACGGTTGCCGGCACGATGAGCGCGAGCACGGTGGTGAGCAGAAGGATGCGCATGGCGGTGTCCTGTGTGGAAAGCCCGCGTACTCTAGCAGCGCTGCCGCCGCGCACCTGTGCCCAAAGGCATGGGCGGGCGATGCGAGGTGGATTGCAAAAATCCCGTGCTTCGGGCTTTATGCGCGCATGTTGAACGTGATCTGGCTCGGCTTCTTCGTCGCGGCGATGCTGGCGGGCCTCGCGCAATGGCTGATCGGCGGCCATCCGCAGGTCTTCACCGCGATGGTCGACAGCCTGTTCGAGATGGCCAAGCTGTCGGTCGACGTGATGATTCTGCTGTTCGGTACGCTGGCGCTGTGGCTGGGATTCCTGCGCATCGCCGAGCGCGCCGGATTAGTGGAGAAACTCGCACGCTTCCTCGGCCCGCTGTTCGCGCGCTTGATGCCCGAGGTCCCGCGCGGGCATCCGGCGATTGGCCTCATCACGCTCAATTTCGCGGCGAACATGCTCGGCATGGACAACGCCGCCACGCCGATCGGCCTGCGCGCGATGCGCGAGCTGCAAACGCTCAACCCGAGCGCCGACACGGCGAGCAATGCGCAGATCCTGTTTTTGGTGTTGCATTCCTCGTCGCTGGTGTTGCTGCCGGTGACGATCTTCATGTACCGCGTGCAGCAGGGCGCGCACGATCCCACGCTCGTATTCCTGCCGATCCTGCTGGCGACCTGCGCCTCGGCCTCGGCCGGATTGCTCAGTGTCGCCTTTGTGCAGAAACTGAAATTGTGGAATCCGGTCGTGCTCGCGTATCTCGGCGGCTTCGCCGTGCTGTTCGCGGCCTTCGTTAGCGTGCTGGCTTGGATGACGCCGGCAGCGCTCGCGGCATTTTCGTCCCTGCTCGGCAACCTCGCGATGCTCGGCATCATCGTGCTGTTCCTGATCGCCGGCGCATGCAAGAAAGTGCCGTTGTACGAATGTTTCGTTGACGGCGCCAAGCAGGGCTTCGACGTGGCGAAAGACATCCTGCCCTATCTCGTCGCCATGCTTTGCGCGATCGGCGTGTTGCGCGCATCCGGCGCGCTGGATTTCGCGCTCGGCGGTATCCGCTGGCTGGCAGAATCCGCGCACCTGGATACGCGTTTCGTCGACGCCCTGCCGACCGCGCTGGTCAAACCGTTCTCGGGCAGTGCCGCGCGCGCGATGCTGATCGAGACGATGCAAACCAAGGGTGTCGACAGCTTCCCCGCGCTCGCCGCCGCCACGGTGCAGGGCAGCACCGAAACCACGTTCTACGTCATCGCCGTTTACTACGGCGCCGTCGGCATCCGCCGCATCCGCCACACCCTCGGCTGTGCACTGATCGCCGACGTCGCCGGTATCGTCACGTCGATCGGGGTGTGCTACTGGTTCTTTGGCTAAGCCCGCATCGTCCCCAGCAACCGTCCCGGCAACGAGCGAATGCGGTTGAGCAGGGCGGCGGGCAGGCGCAGTGCCGAAGTGGCGCTTGCGGCGTTCGGTGCGGCGGCGATGTAACGCCGTGCGGCCTGCGGGTTCTGCTTGAGCTGCCAGTAGCGGCCGATCGCCGAATCCACGCTCAGCCGGCAGGTGCCCATGCGCACCGGCTTGAGCAGCATGCGGTAGACCTGGCCTTCGTTGATCAACTCGATCGCCGTCGCCGCATTCGCGCGCTCGGTCACGACCACGGTCGCGATATGCGGATGGTGAAGTTTCAGCGCCTTGAGCAGGCCGGTGAGGTCATTGCGCCCGGCCTCGGTTTCGGAGATCACCACGCCGGTTTCGTTCTGCTCCATTATTTGCAGCGCACGTTCGGCGTTGTTGGCGAAATTCACCTTGTAGTAGGGCTGCAGGATTTCGCGCAGACGCTGCTGCACTGCGGTGTCGTCCTCGATCACCAGCACGCCGACCTGGGTGCGGGCGCGGTCGTGTTCGGCCTGCGGCAGCGCGTCGCGCGCAATCACCGGCGCCTCGCGTGCGATCTGGCCGGCGCCGGCGACGAGATCGCGCAGCTCGGCGTTGTTCCACGGTTTGTTGACGAAGCGGAACACCTCGCCTTCGTTGACCGAACCGAGCACCGCCTTCAGGTCGGAATAGCCGGTGAGCAGGATGCGCAGCGCGCGCGGATGCGTTTCCTTGATCTCGCGCAGCACGTCCACGCCGGCTTTCTCCGGCATGCGCTGATCGCAGATGACCACATCCACGTCGTGCTGTTTCGCCAGCGCCGCCGCCTCCAGCGGATTGGTGGTCGAAAACGCGGTGTGCTCGCGCAGCAGCGCCTTCAACGCGCGCAGGATGCGCGACTCGTCGTCGATCATCAGGATGCGCAGGGCGGTAGCGGGTGCGTCGGTCATGGATATCAGGCGGGTTCGGCCGCGGCGGTGCCATTGCCGTTCACCGGCAGGCTAACCGTGAACGTGGTGCCTTTCCTTGGCGTCGTTCGCACTTTGATGGTGCCGCCATGGCCCTTGACGATCTTGTGCACGATGGACAGGCCCAGGCCGGTGCCTTCGCCGACCGGCTTGGTGGTAAAGAACGGATCGAAGATCTTCGGCAGCACGTCGTCGGGGATGCCGCAGCCGGTGTCGGTGAAGTCCATCTGCACCTGACCGCTCTCGGCCTTGCTGGCTATGGTCAGGGTGCCATCGCCGTCGATGGCCTGCGCGGCGTTCGTGATCAGGTTCAGGAACACCTGGTTCATCTGCGACGGCATGCAGCGCACCTTGGGCAGCGGCTGCAGGTGCCTGACCACTTTCACGCGGTCGCGCAACTGATGCTGGGCGATCATCAGGGCGCTTTCGATGCCCTCGTTGAGGTCCATCGTGTCCATGCCGTCGCGATCGACGCGTGAGAAGCCCTTCAGATTCAGCACCAGCGACGACAACTGGGCGAGCCCTTCGCTGGCGTCGCCGAGCAATTCCTTGGCGTCCTTGAGCAGCGGACTTTTTTCCACGGCGGCGCGCGCCTCGAACAGCTTGCGCCGCGCCTCCTCCACATGCTTGACCAGCTTGTCGAGGCTGGCCTTGTCGGCGTTGAAAATCAGATCGACGGGTTGCAGGCAAATCTGCACGGCTGCGTCGTACTGCCTGACCAGCTTGCGGTAGTCGTCGAGCAGATCGCCGACGACCTCGACATTGCTCTTGACGAAGCCGAGTGGCGTGTTGATCTCGTGTGCCACGCCCGCGACCATCTGGCCGAGTGAGGCCAGCTTGGTCGTGTGGATCACCTGCGACTGGCTGGCCTGCAGACGCTTGAGCTCTTCTTCGGACTCGGCGCTGCCGGCACGCAGAACGAGCATCTGCCGGCGCGTGCGCATGAGCTCGTAGCCGAGCCCGGCGCAAGCCGCAAGCAGGACAAGCACAACGATGAGCAGCATGAGGGCTTCCTCGTTCAGCGGGCAAAGTATACACAGTCCACCGATCCGCTACTTCCAGCACATGACGGACGCCTTCGAGGCAGTGACGCTGTTCACGTTCCGGCAACCTCGAGGTGGCAGTCATGAGATCGTGGATTGTTTTGGCTTTGCTTGCCCTGGCGTTCTTGCTCGGGGCCTTCTCCGCTCAGGCCGCTGCACCGACGGCACGCGACCTGCCACCCGGCTTGCAGATCCCCGCCGCAGCGCGGCCGGGGCCGAATTTCGATGTGGATCGGGCCACCGAGGCCTATCTGAATCTGCTCTCACCGGAGCAGCGCGCCCAATCCGACGCTTATTTCGAGGGCGGCTACTGGTTGCAATTGTGGGGTTTCGTCTACGGCCTGGGTGTCGCCGCATTGCTGCTATGGGGCGGTATCTCGCGGTGGATGCGCGATCTGGCCCGTCGTCTGAGCAAGCGCCCATGGCTGTATACGTGGATTTACGCCGTGCTATTCGTGCTCGTGTACTTTGTCCTTTCGCTGCCGTGGTCGGTATACACGGATTTCGTCCGCGAGCATCAGTACGGGCTGGCAACGCAAGACTTCGGCGGCTGGTTCGGCGACGCGCTCAAATCGCTCATGGTCAGCGCGATCGTGTTGCCGTTGGTATTGGTTGTCGTCTACGCGGCCGTGCGCCGCGCCGGCGCGCGCTGGTGGATCTGGGCCAGCGGCATCGCATTTCTCTTTACCCTGTTCGCGATAATGCTGGCGCCGGTGTATGTGGAACC
>JAJXWU010000044.1 GCA_021781425.1 Pseudomonadota bacterium
GGCGTGCTCGGACACGGCCGCGCGCAAACGATCAAGCGCAGCCCGACCTTCTTCGATGCCTCGAAGTTCGTGGTCAGCCAGCATTTTGTGATCTCGAAGGACGGCACGCGCGTGCCGTATTTCGAGATCGCGCCGAAAAATCTCAAGCTCGACGGCAGCAACCGCGCGCTGCTCTACGGCTACGGCGGCTTCGAGGTCTCGCTGGAACCGTTCTATTCCGGCTCGGTTGGCCGCGCCTGGCTAGCGCGCGGCGGCGTGTTCGTGATCGCGAACATCCGCGGCGGCGGCGAATACGGTCCGGCCTGGCACCAGGCCGCGCTCAAGGCCAACCGCCCGCGTGCCTACGAGGATTTTGCCGCCGTCGCGCAGGATCTGATCAAGCGCGGCGTCACCTCGCCACGGCATCTCGGTGCCGAAGGCGGCAGCAATGGCGGCCTGCTCATGGGCAACATGCTCACCGGGTATCCGCAATTGTTCGGCGCGATCGCCTGCGAGGTGCCGCTGCTGGACATGAAGCGCTACACGCATCTGGACGCCGGTGCCTCGTGGATCGCCGAGTACGGCGATCCGGATACGGCGGACTGGAATTTCATCAAGACCTTCTCGCCGTACCAGAATGTGGAAAAAGACAAAAAGTATCCACCGCTGTTGTTCTATACCACCACCAGCGACGACCGCGTCGGCCCGCAGCAGGCGCGCAAGATGGCGGCGAAGATGGAAGGGATGGGCCTGCCCAATGTGTGGTTCTACGAAAACACAGAAGGCGGCCACGGCGCTGGCGCGGACAACAAGCAATCCGCGCACATGCACGCTCTGGCATACACTTTCCTGTGGGATGAGTTGAAGTAAAGCATCCCTTCGGCAATTCCCCGAGAACCCCGCCACGCGCGGGGTTTTTCGTGCGTCGATGTCAGCTTTGCTTTATCCTTCGCGCCCACGAAATTCGCTGGAAAACCATCATGGGCCTGGACCGGGTCACCGCCGGCCGCGACGTGCCGGACGAAATCAACGTCGTCATCGAAATTCCGAAGGACGCCGATCCGGTCAAGTACGAGGTCGACAAGGCCACGGGCGCGATCTTCGTCGACCGCGTGCTGGCGACGCCGATGCGCTATCCGTGCAACTACGGCTACGTGCCGCACACGCTGTGCGGCGACGGCGATCCGGTCGACGTGCTGGTGCTGATGCCGCTGCCGTTGATTCCCGGCGCCGTGATCCGTTGCCGTCCGGTCGGCATGCTGGCGATGACCGACGAAGCCGGCGCCGACACCAAGATCATCGCCGCGCCGGCACCGCAGGTGTTCCGCCACTACGACCATATCAACGACATCGGCGACGTGCCCGAGCATTGGAAGGACCGCATCGGCCACTTCTTCCAGCACTACAAGGATCTGGAAAAAGGCAAGTGGGTCAAACTCGACGGCTGGCTCGACGCTGCCGCCGCCCGGCGTGAAATCCGCGACAGTGTCGCGCGCTATCAGCAAAGTCCGGAAAAGCCGGCTTTCTGAGCCTCAATCCTCTGGCGCATCGTCCAAATCCATTGCCGGCGCTTGTCCCCGCGCCGGCCAAGGCATGGCGAGCAGGTCGGACGCGCGCCAGAAACGAATGAAGCCGAAGCGGTACGGCAATTTCAGTTCCGGTTTGGCCGTGATCGGGTACTTCGAATAGAACGTGACGATTTCCCCGTTCGGGTGCGCCGCGCACCAGGCGCGCAGCTCGCCGAAATCGACCTTGGGCAGCGGCTGGGTCAGGCGGCCGGGGAAATCGAACAGGCCGTGATGCCACGCCAGATGCGCGATCGGCCGGCCGGAATCCTGGTCGTGCTTGATGCGCGTCGCGGCCACGCTGACGTCCACGTAGGGACCCACGCCTTGCGCCAGCGCGAGCATGCCCAACGCCACCGCAGCCGTGCTCGCCAGCGCCAGCGCGCGCAGCGACGCGTGCGCGCCGCGCACGCACAGCACGAGCAGGCCGATACACGCGGTCAGTGCGCCCCAGGCCGGCCAGATGCCGGCGCCGACGTGCAGGAATTCCGGCGTCAGATGGCGTTCGCCGATCGGGCGCGCAAGCGGCGCGATGCCCTGCGCGTGCGCGGCCAGATACGGGAGTGCGGCGAGCGCGAGGCCGGCAACCAGGAGCAGCGCGCCGAACAGATGCCCGCGCAGCCGCGCGCCATCCGCGCCGAGCAAATTGGCCAGATACAGCGCCAGCGCCGGCAGCAAAGGCAACAGGTAATGCGGCTGCTTGCCGCTGACCAGGCAAAACGCCACGAACGCGGGCACCGCCCAGGCCGTCGCGAAACGCGCACTTTTGGAAATGTGGAAAGATTCTCGCCATGCCCGCCAGGGTGCGCGCACGGCCAGCGTCCACGGCAGCACCATCGCCGGCAGCACCATGAAATACCACCACACCGGGCGTCGGTGCGCGAAACTGTTCGCCATGCGATCGACGGTCTGACGCAGGAAAATCGCGTCAGCGTATTTTTCGCCGCCCATGATCGCAGCGGGAACGGCCCAGGCCAGCGCGATGACCGCGCCGCCGAGCACGGCCAATCCGGTCATCGCATACCAGCGTCGCTTGTTCGCGCGCGCGGTCTCGCTCCACCACGGCCCGAACACGAGCGCGAAACCGGCATCGAGCAGTACCACCGGGCCCTTGGTCAAAATCCCGAGGCCGAAGCCGAGCGCGAGCAGGATCAAGCCGCGCCGCCAGCGCAGCGCGTCCCAGTCCAGCGCGCCGTGCAAGGCGAGCAGCGCGAACGTCGTCAGCAGCACGTCGAACATGATCGCGCCGGAGAAGATTGCAAAGTATACGATGCCGAAAAGTATAATCACGGCGCGGCGCGCCAATGAGGCATCCGGCTGCAGACGCAACACCAGGCGCTCGAACAGCAGCAACGAAGCGAACGAAGCGGCGAGCACACCCAGGCGTACCGCCCACACATGCAGGCCGGCGAACAGCCAGCCGAAATTGATCAACCAGAACAGCAGCGGCGGCTTGTCCGAATAGGGCGCGCCGTTCAGATGCGGGACGAGGAAATCCAGATGCAGGCGCATTTCCCACGCCACTGCGAGATAGCGCGTCTCGTCGATGGGCAGGGCTGGCAGGAACAGCACCACCGGGAGCAGGAGCAGCAGCCACCACAGGCGGCCATCGGCGGCAATGCTGCGCAAGAACCGCGATATGGAATTGTCGGTCATCGCACGTCGTCGCCGGGAAAACTGCGCCTATTGTGCCATGCGCTCGCCAACAACGCGCTTGCGGATTATTCGGAGCGGTAAATCTCCGCTCCGTGTTCGCGAAACTCGCGCGCCTTTTCGCGCATGCCTTCGGAGAGCGCTTCGGTTTCGCCGATACCGTGTTCCTTCGCGTAGTCGCGCACGTCCTGCGTGATTTTCATCGAACAGAACTTCGGCCCGCACATCGAGCAGAAATGCGCGTTCTTGTGTGCGTCCTTCGGCAGCGTTTCGTCGTGGAATTCCTTCGCTTTTTCCGGATCGAGACCGAGGTTGAACTGGTCCTCCCAGCGGAACTCGAAACGCGCTTTGGATAACGCGTTGTCGCGCGCCTGTGCGCCAGGATGACCTTTCGCCAAATCCGCCGCGTGTGCGGCGATCTTGTAGGTGACGATGCCGTCGCGCACGTCCTGCTTGTCGGGCAGTCCGAGGTGCTCCTTCGGGGTGACGTAACACAGCATTGCGGTGCCGTACCAGCCGATCATCGCCGCGCCGATCGCGGAAGTGATGTGGTCGTAACCGGGTGCGATGTCGGTGGTCAGCGGTCCCAAAGTATAAAAAGGCGCCTCACCGCATTTCTCGAGCTGTCGATCCATGTTCTCCTTGACCAGGTGCATTGGCACGTGACCGGGACCTTCGATCATCGTTTGCACGTCGTGCCGCCACGCGATCTGCGTCAAATCGCCGAGCGTATCCAGTTCGGCAAACTGCGCGGCGTCGTTCGCGTCGCCGATCGAGCCCGGACGCAAGCCGTCGCCGAGCGAGAAGGCAACATCGTAGGATTTCATGATCTCGCAGATTTCCTCGAAGCGTTCGTACAGGAACGATTCCCTGTGGTGTGCGAGGCACCACTTGGCCATGATCGAACCACCACGCGAGACGATGCCGGTGACGCGACGCGCGGTCAGCGGCACGAACGGCAGACGCACGCCGGCGTGAATCGTGAAGTAATCCACGCCCTGCTCGGCCTGCTCGATCAACGTGTCGCGGAACAGATCCCAGGTCAGTTCCTCGGCCACGCCACCGACTTTTTCCAGCGCTTGATAGATCGGCACCGTGCCGATGGGGACGGGCGAATTGCGGATGATCCACTCGCGCGTCTCGTGGATGTGCTTGCCGGTGGATAGGTCCATCACCGTGTCGGCGCCCCAGCGGATCGCCCACACCATTTTTTCGACTTCCTCGGCGATCGAGCTCGACAGCGCCGAGTTGCCGATGTTGGCGTTGATCTTCACCAGAAAATTGCGGCCGATGATCATCGGCTCGGATTCGGGATGATTGATGTTGCACGGAATGATCGCACGGCCGCGCGCGACCTCGTCGCGCACGAATGCCGGGGTGATGACGCGCGGCATCGATGCGCCGAAGGACTGGCCGGGATGCTGCCTGAGCAAATGCGCTTCGCGGATCGCCTCGAGTTTCTGGCTCTCGCGGATCGCGATGTACTCCATCTCCGGCGTGACGATACCGCGCCGTGCGTAGTGCATCTGCGAGACGTTGGCACCGGCTTTGGCGCGCCGCGGTTTCGGCAGGTGCGGAAAGCGCACGGTGTCGAGTTCGCGCGCATTGGCATGACGGCGCGTGAACGGCGAAGTGAAATCGGGCAGGGCCTCGCTGTCGCCGCGCTCGGCGATCCAGCACGCGCGCAACGCGGGCAGGCCGCCCGATAAATCGACGCGATAGGCCGGATCGGTGTACGGACCCGACGTGTCGTACACCGTGAACGGCGCGTTCATCTCGGCGCCGAACATCGACGGCGTCTCCGCCAGCGCGATTTCGCGCATCGGCACGCGGATGTCCGCACGCGGTCCGGCAACGTGGATCTTGCGCGAACCGGGAATCGGACGCGTGACGGATTCGGAAAGCTCGGCGGTGCGGCGGAGTAAATCGGCGGCCAGCGCGTTCATCGTGAAGTCCTCGAAAAAATCCACGAAGCGGCGGGTACCAAAGCTCCCTCCACCGGTACGAACCGGATCAGGTTCCAAGGGTCTCTCTCAGCCTGCGCGCGCAGGCACCCCCGCTTCGGGCGCCATTGAAGCACGAAGCGCGGACATTGGCGAGCGCAGCGGTTCAAGCAGGAGCGTAGGCACGCAGGAACATGTCGACGGTCGCCTCGATATGCTCGTCGATCTCGCGGCGCTTCAGAGTCTCGCAGCAACCGAATTCCATGCGCGCGTGCGATTCGCCCTTGAGCAGGCAGAAAAACTGGGTCGCGGCACGGCGCGTATCGGCGATGTCGAGCTTGCCGGCGGCGACTTCCGCGCGCAGGAAGGCGTCGAAGGCGCCTTGCACGCGCGCCGGCCCCGCCTCCCAGAACAGCGCTCCGAGTTGCGGCGACTGCTGCACGTTGGCGATCACGGTGCGATGCACGGCCAGTGCCTCGTCGCTGGTGACAAGGGCGAAAAACGCGCGCGCAATCTCCAGCAATTGTTCGCGCAACGGGCCCTTGAGATCGGCCAGGAAAATCTGCGCAGGCAGTTGCTCCTCGCATTTGCAGCGCACGGCTTCGGTGAACAGCGCATCCTTGTCGCCGAAATGGCTGTACACGGTCAGCTTCGACACGCGCGCGGCACCGGCCACCGCATCCATGCTGGTCGCGTTGTAGCCGCGCTCGACGAACAGGCGCTTGGCCGCATCGAGAATTGCGGCGCGTTTTTGCTGATCCTTCGGACGTCCGGGACCTGCGGTTTTGGCGGCGGAATGCGGCATGCGCTTGAACACGGGAAACCTGGCCGCATTATGCCTTGCCGGGCCGCGTAATACAGCCGCGCACGTGGCCGATGCACGTGTGTAAAAAACGGTTTGGATGACTTCCGGCACTACGGCGGCGGGCCGTTCCGGGCGATCTTGCGATTGCCGCAGACGCCGCAAACCCCTATGCTTCCAAGTCTTTTCGGCACCGGAATCACGCGTCATGACGCTGAACGTCGAACTCGCCCGCCACAACATGATCGCCCAGCAGGTGCGTCCCTGGGACGTGCTCGACGAACGCGTGCTCGCCGTGCTCGGCACGGTGCGCCGCGAGGACTTCGTGCCGGCCGCCTGCCGCAATCTGGCCTTTGCCGACCTGTGCCTGCCGCTGGGTCGCGGCGAGGTCATGATGAAACCCGTCGTCGAGGGCCGCATCCTGCAAGCCGTGGCGCCAACGCGCGGCGAAAGCGTGCTGGAAATCGGCTCCGGTTCGGGATTTTTCACCGCCTGTCTGGCCGGACTGGCCGGCGAGGTCGTCGGCGTCGAGCAGCATGCGGATTTCGCCGGAGCCGCGAACGCGCGCCTGACCGCCGCCGGCATCGTCAACGCTCATGTCGAAAGCGCCGAGGCCGTGCGCGGATACGAACCGAAACGCCAGTTCGACGTGATGGTTGTCACTGGCGCGGTATACGAATTGCCGCAACACTGGCACGACTGGATCAAGCCTGGCGGCCGGATCTTCGCCGTCGCCGGACAGTCGCCGGCGCAGTGCGCCACCGTGTATACGCGGTCCGGCGGCGGCGCGTGGAGCGCCGCGACCCTGTTCGAGACCGATCTGCCCTATCTGCGCCATGCCGAGCCGCCACAACGTTTCGTGCTGTAGCCGGCAGCGCAACCATTCCGAGGAAATGCGAAGATGTATAAAAGTATCAAATTGACTCTGCTGGCACTGGGCCTTGGCGGAATCGCCGCCTCCGCCGGCGCCGAGGACCTGATGCAGATCTATCAGCAAGCGCGTCAGGCCGATCCGACCCTGGCCACGGCCGGGGCGAACAAAGGCGCCTCCGATGCCGGCGTCGGCATCGCCCGCGCGCCGTTGCTGCCACAGCTCGGCGCGAGCCTGGGTTACTCGCACAGCGACAGCCGCAGTTCCAGCATCAGCCCGCAGCCGACCGGCAACGGCAACTACGCGCTGGTGCCGGTGATCGGCAACAGCCATGACCGCTCGCGCACCGCGCAGGCTTCGTTGACCCAGACCCTGTTCAACTGGGGCGATATCTCGCGTCTGCGCGGCGCTCGCCAGGGCGCACGCGGCGCCAACGCAAACTACGACGCGGCGGTGCAGGATCTCATCGTGCGCACGGCATCCGCCTATTTCGGCGTGTTGACCGCCGAGGATCAGCTCACGTTCGCGAAATCGAACCAGAAGGCGCTGGCAAAGCAGCTGGATCAGGCCGAGCAGCGCTTCAAGGTCGGTCTGTCGGCGATCACCGACGTGCAGCAGGCGCGAGCCAACTACGATTCCGCCGTGGCCCAGACCATCCAGGCGCAGAATGGCGTGGACAATGCGCGCGAGGCCATGGTGCAGATCACCGGCAAGGACTTCGGCGACCTCAAGAAATTGCGCGACGACCTGCCGCTGGACAAGCCCAGCCCAGACAATCTGCAGGCATGGGTCAATCTGGCATTGAAGCAAAGCCCGGTTCTGGCTTCTTCGCAGTTCTCGCTCAATGCGGCGCAGGACAACGTGTCCGCGGCGCGCGCCGGCCACCTGCCCACCCTTTCCGCCTCGCTGGTGCGTACGGATGCGCCCTCGTGGGGCACGCGCAGCAGCGAATTCGGCGGCACCAGCGTGGGCAGTTTTCCCGGCAACGGCTGGAGCGGCGACACCACGATCGGCGTGACCTTGAATGTGCCGCTGTTTACGGGCGGGCTGGCGAACTCGCAGGTGCACCAGGCCGTATTCCAGCGCGATGCAGCGCAGGATCAACTCGAACTGACCCGGCGCGGCGTCGTCGCCAGCACGCGCAACGCCTACCGCGCCGTGCTCGCCGGCATCAGCGAGGTGGAAGCGAACAAGCAGGCGGTGGCCTCGGCGGAAAAATCACTCGAAGCCACGGAGGCCGGCTTCGAGGTCGGCACCCAGACCATCGTCAATGTCCTGCTGGCGCAGCAGGCGGTCTTTCAGGCGCAGAGCGCCTACTCGCTGGCGCGCCACCAGTTCGTGCTCAGCGGCTTGCAACTCAAGCAGGCGGCCGGCGAGGTATCGATCAAGGACATCGAGGCCGTCAACGCCCTGCTGCAGTAGGCGCTGGGTTCAACCGGGCCCGGTTTGAGCGGCAGCGTTCCCGCCGGCAGGGCTGTCGAGTACTCTCGCGACGATCTCCAGGGTACGCAACACGCCACCCTGTTCGCGCTCGAACGCCGCACGCGCGGCGGTGCCCAAGCGCTTGCGCAAAGGGGCATCGGCGAGCAGTTCGATCACGGTGGCGCCGAGTTCGTCCGTATCGGCGATGCGCAGCGCCGCACCGGCATCGATCAGACTCGCCGTGATTTCCACGAAATTGAAAGTCTGTGGTCCGACCACGACCGGCACCGACAGGGCGGCCGGTTCGAGCACGTTGTGCCCGCCGATCGGCACCAGCGAACCGCCGACGAAGGCGACATCGGCTGCCGCATAGAAGCGCAACAGTTCGCCCAGCGTATCGATGACGAAACACTGCGTATCCGAGGCCGCCATGTGATCCTCGCAGCGCGTGCGCGTGGCGAACCCGGCCTCGCGGCATTCCTGCACGACCGGCTTGAAGCGTTCCGGATGGCGCGGCACCAGCAGCAGCAGCGCATCCGGAAAACGATGCAGCACTGCCGCATGCGCCTCGAGCACGGCCTCTTCCTCGCCTTCGTGCGTGCTGGCCGCGATCCACACCGGCCGGCGCGCGCCCCAGTCCGCGCGCATCTGGCGCGCCTGCGCACCGAGTTCGGACGGCACGCTCATGTCGTACTTGAGATTGCCGAAAATGCCGAGACGCTCCGGTTCGGCGCCGAGGTCGCGCAGGCGACCGGCATCGGTGGCCGATTGCGCGGCGACGTAGCGCGCGCTGGCCAGCGCGCTCTTGGCCAGCGGCCGCACCGGGCCGTAGCCGCGGAAACTTTTTTCCGATAGCCGGGCGTTGGCGACGATCAGCGGGATGCTGCGCGCCTGGCATTCGAAGAACAGGTTCGGCCAGATCTCGGTCTCCATCACCACGGCTAGGCGCGGACGCACACGCTCGAGGAAACGCCGGATCGAGGCCGGTAAATCGTAAGGCAGATACACGTTGAAGACGCGCTCGCCGTAAACCCGACGCACGCGCTCGGAGCCGGTCGGCGTGACGGTGGTAATCACGAACGGCGTATCCGCGTAGCGCTTCATCAACGCATCGATCAGCGGCATGGCCGCATTGACCTCGCCCATCGACACGGCGTGGATCCAGATGCTGTCGCGGATTTTCGGATCGTGAAAGAAGCCGAAGCGCTCTTGCCAGCGCTGGAAATATTCCGGATAGCGCAAGCCGCGTATTGCCAGCCGGTACAGGATCACCGGCGTGAGCAAATACATCGTGGCGGTGTATATGAAGCGGCGCAGGCGCATTACGTGAGGGGTATCAACAAGGGCACAGGGATCTTCGCATGACCTGCTGCGCTTGCCATCGCGCACGCCTGCGGTGCTCGGAATCCTCATTTACCGTCAAGTAAACTCCGGTTCCTGCGCTCCAGCGGCGTGCGACCCGGCTGCGCTCGCGACGGTTCTGCAAAGGTTCGTAAGTATAGCCGCCGCTCCCGCTACAATCGCGAGAATGCCTACCGCTCGCCTGCTTTCACCGCGCCATTGGCTGTCCTGGACCGGACTGGGCGCAACGCGTCTTGTCGCGAAGCTGCCCCGTCGCGCATTGATGGCCATCGGTCGCGGCCTGGGCCATCTCACCACGCAGCTACCCGGCGCTCGGCGCCGCGTGGCGCGGCGCAATGTCGCACTGTGTTTTCCGGAATCATCCGACGCCGAACGCGTGCAGCTGTTGCGCCGCAATCTCGCCGATCTTGGCCTGATGTTCGCGGAATTTGCCTTCGCCTGGTTCGGCTCCGATCGCGCCATCGCGCGCGTGCCGTGCGCGATCGAGGGACTGCAACACCTGGAACGCTGCCGCGCGCAGGGCCGCGGCACATTGCTGGTCGGCGCACATTTCTCGCACCTGGAACTGTGCGCGCGGCTGGTGTCGCAACGCATTCGCATCGCCGGCATGTACCGGGTGATGGACGATCCGGTGTTCGAACGCGCCGTGCTGCAGGCACGCCTGCGCTACGCGGACGCGATGTTCACCAAGGACGAACTGCGCGCCAGCGTGAAATACCTCAAGCACGGCGGCACGCTCTGGTACGCGCCGGATCAGGACATGCGCGGCAAAGATGCGGTGTTCGCTCCGTTCTTCGGTGTCGCGGCATCCACACTTACCGCCACGCATCATCTGGCACGCCTGTCCGGCGCAGCGGTGATCCCGTTCTTCCATCGCCGCGCGGCGCACGGCGGTTACGCGATCCGGCTGGAAGCGCCTTTGGAAAACTTTCCCTCGGCGGACATCACGGCCGACACCGCGCGCATCAACGCCTGCATCGAACGCATGGTGCGCGAAGCGCCGGAGCAATACCTGTGGGTGCACAAGCGCTTCAAGACCCGGCCGGCAGGCGCACCACCGGTTTATTGACGCTCGCGCCGCCGCGCCTCATACACCTTCGCGTATTTCAGAAACACGTAGTACGCGCCGGTCACAGCGCTGATGAACCCCGCCCAGCCGTTGAGGAAATAGCGTTTGAAAATGTACTGGCGCAGGAAGAACACCGGCGGATAGGCGACCATGCGCACGCCGAGGAAACGCGGCTTGCGGCGCAGCTTGTCGGCGACGACGCCGGTGGAATAGGCATTGATCTTGGCGACCTTGGTGGCGATGTCCGGCTCGCCGTAATGCAGGAATACGGCGCGACGCAGCGTGCGCGCCGCGCCATCCGTTTCCGGCGCGGCATGCACAGCCGCCGCGTTCATGCGTGCGCGGCGGCGATCGATGAGGCGCAGATGCGTGTTGGTCCAACTCCAGCGGTGCTGGAAGGTCCAGAACATCTGCTCGCGCCGCGGCAGACGGAAGCCGGCCGCAGTCGGATTTTCCAGTGCGCGTTCGATCTCAACACGCGCTGAATCCGTCAATGCCTCATCGGCGTCGAGCAGCAACACCCAGGTGTGCGCGGCCTTGTCGATGGCCGATTGCTTCTGCGTCGCATAATCGCGAAACGCTTCCACGAAAACGCGCGCACCGCGGCCGCGCGCGATGTCGACGGTGGCATCCGTGCTGCCGGAATCGAGCACGACGATATCGTCGGCGAAAGCGGCGCTGGCCAGGCAACGCCCGAGTGTCGCCGCGCTGTTGAATGTGGTGACAACGACCGAGAGCGGCTCACGCGGCATGCTCGTCCGCGCCCAGTGCCGCGCAATACAGCGCGATCAGCCACCACAACAGCAGGCCCCACCACGCCGAATAGAAGGCGAGGTGCGTGTTCAGCGGAAACGTCATCGCCGCCAGCGCCAGCGCCGGCGCGAGCGCGCGTTCGCGCGCGGGCGCCTCGGCACGCCGCCAGGCGCGAATCGCGCAGAAAGCGCCGATCAACCACAACGCCAGGCCGACGCTTCCGGTTTCGCTGAGCACTTCGAGCACGATCTGGTGCGCGTGATAGGCGCCTTCGTCGGTCCGCGCGTTGACGAAGGCGTCGCCCGGTTGCGCGTAGTGCGGATAGGCGTAGCGGAATCCGCGCACGCCCACCCCGGTCAGCGGATGCGCGGCGATCATGCGTGCGGCCGTACTCCAGATGCGCATCCGTCCCGCCGACGCCGTATCCAGCGCCTGCTCCGAGCCTTGCAACGCAAGCAGGGTACGATCGAAGCGCAGGTCGAAGCGCCCCGAATGTTGCCAGGCAACGGCAATCCCGAGCACTGCCGCACAGGCGGCAGCCAACGCCCATGCCGCAAAGCGCAGCGGCGCGCGCGTCTGCATCCAGACGAACGCAAGCGCAACCAGCGCATACATGATCCAGGCCGCGCGCGAACCGGCGAACAGGATCGGCATCAACTGGAATGCGAAGGCCAATGCCAACCCGCGCCAACCCCAGCGCTTGCGCGCCGCGACAAACACGAACGGCGACAGCACCGCCAGCACCGGCCCGAGCTTGAGGTTGCCCGCGCCGAAGATGCCGGAAAGACGGTCCGCGGTTTCCGCGCCGGCGAGGCTCCAGCCGGTGAGGATCTGCACCCAGGCATCCAGCAGCCAGAGCAGTACGATCGCGGCGCAGGCATCGGTCAGGTGCGGCCACCATGCCGCCTTGCGCAGCGCCAGACACGCGAAACCGGCGAACGGCAGAAAGCGCAGTAGTCCGGCGACCGTGCTCCAGGTTTTTTCCGGCGCAATCGCGTCTGGGGCGGAGGCCAGCGCCGCCAGCCAGTAGCACGCGAACACGATGGCAACGAGCACGACGCCGGTATGTGCGCACAAACGATGGCGTTCGCGCCAGATCAGGACCAATCCGGTGATCGCGCCGATCGCCAACGGCACTTCCGAACCACGCCCGACAGGCAGCAGTACCAGCACACCGAGCACGATCCATAGCGGCCACAGGGTCTTCATTCGGCGATCTGCGCGTACAAATCCAGGGTCGCGGCCTGCATGTCGGCGAGGCGGAAGCGCTTGAGCGGTGCGATCGGCGGCGCTAGACGCAGCAATTCCGCGGCGCGCTCGACCAAGCGCGTGATATCGCCCGGCGGCACGCGGCCATCCGGATACAACTCCGCGAGCAGCTCGCCGACGCCGCCGTGGGCGTAACCGAGCACCGGCCGGCACAAGGCGATGGCTTCGATGACAGTGCGGCCGAACGCTTCGGGTTTGGTCGATAGCTGCAGCACCAGGTTCGACACCGCGTAGATTTCGCGCACGTCGTCGCGCGGCGGACTGATCGCCATGCGCTCGGCGACGCCGCGTTGCTGCGCCAGGGTCCGCAATTCGCGCAGGTACGCTTCGCGTCCGGGTTCTTCTGCGCCGAGCAGCAGCAGTCTGCAATCCAGACCGCGCGCGACCAGTCCGGCCAGCAATTCGATCGCATCGGCATGGCCCTTCAGCCGCGTGCCGCGGCCGGGCAAGGTCAACAGCAGGCCGCTGGCCAGTTGCGGGAAATGTTCGGCGAAACCCCGCCGCCAAACTTCGTCCGGCGCGTAGCCGAACGGGAAATCTGCCGGATCAACACCGCGCGGAATCACCATCAACCGCGCCGGCTCGACACGTGGATAGTGCGCGAGCACGTGGTCACGCACCGCGTTCGACACGCAGATCACGCGCTCGCCGCGGGTCAGAATCGCGCTGTACCAGCCAGGCGAATTCAGGCCGTGGACCGAGGTCAGGAAATGTGGTTTCGGAGCCGACGATTTGGACGCCGACATCTTCCGCAGCGCACGCCAGGCCAGCCACGCCGGCAGACGCGAGCGCGCATGCACGATATCGGGCGCCAGTTCCGCAAACAGACGACGCAAGCTGCCGACATGACGCAGCGTGACCGGCGATTTGCGGCCAACCTCGAGCGCGATATGTTCGCTGCCCTGCGCGGTCAGGCGCTCGACCTGGCGACCGCCCGCGCTGACCACGACGGATCGGTGCCCGGCCGCGGCCAACGCCGCGCCGATCTCCAGCGCGGAACGCTCCACGCCGCCGGCATTCAGGGCCGGCAGCAATTGCACCACGGTCAGGCGCCGCTGCGTCACGCGCCGGCCTTCAATCGGTTAATGCGTACACGGCACTGCAGTATGGGCATTGCGCAGTGCCGGTGGCTTCGATCGCCAGATAAACCTTGGGGTGCGAATTCCACAGGCTCATGCCCGGCATGGGGCAGGACAGCGGCAGATCGTCATGGGTGACGCTGTAGCGATGCTCGGCGTTGGCCGGAATCAGCCGGACGGCGGGGGCGCCGGAAACGGATGCGGCGGTGGCGGACATGGACGATTCCCGGGAATCTGCGATGCGATGAGTCAAGTCTAGCAAGATGCGCACCAGCGCGCGTACCTTGCGTGAACCGGGTCACGTCGCCGCCGCGACCCGGCACCGATTCCCTTTCGTCAGGAACCGGGTAAGATCACCGTGCAGGGGTTCAACGGGGAGGAATGATCGTGGATTTCAACAAGCTCATCGCGCGCGTCAAGAACATTCTGCTCGCGCCGAAAACCGAATGGCCCGTGATCGCGGGCGAGACGGAAACGGTACAGGGTCTGTACCTCAACTACATCCTGATTCTGGCGGCGATTCCCGCCGTGTTCGGTTTCATCAAGAACAGCATCATCGGCACGAGTTTCTTCGGCGTGACCGTGCATGCCGGCATCGGCGCCGGCATCACCGGCATGATCGTGTACTACGTGCTGTCGCTGGTGATGGTTTTCGTGATGGCGCTGATCATCGACGCTCTGGCCGGGACCTTCGGCGCGCAGAAGAACCAGGTGCAGGCGCTCAAGACGGTCGCCTATGCCTACACGGCCAGCTGGATCGCCGGGATCGCCGCGATTCTCGGCGTCCTCGGCGCGCTGGTCATGCTCGCCGGCGGCATCTATTCGATCTACCTGCTCTACCTTGGCCTGCCGAACACAATGAAATGCCCGCCCGACAAGGCCGGCGGCTACACCGCGGTGAGCATCATCTGCGCGATCGTGCTCGGCTGGATCCTGATGCTCATTGTCGCCAGCTTCACCGGTGCGGCGATGTTTGGCGCGGCCAGCATCGGCAGCAGCAACATCGGCCTCGACGGCAACGGCAGCAGCGTTACTATCGATTCCAGCAGCGCGCTGGGCAAACTGGCTGCCATCGGCCAGAAGATGGGGGAAGCTGGCCAGAAGATGGAAGTCGCGCAGAAATCCGGCGACGCCAACGCACAGGCGCAGGCCGCCGGGCAGATGCTCGGCACGGTGCTCGGCGGCGGCGCGCAGGTCGAAGCCCTGGCACCGGACGCGATCAAGGCTTTCGTGCCGGACACGCTCGCCGGCCTGAAGCGAACGTCGGTTTCCGCCGAACGCAACGGCGCGATGGGCATGCAGGCGTCTGACGCGAACGCCACTTATTCGGACGGCCAGCACACCCTGCATCTGGAGATCGCCGATACCGGCAGCGCCAAGGGCATCATGGCGCTGGCCGGTGCGGTCGGCGTCGAAGCGGATAACGAAACCGACCACGGCTACGACAAGACCTACAAGCAGGATGGCCGCCTCGTCCATGAGCAATGGAACACGCAAAGCAAGTACGGCGAATTCAGCATCGTCCTCGGCGATCGTTTCAGCGTGAAAGTCAGCGGCAACGCGGACAGCATCGACCAGCTCAAGGCCGCCGTCGGCAGCATCAACCTCGCCGGCCTGGAAGCGCTGAAGAATCAGGGCGTAAAGAGCCAGTAACTGCCCGCGGATCGCGCGACGAGATCGTCGCGCGACAACACCAACTCCGTTCACCCTGAGCGTAGCTCGCGCAGCGGGCGGAGTCGAAGCGCCTGCGCTGGCGGCCTTTCGACTTCGGCCTACGCTCAGGGCGAACAGTTTTCGCTCGGCTATTTCGCCAAGTCCGCCGACAAGGTGATATGCACATGCACCTTGTCGCTGACCATCGGCACGTACTTGCCCATGCCGAAATCCGAGCGTTTGAGCGTGGTGTCGGCGTCGAAACCGGCGCTTTGCGTGCCGATCATCTTGTTCTCGCCGATCTTGTTGATATGCGCATGCAAGGTCACGGGTCTGGTCACACCGTGCGCGGTCAGATCGCCCGCGATGTCCAGCGTATCCGCGCCGGTCTTCGTCACCTTCGTGCTCTTGAACGTGACATCCGGGAATTTCGCCGCATCGAAAAAGTCCGGCGTCTTCAGGTGCTCGTCGAGCTTGGGCACGCCGGTGTGCAGGCCGCTCAACGGCATGTCCACGTTCACGGAAGATTTGCCCCAGTCAGCCTGATCGATGACGACCGCGCCCTTGATGTCCTCCAGGCGTCCGCTCGGATTGGAAAATCCGAAATGATTGTAGGTGAACGACACCTGGGTATGGGTCGGGTCGATGGTGAAGGTCTGCGGCGCGGCGAAAACCGGGGTGCTCGCGGCGAACAGGGATGTCAACAACAAGCGGCGTAGCAACATGATGATCCTCCTTTGACGACGATGCGGAAATTGCAACCGAAAGTGTAACGCGTCGAGCGTTAGACTTGCCGTAATTGTCATGGGATCGGCATGATGCGGAAAATCTTGCACGATGCGCCCACCGTGACCCCCCCAAAAAAACCCACCTGCTGGATCGTGACCGATGGCACCGCCGGCAACGAACGCCAGGCGCGCGCCTTGGCGCAGGCCATGCGAGTCGAAGCGGACGTCCTACGTACCGGTCTGCGCGGACCCTGGGCATGGTCGGCGCCACGCATGACTTCGGGCTTGCGTATCGGCGTCGCGGCAGAATTGCGCCAGCACCTGCGCGCACCGTGGCCGGCATTGGCGATCGGCTGCGGCCGCGACGGTGCGCTTCTCGCGCGCTGGCTGCGCCACGCCAGCGGCGGCAAGACCTTCACCGTGCAAATCCTCGATCCGCGCGTCGATCCGCGCCATTTCGATCTCGTCGTCGCGCCGCGCCACGATGCCTTGCAAGGCGCCAACGTGATCCAGACCATTGGCGCGCTCAATCCGGTGGACGAGGACTGGCTCGCCGCGGGCTTGGCGCGCTTTGCCACGCTGGCACAGTTGCCACGGCCGCGCACGGCGGTGCTGATCGGCGGCGCGCGCCGCGGCCTGGACATGGACGGCGTCTGGTTCGATACATTCCTGTCCCGCATCAACGGCCTCGTCGAACGCGACGGTGGCAGCGTTCTCGTATCCACTTCGCGACGCACCCCGGATGCATGGCGGCGCATTTCGCGCGAGCGTCTGCGCGCGGACTGCGTGCATTTCTGGAACGGGCCCGAAGACGGCGAAAATCCTTACCAGGGTTATCTTGCCGCCGCCGATCGCCTCGTCGTCTCGCCCGACTCCGTGAACATGCTCGCGGAAGCCTGCGCCACCGGCAAACCGGTAGTCACCCTGCTGCCGGATGGCGCCCGTGGCAAATTGACCGATCTTCACGCCGAATTGCGCGCCCAGGGCTGGCTGCACGCGCTCGACGCCGATCTGGATTTTTCCCCATGGCAGCAACCGCCGCCGCTGCGCGAACTCGCCGCCGTCGCGAGCAAGGTCTGGCATGTGCTGGAATCGACGCGGCCGGACGTCGTCGCGGCACTGACGGGCGATTGAATCAGGCGAAGCGCAATCCGGTTTCCAACGCGATGCGCAGGACGGCCCGCGTTAGCCGCTCCAGTTCCGCATCGCGCACGGACAGGCGCGGACGTGCGTCCAGGGTGCAGTCCAGCCCACGTTTGAGCAACGCGGCGTGCGCCTGCGCCAAGTCGCGGGAGGCATCGGCGGCGAGAATGCCGGCGCGCGCGCAAAGTCCGATCAATTCGGCGCTATTGCCGCTGGCGAGCAATCCCGTCTGTTCGTGCGCGTGCATGAGCACCAGCGTTTGCAGGATGAATTCGATGTCGAGCAAGGCGCCGGCACCCTGCTTCAGATCCAGCATCGAATCGGTGGAACGGTCGCGCTCGGCACGCCAGCGCGCACGCATCGCGCCGACCTCGGTCAGCACCTGCACGTGATCGCGCGGCTGCGCAAGCCAGCGCGCGCGCAAGACGGCGAATCCGGCACAGGCTTGCGCGTCGCCCGCGATAGGCCGTGCGCGCACCAGAGCCTGCGATTCCCAGATCCAGGCGCGTTCGCGCAAGTATTCAGCGAACGCTTCCACGCCGACCACAAGCAGACCAT
>JAJXWU010000242.1 GCA_021781425.1 Pseudomonadota bacterium
CTAGTACGCATGGCGATCGAGGACATCGGTCTGGCCGATCCCCGCGCGCTCACACTCGCGCTCGAGGCCTGGGGTACCTACGAGCGTCTTGGTTCGCCGGAGGGCGACCTCGCGCTGGCCGAATGCGCGATTTACCTTGCCATCGCTGCCAAGAGCAATGCCGTCTACGCGGCGTTCGGTGAAGTGAAGAGGGCGATCGTGGAAACCGGCACGCTGGAAGTGCCCGTGCACCTGCGCAATGCGCCAACAAAGCTGATGAAGGGGCTTGGGTACGGCAAGGGCTATCAATACGATCACGATGTCGAAGGCGGCGTCGCGTTCGACCAGCAATGCCTGCCGGATGCGCTTGCCGGGCGCGAGTTCTACCGGCCCGTCGAACGCGGTCTCGAAGGCAAGATTGGCGAAAAGTTGAAAAGTATACGAGCGGCCCGCGCCATGGCACGCAAGCAGGGCAAGCAATGATCGAGTCGATCCGCAAACTGCCGCGCACGGTCTGGCTGCTGGGGATCATCAGTCTGGTCAACGACGCGGCGAGCGACATGATCTACCCGCTGGTGCCCCTGTATCTGGCCAGCGTGCTCATGGCCGGACCCAAGGCGCTGGGCATCATCGAGGGCATTGCCGAGGCGGTCAGCAGCCTGCTCAAGCTGTTAGCCGGCGTGCTCGCCGACCGCACGCGCCACGTCAGGAACTGGGTGCTCGCGGGTTACGGCATCGCCGGTTTCGCGCGGCCGTTGCTCGGACTGACCTCGAGTTGGTTTGGCGTGCTCGTCTGCCGCTTCGCCGACCGCGTTGGCAAGGGCCTGCGTTCGGCGCCGCGCGATGCGCTGCTGGCACACAGCGTCGAAGCATCGCAGCGCGGACTCGCCTTCGGTTTTCATCGCGCGATGGATAATTTCGGCGCGGTGATCGGGCCGCTGGTCGCGGCGGCGATGCTGGCGGCGGGAATACCGCTGCGGCACGTGTTCCTGTGGGCCATCGTGCCGGGCATTGTCGTGATCGTGCTGGCGCTGTTCCTCAAAGATGCCCCTCACGAACCTGTGCAGAGGCCAATTGCCTTCTCGTGGACCCTGCGCGAATTTCCGCCCGCATTCCGACGTTACCTGCTCGTGCTCGCGCTTTTCACACTGGGCAATTCCTCGAACATGTTCCTGCTCCTGCGCGCGCGCGATCTTGGCCTGCCGCAAGCCGAAGTGCCGGTGCTGTGGGCGTTGGTGTCGCTGGTCGCAGCGGCGTTGTCGACGCCGTTGTCGTCGCTGTCGGATCGGATCGGTCGCACACGTTTGATCGTTTCCGGCTGGATCGTCTACGCGGTTTTCTATCTTGTGCTCGGCGTGCAACGGGACAACACCTGGGCGCTGTGGCCGCTGTTCGCCGGATACGGAGTCTTCCTCGCGGCGACCGAAGGCGCGGAAAAGGCGCTCGTTGCCGATCTGGTGCCGCACGAGTCGGCCGGCACGGCGTATGGCTGGTACAACCTGGTCGTCGGCTTGTTCCTGCTGCCGGCGTCCATCGTTTTCGGCTGGCTGTGGCAACTCGAAACGCCGCTGGTTGCGTTTGGATTCGGTGCCGGCTGCGCACTGGTCGCGGCGCTGCTGCTGAAATTCTGGGTGGAACCATCGCACGCCGCGGCGCAGTGATCCACAGGCCTGCGATATAATCGCGGCTGATTTTTTTTGCGGATTTCGATCATGCTCGATCCGGCACTCCTGCGCGGACAACTCGACGCTGTTGCCGAGCGGTTAGCCGCGCGCGGCTTCGCTTTGCCGAAAGTACAAATCGTGGCACTCGAAGCGCGACGCAAGGCCGCGCAGACGCAGACGCAGGAGTTGCAGAATCTGCGTAACACGCGTTCCAAGGCGATCGGAATGGCCAAGGCCAAAGGCGAGGACACCGCCGCGTTGATGGCCGAAGTCGCCGGCATCGGCGATCAGCTCAAGGCCACCGAGCAGGCGCTCGCCGAGATCCAGGCGGAGCTCGCCGCGATCACGCTCGGCATTCCGAATCTGGCCGATGTTTCGGTTCCGCCCGGCGCAGACGAAACGCAGAACAAGGAAATCCAGCGCTGGGGCACGCCGCGCACGTTCGATTTTGCGGTGAAAGATCATGTCGAACTCGGCGCGCGCCACGGTTGGCTCGACGGCGAGGTTGCGGCAAAGCTCTCCGGTGCGCGCTTCACCGTGCTGCGCGGCGAACTTGCGCGCCTGCATCGCGCGCTCGCCCAGTTCATGCTCGACCTGCACACGCGCGAACACGGGCATCTGGAATGCAACGTGCCAGTCATCGTCAATGCCGAGAGTCTTTTCGGTACGAGCCAGTTGCCGAAGTTCGAGGAGGACATGTTCGCCACGCAACTCGGCGAACACAGGCGCTACCTGATTTCGACGTCGGAAATTTCGCTGACGAATCTCGTACGGGATGAAATCGTCGATGCCGAGACGCTGCCTCGTCGCCTGACCGCGCATTCACTGTGTTTTCGTGCCGAAGCCGGTGCTGCGGGACGTGACACGCGCGGCATGATCCGCCAGCATCAGTTCGAGAAGGTCGAACTGGTGACGATTTCCAAACCTTCGGAGAGTTACGCTGAACACGAGCGCATGACGCGCTGCGCCGAAACGGTGCTGGAAAAGCTCGAACTGCCGTACCGGCGCGTGCTGCTGTGCACCGGCGACATGGGCTTTGCTGCGGCAAAAACCTATGACCTTGAAGTTTGGCTGCCGTCGCAGAATACATTCCGCGAGATTTCCTCGTGCTCGAACTGCACCGATTTCCAGGCGCGCCGCATGCAGGCACGCTGGCGCAATCCGGAAACCGGCAAACCCGAACTCGTGCACACGCTCAATGGCTCCGGGGTCGCCGTCGGCCGCGCCCTGATCGCGGTGATGGAAAACTACCAGAACGCGGATGGGTCGATCGCCGTACCGCCAGTGCTGCGGCCGTACATGGGCGGGGCAGAGCGGATCGCTTGATGGCGGAGAGGGCGAGATTCGAACTCGCGGTGGTATCGCTACCACGCCGGTTTTCAAGACCGGTGCCTTAAACCGCTCGGCCACCTCTCCGATCGGCGCGCGCGAAGCATACTTGAAACGCAAAGAAAAATCGTGAGTTCGACTGATTCGCCGGGAACGAATCAGGACAACGGAGCTGGCCCGAGCGAAGCGAAGGCGAGTCTCAGGACGAGACGAGCATATCTCACCGCTTCCGCCCATCGCTCTTTCGCTTTTCCCTGTGCCACGCTTGCCTTACCCCGCATCCCGCAGTACCTTGCCCATGGGGATGGTAGGGGATGGGGAACATGATCCGTATCGTGTTGGTGGACGATCACGCGCTCGTGCGCACGGGCCTGCGCCTGATCCTGGAAAAACAGCCCGACATCGAAATCGTGGGCGAGGCCGAGGATGGCGAACGCGGACTCGCGCTCATCAAACAACTCAAACCCGATGTTGCTCTCGTCGACGTGCACATGCCGGGAGTGTCCGGCATCGAAGTCACCGAGCGCGTGCGCCGTGCCAAGCTCGGCACGCGCGTTGTGATCCTGACGATGGTCGACGAAGCGCCGTTTCCGAAGCGACTGCTCGAAGCGGGGGCGAGCGGCTATCTGACCAAGGGTTGTCCGGCGGATGAATTGATCAAGGCGATGCGCAAGGTCGCCGATGGCCAGCGTTATCTCGGCGGCGATGTCGCCCGACAACTGGCGCTGGCGACGATGGCCGGCGACCTATCGCCATTCGAGAGTCTTTCCGCGCGCGAACTCGAAGTGGCGATGATGCTGGGGCAGGGCCGCGCCGCGAAACACATCGCCGCACGCCTGCATTTGAGCGAAAAAACTGTGGCGACCTACAAGGCGCGCCTATTCGAAAAACTCGGCATCGACAACGTCGTCGCACTGGCGCATCTGGCCAGCGCGCATGGGTTGCTGGAAAGCCCGTCCCGCGTTCCGGCGTGACGGCGGCGGCGCATTCGCCGCCGCACGTTTACTGATGCGGTTCTTCCGGCGGCTTCGGCGGCGAATCTGCCACGGGTTTGACCAGAGGCTGCGCAGCGGGTACGGGCGGATTCGCGGGCGAAGTGTGCGCTGGCGGGTGCAAAGGCAGAGTCCCGGACTGCGCAGGCGTTGCCGGCTTTGGCGTCGGTGTGACGACGATAGGCGGTGGCGCGAAGCGCGGTGGAATCGGCAGCGGCAGGCTCGGCATCAGCACTGGCGCTGATGGTGCGGAGCGCTGCGGCTGGACCGGGGCCGCCGGTTGGGACGACGAAGCCGGTGCCGGCGCAGGAGCGGGTTTCGCAATCGTTGGCGGTGGAACGGGTATCGGCACGGCGGCCGGAATGGCCGGCGGCGATGCCGGCATGGCTGCCGGAGCGGTCTGTGGTGCGGGTGGTGTCACCGGCTTCGGCGGCGCA